>JANNXN010000168.1:0-14474 GCA_031409595.1 Rhodobiaceae bacterium
ATGCCAAAAGCCTATTGGATCGCCCACGTCACCGTAACCAATCCTGACCAGTATAAACTCTATGCCAATGATGCGCCCGTGGCCTTCAAGAAATATGGTGCGACGATTCTGGCCCGCGGTGGCGCCCATCATCAGCTGGAAGGCCAGGGCCGCCCCCGCAATGTGGTGATCGAGTTTCCGTCGTTGCAGGCCGCACTTGATTGCTACAACTCGGCTGAGTATCAGGCCGCAAAAGCCAAACGCAAAGGTGCAGGCGAGGCAGATGTTGTAATTGTCGAGGGCGTTTAGTTCACGGCTAAATCGAAAAATCTCAACTTTCCCAAGGCAGGCAACTTGACCGCGAGATCATCCGGATCGATACCTATCGTGCTGCCGATCAGGTGAATTTCAAATCCTTCATCCCACGCCAGTGTGGCTCCAACATATCCGCTCACCGAGATCGTGTAGCCCGTGTCACTGGGCGCCCGCGCCATTTGCAATCCAGGGCCGAGGTAATCCTTGCCCACGGCCACCGGTGAAAGCTCCGCGTTGAACCCTTTTGTGTTCCGCACCACCCAGGAGACGAATGTATTGGAATTGGGGCCGGGCCAGATCACATAACTGCCCTTGGACTGATAGGGATAGCGGTTGATTGATGTCTCGATGGCAGGAATAAGCCGGGCAGCGTCCTCGCCTGAAAGTTCAAAAATAATTTTCGGCGTATTGCCATACCAGAAGGCATCAGCCGCATAAGCATCCCTCCGCACCGGATTGCCCCAGCCCACCACATCGTACCGCGTCCATCGGCCAGCACCGCGGGGCTTCACCACAATCGACATATGCTCGGCGAAAATACTTTTCCATTGCCCCGTGCGCGAAGCCAGAATGATGACTTTTGCAGGTTCAACTTGCGACGCCTCGGGCAACGCACCAGAGGAATTCCAGTTGGCGGCCCGCCAGGAGGAGGGCCAGCCCTTGGCATAACCCATAACAGCGCCAACCGCCGACGGCATCACCATCAGCAAAACCACAAACCACCCCAAAAATCTGAACCCGCGCCACACAGAGCCAAATGGCCAAAACCTCATGGCGCAATTGAGGCACTTGTTCTTTGTACATGACCATTGCTATGAACTCCCCATGACAATGAAAATCGCAATTGCGGGCGCTGGTGGGCGCATGGGGCGGGTGTTGACCAGGGTGTTTCAGGAAACGCCGGGTTGCACCGTTGTGGGTGGCCTGGAGGTCAAGGGATCGCCGCTCGTGGGCTCCGTCATGGAGGGCACCGGCGCTATTATTACGGACGATCCAGCAGCGCTTTTCAAATCCATTGATGCCATCATTGATTTTACCGTGCCTGCGGCGACCCTTTCACTGGTCGAACATTCTGCCCGCGCTGGCGTTGTGCATGTAATAGGCACCACCGGCATTGATGCAGGTGGCGAAGAAAAAATCAGGATTGCCGCCAAAACGGCCCGCATCGTGAAATCCGGCAACATGAGTCTGGGCGTCAATATTCTGGCCTCTCTGGTGAAGAAAGCCGCCAAGGCCTTGGGCGAGGATTTTGATATTGAAGTTCTCGAAATGCATCACCGCCACAAGATTGACGCGCCCTCGGGCACAGCGTTGCTCTTGGGAAAAGCCGCAGCCGAAGGTCGCGAAATTGATCTGGCAAAACGTTCGGTCCGCTTGCGCGATGGCCACACGGGTGCAAGGCCTATTGGCGATATCGGCTTTGCCACCCTGCGCGGCGGTTCCGTGGTGGGTGACCATACAGTGATGTTTGCCGGAAATTCCGAGCGGATCGAACTCACCCACAAGGCCGAAAGCCGCGATCTCTTCGCCTATGGCGCCGTGAAGGCAGCGCTTTGGGCGATGAACCAAAAGCCCGGCCTCTATGCCATGGCTGATGTCTTGGGGTTGAAATAATGAGTGGAACCCTTGTGCTGGTGCGTCATGGCCAGAGCGAATGGAATTTGAAGAACCTGTTCACCGGCTGGAAGGATCCCGATCTTTCGGAACAAGGCGTAAAAGAGGCCCATGCGGCAGGCCAGCGCCTGAAGGCCAAGGGCTACAAATTTGACCTGTGCTTTACCAGTGCGCTGACCCGCGCTCAGCATACCTTGCAAATCATCCTGGAGGAATTGGGCGCAACAGGCTTGCCCGAAACCCGCGATCAGGCCTTGAATGAGCGTGACTACGGCGAGCTTACAGGTCTCAACAAGGACGATGCCCGCAAGAAATGGGGCGAAGACCAAGTGCTGATCTGGCGGCGTTCCTACGACGTGCCGCCCCCCGGTGGCGAAAGCCTGAAAGACACCTTGGCCCGCGCCCTGCCTTACTACATGCATGAAATCCAGCCCCATGTATTGAGCGGAAAATCCGTGCTTGTTGCAGCCCATGGCAATTCCTTGCGCGCCCTCATTATGGCCATTGAAGGCTTGACGCCCGAACAAATCCTCAAGCGCGAACTGGAAACCGGCATTCCCGTTTGTTACAGGATTGGCCCCGATTCCAGGCCCCAATCAGTGGAAACCCTCACCGCATGATCATCCGTGAACTGACAAGTTCAGAATATGAGAGTCATGTTCCACGGTTGGGGAAAATTCTCATTGATGCGGTTGATTCAGGCGCCGGCGTCAGTTTCATGGAGCCGCTTTCCAGCGAGGTGGCCGAGGACTATTGGCGAAGGCAATTGCCCGACATTTCGGCAGGAACCGCTGTTCAGTTTGTGGTCGAAGAAAACAATGTGATTGCTGGAACGGTTCTGTTGATCAAGGCTTGGGCGCCCAATCAGCCCCACCGCTGCGACGTGGCCAAGCTCCTGGTGCACCGGGACTTCCGCCGGAAGGGCGTTGGCACGCTGTTGATGCAGGCGCTGGAGCAGAAGGCCCGCGATCTCAACTATTCGCTGGTCACGTTTGACGCCGTGGGCCACGGCGCGGTTGAAAAATTCTATAGCGGCCTCGGCTTCGCACTGGTGGGCTACATTCCAGATTACGCCTACGATACCAAGGGCCTGCACGACACGGCAATTTTCTACAAGAAACTCAAGCAGCCATAACGCCGGCTTCCCAGCCCAGAATGGCGCGCTTGCGGGTAAGTCCCCAATGATAGCCGCAAAGTCCGCCGGATTTTCCCAACACGCGGTGACACGGCACAACGAAAGAAACCGGATTTTTGCCAACAGCAGTCCCAACAGCGCGCGCGGCTGACGGTTTTCCGATGTGGGCCGCGATGTCGGAATAGGTGGACGCCTTGCCGAATGGAATGCGCAGCAGGGTTTCCCACACGCGAATTTCAAAATCCGAACCAATGAAGACAACACGCAACGGCTCGTTGGATTTCCAGCGCTCCGATTCAAAAATGCGCTTGGCATAGGGCGCAGTGGCCTTTGGATTTTCAATATATGTGGCCTCAGGCCAGCGTGAACACATATCAGCCAGGGAAGTTTTTTCCTGGCCATCATCAGCAAAGGCAAGGCCAGCCAGACCTTCGTTGGTGATCAAAATCAATGCGCGCCCAAAAGGACAGTCATGGAAGCCGTAGGAGATAGTGAGGCCACGGCCGCGCGCCTTGTAAATCCCTGGCGACATGCCCTCATGGGTCACGAACAAATCATGCAAGCGCCCGGGTCCCGAAAGCCCCAGCTCATAGGAAGCATCAAGGATCGAGGCCGAATCCCGCAGCAGTTCCCGTGCGTGATCAAGTGTTACGGCCTGCAAGAAGGCCTTGGGACTGAGGCCCGCCCAGCGTGTGAACAGCCGCTGCAGATGCGTGGGGCTGAGGCCAGCCTGATCGGCAAGCGTTTCAAGCGAAGGCTGCTCCCGCCAATTTTCAGAAATGAAAGCCAGCGTATGCTTCACCATCTCATAGTCGTTCGTTTGGTTTTCCATCCTCCAAACTTAGTGCGCTACTCCGCCAAGAGCCACCCGATTCTTGCTCACGTCGAAGGGCTGGCAAGCGCTGCCTTGAGCGCTCTTGCGAAGGCCTGGCGTTCCTCGCCACCCAGAAAGCTGGCAATCTGTGTGCGTTGACCCTGAAAACGCAAGTAAAGCGGGCCGATCAGTTCGCGCTCCGCATCGATTTCAAGTTCAACGCGCACCCAACGCCTGGCAAACCGCTGCTCAAGGCGGGGCCGCCTTTCCCACAATTTTTCAAGCACAAGCTCGTGCGCCGTAATTTCAATGCGTTCGGCCTGGCGGCCATTGGCATAATTGCTGCGAAACGCCAGCCATACCAGGAGCACGTCAATCCCGAGAAAACCGACAACCGGCCACGCCCCGATAATCAGAAAAAATAATCCGCCAGCCAGATTGGCCCCAACAATCGCCCCCATCAGGATCGCAAAACCCCTGCTGGTCAAAGAGCGATGGGGTGTGAGGGTGGCGCGCCAGGTTGTATTGGTTTTTTCTTCCATGGTAAGGCTCACTCAGTATTGGCAAAAATAAGCAGGGAATTGATGGCAAAGACAAGGCGATTGAAGCCAGCTGAAATCGAAGAAATATTCCAACGCTTCCGCGACCTGGAGCCCGAACCCATGGGCGAGCTGAATTCCGTCAACCCGTTCACCTTTCTGGTGGCCGTGGTGCTGTCAGCCCAGGCAACTGATCTGGGCGTGAACCGCGCCACCGGTCCCCTGTTCAAGGTGGCCGACACGCCTGAGAAAATGGCGGCACTGGGCGAGGAAAATCTAACGCAGCACATCAAGACGATCGGCCTGTTTCGCGCCAAAGCCAAGAATGTGATCGCGCTGTCGAAAGCCCTTGTTAAAAACCACCAATCGCAGGTTCCCAATAATCGTGAAGCGCTTGAGGCGCTGCCCGGTGTCGGACGAAAAACCGCCAATGTGGTTCTCAACAATGTTTTCGGCGAACCCACCATTGCCGTCGATACGCACCTGTTTCGACTGGGCAATCGGCTTGGCCTGGCGCCCGGAAAGTCACCGCTTGAGGTTGAGAAGGGCCTGTTGAAAGTCATCCCCAAAGCCTATCTCCGCCATGCCCACCACTGGTTGATTTTGCACGGGCGCTATATCTGCAAGGCCAGAAAGCCCGAATGCTGGCGCTGCCCGATTGTTGATCTCTGCCAGTTCAAACCGAAGACGCCCGCAGCTGCTTGAAGATGTGAACGAAATAGGATGTGGCAAACAGTGGAACCACCAGGTTCACCAGCGGGATGAGAGAGAGAATGGCGGGAACAAATCCCGCCGCAAGTATCGCTGGCGTGTTGTCCCTGCGAAACAGCCTCGCCTCGTCCACGGCCATATGTCGCATCGCCACCATCTCAAAATACTCGCGTGACACCAGATAGGCATTGGCCGCGATCAGCACCACGATGCCAATGCCGGTAAAGATGAGCGGCAACACGGCAAGGTTCACCAGCAGGATAATCAGCGCAAATTGCAGCGAGGTTTGCAACGCGCGAAAATTCGAAAGCGGAACCCCCTTGGGATCCTGCGCGTAATGCCGGTCCTCCACGAGGCCCGCGACCTTGTCGAGATAGAGGCCAGCAAAAATTGCGACAACCGGAGCCATCAGAAAGAAGAACACAACCAGCAAACCCAACCCGGCGCCGATCGCCGCAAGCGTTTCAGCCCATGCCCACGGCAACAGGATCAAGTACGACAGCAGGATTTCAACGCCGATCAGCACGGCAACAAACAAAGCCAGCGTCATGCCCACCGCCTTGAACAGGACAGACCGGAATTCAGCCGACAACAGATCGCCCAAGGCTTTGAAGGTGGCAGCAAGCATAGACAAGCAAGTAAGACTTCGAGCTTGCCTCCGCAAGTGGCATGAGCTACGGGCATAGCAAAACAGGGGAAAACAATGGCGCAAGCGAAAATCGACGTGCTCACAATTGGCAACGCCATAGTCGACGTCATTGCAAAAGTTGATGATGCTTTCGTTGAAAAAAATGGCCTTGTCAAAGGTTCGATGAACCTGATTGATGAGGCGCGCGCTGAAGAACTTTACAACAGCATGGGCCCGGCCATCGAAATCTCAGGTGGTTCAGCTGGCAATACGGCAGCAGGTGTTGCCTCATTCGGCGGCAAGGCGGCCTACTTCGGCAAGATTAAATCCGACCAGCTGGGTGAAATTTTCCGTCACGACATGCGAAGCCTTGGCGTTCAGTTTGACAGCGTGGCCGCAACATCGGGCCCCGCCACCGCGCGCTCCTTCATTTTGGTGACCCCGGAAGGAGAGCGCACCATGAACACCTACTTGGGCGCCTGCGTTCATTTGAATGAGAGTGACGTTGATGAAAACATCGTCTCGGCCGCCAAGGTCACTTACATGGAGGGTTACTTGTGGGACAAGCGGGAAGCCAAGGAGGCCTTTAAGCTCGCCGCAAAAATAGCCCGCAAGGCCGGAAAACTCACATCGATTACCTTGTCGGATTCATTCTGTGTCGAGCGCCACCGCGACAGCTTTCTGGAACTCATCAGGAATGACATAGATATCGTCTTCGCCAACGAGTCTGAAATCAAGTCGCTTTACCTCACGCAGAATTTTGACGGCGCCTTAAGGGCCCTTCGCAAGGATTGTGAAACGGCCGTGGTGACCCGCTCAGCAGCAGGCAGCGTCGTGGCCCATGGGGATGATGTCTTGGTGATCCCGGCAATTCCAATTCCCCGCGTTGTGGATGTGACAGGTGCAGGCGATTTATATGCGGCAGGCTTCCTGTTTGGCTTCACGCAAGGCATCGGCCACGCCAGATCCGCTCAACTCGGAAGCCTTGCCGCCGCCGAAGTCATCTCCCATATGGGCGCAAGGCCGGAAATCAATTTGCGCAAACACGCAAAAGACGCCGGCTTGCTTTAGCTTGCCTCGCCACTCGCTGCCGCGTCAGCATTTGGTTCGAGCTTTTTCACCCGGATGCGGATGCGTTTGACCCGTCTTGGATCCGATTGCAGGATTTCAAATTCCAGTCCACTGGAGTGTGTAATGATTTCGCCGCGAGCCGGAACGCGACCGGCCATTTCGAATATCAATCCACCGAGCGTATCAGCCTCGTCCTCATCTTCATCCGACAGGAGATCGACACCCAGCAATTCATCGACCGCCGAAATTTGCACCCGGGCGTCTGCCACATAGATATTTTCTTCTTGCCGCCTGATGAGTTTCTCGTCTTCCGTGTCGTGCTCGTCGGAAATATCGCCAACAATTTCCTCAACCAGGTCTTCAATCGAAATCAATCCGTCGCTGCCGCCATACTCGTCGATGACGATAGCCAGGTGTATGTGGCTTGCCTGCATCTTCACCAAGAGATCAGCCGCAGGCATCGATGGCGGCACAAACAGCACTTCGCGGCTGAGGCCAGATTGTTTGACTGTCGTGGCAAGCGCTGTGGCCGAAATCGATATGCCAGGAGACTTTGTTTTTGATTTGCCCTTTGAACCCGTTTCCGACATCCAGCGCATGAAATCCTTGACATGGATCATGCCGGCCACATCATCCAGCGTCTCGCGGTAAACCGGAATGCGCGAATGATTGGCTTCATGGAACTTGACCAGCAGTTCGCGCATCGTCGAGCTGTCTTCAATCGCAATGATATCGGCGCGCGGCACCATCACATCATCAACCCGAAGGTCGGAAAACGTGATGAGATTGCGCATCATCGATTTGGTTTCGTGGCCCAGGTCATCATTCGGGTTTTCCGCATGATGGGTGTCGATGACGTTTTCAAGCCCCTCGCGCAAACCCTTGTCGCGCGGCTTTCGGAGTTTCCGCTTTAGTTTCTGAATCAGGCTTTCCTTGCGCGGTGTTTCCGCGTTGTCGTTACTCATGATGCGTAAGGGTTTTCAATTCCAAGCCCTGCCAGAATTTTTGTCTCAAGCCCTTCCATGGCTTCTGCGTCCCGATCGTTCTCATGATCATATCCTAGCAGGTGTAATACACCATGTACGATCAAATGCGAAACGTGATTGGCCACAGGTTTTTTTTGTTGCTGGGCCTCCTTGGCGACAACGCCATAAGCCAGCACAATATCGCCGAGGGGCCGCGGTTGACCCGCTGGGACAGGTGTTTTGGCCAAAACCGGAAACGACAGGACATTTGTGGCCTGGGGCTTGGCCCGCCACTGGCCATTAATCTCGGCGACCCTTGCATCACTGGCAAACAGCAGGCTGATTGAAATATTTTTGTCAGGCACGGCAGCGCTGACGGCGGCCCGCGCAAGCCTGCGAAGATTGGGGATGCTTTTCCAATCCTTGTCGCCAATGCTGATGTCTAAATTCATTTGCCGCGGGAAAGACTTTTCACCTTGGCTCCCAACTTGTCATAGGCGGCAACGATGCGGCCAACCAAAGCATGGCGCACAATGTCGTTGGTGGAAAAGCGTATCTGCGCCGAGCCTTTGACTTTTTCGAGAACCCGCAAGGCGTCATCAAGACCCGATGTGGCGCCCGCAGGCAAATCAACCTGGCTCGGATCCCCGGTCACAACCATGCGGCTTCCCTCGCCGAGGCGTGTCAAAAACATTTTCATCTGCTGCGGCGTGGTGTTCTGCGCTTCATCCAAGATGATGAAGGCAGATGCCAAAGTGCGTCCCCGCATGAAAGCCAAAGGTGCGATTTCAATCTGATTTTCAGCCAGTCCCTTGGCCACCAGCGCTGCCGGCATCATGTCATAGAGCGCATCATAAAGCGGACGAAGATAAGGATCGACCTTGTCTTTCATGTCGCCTGGCAGAAATCCCAGGCGCTCACCCGCTTCCACAGCCGGGCGAGACAGGATAATGCGGTCGACCTCGCCATTCATCAGGGCTTCGGCGGCGCACGCAACTGCCAGATAGGTTTTGCCAGTGCCTGCCGGGCCAATGCCAAACACCAGCTCATTCTTGCGAATGGCTTCCACATAGGTTTTCTGCATCGGCGTGCGCGGCATCACCAGCTTGCGGCGGGTGCGCACGGTGCCTTCCTGAACTTCCTTTTCATGAACCACTTGATTCATGCGAACGGCTCCTTCAACTTCGCCGCGGTTGATTTCAAGCCCGCGGCGCGCCCGCTGATAAAGCTGCGTCAAGACATTCTTAGCACTGTCACGCGCTGGTCCAAGCCCCCGGATGGAAACCCGGTTCCCGCGCGGCGTGATGGCAACCGCCAGCTTGTGCTCTATCAACGCGAGGTGTTCATCGTGTTGACCAAACAAAATTGACAGAAGGCGATTATCATCGAATGCAAGTGTGAGTGTGTCTTGATCGTCCGCATTGGACTTGACGGCTGCAAGCTGAGCTGCACTGGCTGGGGGGTTCAAAAGTTAGTCTCTCCTATGTTTGCGTCATGCCCCGGAATCACTGTGTCACCGCCCCATAATGGCCCGAAAGACTGTTGCTGCCAACACCAACTATTGTAATGTTCTGTACGGTGCCAATGTCAGCTTCAACGCCCTCAAAATGTACAGGCTGCAAATAGGGGGAACGGCCCACGAGCTGCCCCTGATCACGGCCCTTCTTTTCCAAAAGTACGGCCAAGGTTTTGCCAACGCAAGCTTTATTGAAGGCTGTTTGCTGGTCATGAATCAGCGTCTGGATGCGCGCCAGCCTGTCGGCCATCACATCATCGGGAACCTGTTTATGATCGGCCGCAGGCGTTCCAGGGCGGGGCGAGTATTTGAAGGAATAGGCGCTGGCATAGCCAACAGCCCTGATCAGCTCGAGGGTTGCCTCAAAGTCGCTTTCAGTTTCACCGGGAAACCCCACGATGAAATCGCCTGACAAGGCCATGTCGGGGCGTGTTTTTCTGACTTTGGCGACGGTGTCGAGATAGGTTTCAATGGTATGCCCCCGGTTCATCGCTTTGAGAACGCGGTCACTGCCGCACTGGACGGGAAGATGCAGGAAGGGCATCAGCTTCGGGTTACTGGCGTGAACCTCAATCAATGCGTCGTCCATATCCCTCGGGTGGCTTGTCGTATAACGCAGCCTCAGGATGCCATCGATGTGTGACAGTCGCGTTAAAAGCCCCGCTAGATTTGTAACGACTTCATCCGGGGAAAGCCCGTGATAGGCGTTAACATTTTGACCTAAAAGGGTAATTTCCTTGACCCCTGAGCCCACCAGGCGATGCGCTTCGGCCTCAATCTGGGCGACGGGCCGCGAAAATTCAGCCCCTCGCGTATAGGGCACCACACAGAAGCTGCAAAACTTGTCACACCCCTCCTGCACGGTTAAAAATGCGGAAACGCTCCGGCCGGGTTTGGGAACCGGACCTTGCAGATCTAGCGCCTCAAACTTGTCTTCCGCCGGAAACTCAGTTTCAACAATGGCTTTGCCGGTTCTCCGGTGCTCGGCAATAAGCTGGGGCAGGCGGTGATAGGTCTGTGGTCCAAACACCAGATCAACAGTCTTGGCGCGGCGGATGATCTCCGAACCCTCGGCCTGCGCCACGCAACCGGCAACCGCCACGATCATCTCCTCGCCCTTGTCATGCCTGGCTGCTTTAAGTCTGCGCATGCGGCCCAGTTCCGAATAGACTTTTTCAGCCGCGTGCTCGCGAATGTGGCAGGTGTTGAAAATCACCAGATCGGCGTTGTCGGGCTTTGGGGTTTCAGCATAGCCCAGCGTCTTCAGCGAATCGCGCATGCGGTCACTGTCATAGACATTCATCTGGCAGCCGTAGGTTTTGACATAGGCGGTTTTGGGCGTCATGGCGGCAACTGCTAGCGCATTTTGGGCTTGCCGTGAAGCGCGTGCGCCAAACCCTCACGCACGGTGTTTTCAGCGTTTTGCGCCAGTTCTTTGCGCCCGTTTTCGGCCCGAAGTGGCGGATGGCAGACAACCTTGACCTCAATGGGCCCATGCGCCAGCGCAGCCCAAAGATGTGGCGCCAAATCCATATCGCCATACCAGGCATAATGTGGACGCAGCCGGCGCGTCATCGGGATGTTGCGGTGGCCGGTATAAGCAACGCTAACGGGATGCACCGTGATGTCCGGCGTTTCAGCCGCTGCAAAAAAGGCCGACTTGAAGGGCATCACCTGCACCCCGTCGCCTGACGTTCCTTCGGCAAACAAGACCAGAATGTCACCCGCGTTCAACCTCTCCCGAATTTCATCGCGCGATGTTCCCGTGGCGGCGCGCCGTTCACGGTCCACAAATACCGTGCGCTGCAATCTTGCAAGCGAACCAAAGAACGGCCAGCGGTTGACGTCCTTCTTGGCGATGAAGGACAAGGGTGCAACCGAACTTAGAATCACAATATCAAGCCACGACACATGATTGGCAGCAAGGATCGCGGGGCCGGTCTTGGGCGCAATCCCCTCAACTGACACCCGAACGCCCAGAATGCGCAAAACCACCCGGTGATAATGCATGGGAAAACGCCTGGCCATGCGTGGCCAAAACCACACGAACACTTGCTGCACGGGCATCAGGGGCAGCGTCAATCCGGCAAAACCCGCGAGCAGCAGCAATGCGCGAAGCCTGCTCAAATCTCAAAGCTCCTTGACCATGATGAGGGCGTCTTCCTTCACACCGCTCTTCCGCTCATAGTAACCCTTGCGAACACCCGATTGAATGAACCCGCAGGACCCATAGAGCGCAAGCGCCGCGACATTTGAAACCGCAACTTCAATGAACAGCGATTTGGCCCCGCCATTTCTCAGCTGGCTCTCTGCATGCTGCACCAGCGCCCTGGCCAATCCTTTCCTGCGGAATATAATCCGTGTGCAGATCGTAATGATTTCTGCTTCGTCGGCAGCTCCACGAAACACAATAAACCCGGTTGGCGTTTGCTGGTTGGAATGAACAATTGCCGTTGTGCCGGGCGACGCCAGAAGTTCAGCAAAGGCCTTTTCAGTCCAGGCAGAGGCAAAACTTTCAGCGTGCAATTGCGCCAACACGGCGGTCGCCTCTGGACCCACTCTGAAAAACCCGTTTTGCGGCTTGGCATCAGGAGCTCGCAAATAGAGGGGCTCAGGCGGATATTCTGACGGCATCATCAGGGCCGCAAGCCGGACATAATTTGCAGCATTCGGCAGATCGCCACCGCGCCCGCGGATATGGCCAGACCCATTGATCACCGCATCAGCGCCTGTGCCCATGACGCGATATTTTTGACTTTTTATTATCTCTTGAGCTTTCGCCAAGGCAAAGATCGCAGGCGGTGATGCCTGCCGCCCCTGCGCATCAAACTGCGCGAAATAAATTTCACCCATCCGCGCATCAACAGCAACTGCCAGCGGCAATTCATCAGGCTTTTCATTGGTGGCAATTGCCGCAAGAGAATTTATGCCGATGGCTGGAATGCCCAGTGATAAGCCCAAGCCCCGGGCCATGGCGAGGCCAATGCGAACCCCCGTAAATGTGCCGGGACCGGTCGTGACCGCAATCCGCGAAATATCGGCAAACCGGAGGCCTGATTCAGCAACCACATTCTGAATCATGGGGGCGAGCGCCTCCGCCTGTCCGCGGTCCATGAATTGCTGCGCCTGAGCCAAAATGGCATCGCGGGTGCTATCGTAAACGCAAGCCGAGCAGGCCGCCATTGAGGTGTCGAGTGCGAGGATAATCATGACAGCGATTGATAGGCCGCAAGCCTGGCCCGATGCAAGCTACGGATGAATGACGCCCTTGCGAAGGATCAGGTTGCCGTAAAGCCGCCGTTCACCCGTGGCCACAACCGCATAGCTGGCCTTCACCCGGTTATAGAAATCAGCGCCCACCAGCACCGTGATTTTCTGTTTGGGTTCGTGGGTTTTCAGGATTTTTTCAAATTCAGCGAAAACCGGCTCCATCCGCTTGGCATCGCCTCCCGCTGCCGGCCGAAACACCGCATCAGCCACGAAGTCATCAACCGGCATCACCGAAAGAATGGCGTTTACGATTTCAGTCGCAGTGTGCCCATCCATGCGCACCAGCCTTTGGGCATCCGTGTCGGCAGGGTAATTGCCGTCAACAATGGCGATCTCATCCCCATGCCCCATGGTGCGGAGAACCATGAGAAGCTCAGGTCCCAGCAACGGGTCAATTCCTTTGAGCATTACAACGCCTCCTTGAACAGCACGTCACGGTCAGTCATGTAGTTGGCAAACAGCGACAGGCTGGCGCCCCCCATGGCGCGCGCATCAGAGCCAAGGCTGCCCGCTTCAATCGTAAAAGCCGGAATGCCGCGCAAATCATAATGCTTGAGCGCCTCGCGGGTTTTTTCAACCAGCGTCGCCCGCACATTTTCCGGCATGGCGCCATCAATGATGATCGCTTCAAAATCGATGATCGACATGGTGGCGGCACAGGCAAATGCAAGGCTTTCGCCAGATTTTTCGAGCCACCGATCCAACACAGGTCCAATATCGCCCCATGTTTCAGGCGTCGGCATCACCTCAGTGGGATCAAGTCCGGCGGCCTTTATCTGGTGCTCAAGCACCGATAGTGAGGCATGGTGCAGCAGTTGCTGGGGCTTGCCGCTGGCGCCTGGAAACGGCAGCGTGGCAATCGCACCCGCATTGCCCGTGTGCCCGGGAAAGATGTGGCCATTGATGACAATGCCGCCGCCCACAAAATAGCCCAGGAAAATATAAGCGTAGGAATGGTATGCGCTGCCCCTGCCAAACAACAGCTCCGCTGCGCACGCAGCTGTTGCATCATTTGAATAATGCACCGGCCAGTTTCCAAGCTTCTCGATCTCGCCCACCAGGTCAAAATCGCGCCAGGCTTCAAACACCTCATGCGAGCCGCCGATTTCTTCTTCCCAATTCCACAGCTCAAAGGGAGACGCAATGCCAAGCCCAACTATTCTTTGTTGCTGGCCCGGCGACAAATCGGCCAACAATTTTTCCAGGCCCGCAGTGACAAAAGCCATGAATTTTGCAGGCGATGGGAAATGATAACGCCGGTGAATTTTACGAATGATCTTTCCAGTGAGATCAAGCAGAATGAGATCGCCGGAATGCCTGCCGACTTTCAGCCCGATGGAATAGGCGCCGTCCGGATTGAGCGAAAAGGGAACCAGTGGTTGGCCAACCTTGCCCCGCTTGGGGGTTTCCTTGACGAGAAGCAGGTCTGCTTCAAGTTGCCGGACAATGACCGAAACAGTTTGGGCTGAAAGCCCCGTGAGTTTTGCAATCTCGGCCTTCGGCAGGCTGCCATGCCGACGGATGAGGGAAAGCACCAGCCGCTCGTTGTAAAGTCGAACGCCATTTTGCGAAGTTCCGCTGGCGAGCGTTGGACCCTTTCCTTTGCCTTGCCCGACGCCTGTCTGTTCCACTGTCACGCCATTTCACCTGCTGAAATTATCAGGAGGAATTGAACTTTCCTGCAAGGAGCCAAATCTGTCAACGAATAAATCATTCCGAATTATTTATTGACTTTTGATCACGGATTTGATCATACTCGATGAAATCCGGTGCCGCGCGCGCGGAGCCAGATTTTGTGTGCTTATAACTAGAGTAGCTTTTGCCCGACAAGGGCGCGTTCCATGGGAGGATCATCTTGAAGACAGTTCTTAAATCAGCCGTAGCAGCCGCAGCTCTGCTCGGATTTGCAAGCCTTGC
>JANNXN010000169.1:0-2148 GCA_031409595.1 Rhodobiaceae bacterium
ACCATGCCGGTGCGGCCACGGCTTTGCATCGTGGGGGAACCTACGATGCTGCAGGTCGTCACCGCGCACAAGGGCAAGCTTGGATACAGGGTCACGGCGCATGGCCTTGAGGCCCATTCAAGCCTTGCCCCCAGCGGAGCAAACGCCATTTACATGGCGTGTGATCTCATCGCCCGAATCCGCAGCATTCAAGAAGATATTGCCATGAAGGGCCCGCGCGACGGCGATTACGATGTGGCCTACACCACCTTGCATGTGGGCAAGATGGCGGGTGGCGAGGTCATGAACATCGTGCCCAACCACGCCACGTTTGATTTTGAAATCCGCTATCTGCCGGAAGATGACGGACGTGCGATCATGGCGCGCATTGAGCAAGCAGCCGGGGTGGTGGCCAGGAATTTTCAAGGCGTTTTTCCGGCAGCGCATTTTTCCTTTGCGGAATTGCAGAGCTATCCGGCGCTCAACACGCCGGTTGACAGCGAGGCGGTGAATTTTGTGCGGGCGCTGACCGGCGGGAATTCCACCGGCAAGATCACGTTCGGCACCGAGGGCGGATTGTTTCAGCAGGAACTCGGAATTCCAGCCGTTGTCTGTGGGCCGGGCAGCATCGTAGTTGCCCACAAGCCAGATGAATATGTGAGCGGCGAGCAATTGGCATTATGCGATGCGATGCTGGAAAGATTGCTGGAGAGGGTGTCGGGATGAGGGGTTTGGATTTGGGCCGTCAGTTAGTTAAGTGGAGTGTCACCGCAAATCGAGGCAACAATGGCCGGTAGTAAAATTGCGCCGATGGGCAATTCCGATTTAGAACGTCAGAAACTGGAATTGGAAATCAGAGAGCTACAGTTGGCTTGGTGGAAGCGGCCGCCCTATCTTGGTGTGGCGCTTCCAGTTGTGCTTGCAGTCGTTGGTTTTCTGTCAGTTCTTTGGAGTGGATACTTCGATAGTAGGAAGGTGATTCTAGAATCGCAGATCGAGGAATTGCGTGCAAGGCGGAATGAAATTCTGGCGTCAAACAAATCCATTCAAGACAATTTGGACAATGTGATTGCGAACTACCGCCATGCGCTATCATTATTGATCAGTTCGGAAATCTACATACTCCAAAATCAATATCCGCGGATTTCAAGTTCGGATGAATACTGCCATTTGGTGGCTCTTCTAACCCTTCAATCCGTTTCCAATGAAACGGACAATTCCGATAGGCAAATTGAAACAATGGCAAATAAAGTTGTTGTGCGTCAACTATCTGACTTAAGAAGGAAGATCGACCAAATCGCAACCTACGAGCAGGACAGGACAAGGCTATTGAACCTAATTGACACAATAGTCTCGGAAGCCAAAAAAAACTCTTATCAAACGCTTGAACTAATGATGGTTCGCGATCGTGGCGGAGGCGCCACATTTGATAAGGAAGCCCTTCACGGCGAATTGATATTGGACTTTATGAACACTTTAATGATTTGTAAAGGTCCGTACCCAGGAACTGATAGAACAAAAGACCATGAAGTCGCAATGTCACGGGCTTCTGAATTCTTTGCTGCACGTGCTGCATACAATGATTTTATGATCGCTCTGTCGAGGGTACTGGTGGCTGAAACTCTCAACGAACAGAAATGAATTGCGGTGATGTAGTTGATTTAGCTACGAAAGATAAAGGGAAGATAAAGGGGACGCTTCCCTTTTTATAAAGGGAAGATGAAGGGGACGCTTCCCTTTTTTATTGACGAAAACACTGCGGGCGATACGGAGTTACGGTGACACTCCACTTAACTCTCATCTTCATCTTCCGCTTGCTTGGGGCCTCGCTTGCCTGGTTTGAGGGGGCGCGCAAGCCTGCGTTCCAGCTTTTCAAGAAAAGGGGTTACGGTGCCACTGCGTTCAATTCCCCTTCAAGCCACCTCAGTCCTAGGGGTTACGGTGCCACTGCATTCAATTCCCCTTCAGGCCACCTCAGCCCTCGGCACAAACGGCTTCACCTTGATCCGCTTTTCCGTCTTCCGCACACGGGCGATGTTGTAGCTGTTTTGCATGCGCATCAGCGTGTCCATGGAAACGCCAAAGGCCTTCTCGATGCGGAGCGCCATTTCCGGTGACAAGTCGACATGCTCATTCAACAGCGCCGAAAGCGCGGGCCGCGTCACCCCC
>JANNXN010000170.1:0-12262 GCA_031409595.1 Rhodobiaceae bacterium
GTCGATCGCAAGTGTAGCAGGTCCCGCGCCTTGCTTTGCACGCTTTTTCCCATAGTCGATAAGCACGCTTCTGGTAATCTCTTGGAGTCGATAGCCGCCGAGGGTAAGCTTTAGCGCTTCAAGCACCGCACTTTTGGAACGTCGGATTGTTTTGCCTACTTCCTGCATGTCCTGGATGTGCAAGTCGATGATATCACTAAACGTCTGAACAGAGCGCGGATTGATAATTTTTGGATCCAGCCCCTTGTCAATTGTGCGTTCGGTTTCTAGTGCCCATGTGTCAGCATCGGATCGTCGCCTGAAGGTATTGCTGATATACTTTCCCTTGCGACGCACCTGCGCGCGCCAATTTCCGGAAGGTAGCTTGACGATGACCGGCATTCGTGTGCACTCCATTTTTATTTCGTGTGCGCTACGTGTGCAGTAAGGGAACGAAACAAGTATAAATGGCCAGAAAATGAGGGAAAAAAAGTGCACACGTTCACATCTGTTCGCCTTGTAACATAAGGATAAGATATTGAAATACAAGGGAAAAATATTCGCCGTTGCCCCCATGATGGATTGGACGGATCGGCATTGCCGGGTCTTCCATCGCCAGCTAACGCGCAATGCGTTGCTTTATACGGAAATGGTGACAGCCCAGGCCATTCGCCATGGTGACCGCGAAAAATTACTGGGCTTTGATCCCGTCGAACAGCCGGTGGCCCTTCAACTCGGCGGCAGTGATCCGGCCATGTTGGCCGAAGCTGCAAGACTTGGCGAAGACCTCGGTTACTGCGAAATCAATCTCAATGTGGGTTGCCCCTCAGACCGCGTGCAGGAAGGTCGATTCGGTGCCTGCCTGATGGCCGAACCGCAATTGGTTGCCCAGTGCGTTGCAGCGATGCTTACCACCGTCAAAATTCCGGTCACCGTCAAATGTCGCATCGGCATTGATGACCAGGATGAAAATGAAGCGCTTGATAGATTCGTTGAAACCATTGCTGCAACAGGCTGCAACACCTTCATTATCCACGCTCGCAAAGCCTGGCTTAAGGGTTTGAGCCCAAAAGAAAATCGTGAAATTCCGCCGCTGAATTATGCGCGCGTCCACCAATTGAAGGCGGATTTGCCACACCTTGCAATTATTTTGAATGGCGGTCTGGCTTCACTTGAGCACGCCAGAGCCGAAATGGGCAATCTTGATGGTGTCATGTTGGGTCGTGCTGCCTATCACACGCCTTGGGAGCTTGCAGGCGTGGACAGTAAATTTTTTGGCGCCCCCAATCCATGCGAAAACCGCATCGACGCCGTTTACGCCATGTTTCCCTATATCGAACAACAGCTTGCCAAAGGCGTCTGGTTGTCAAAAATGACCCGTCACATGCTCGGGCTGTTCCATGGCCAGCCGGGCGGCCGTCACTGGCGGCAGATCATTTCGGAACAAAGCCATATTCCCGGTGCCGGGCTCGAAGTTCTTCGCAAAGGTCTTGAAGTGATCGAACATCAACACAATCGCATGGTTGCAGCCGAGTAAATATGTTGGCATTATCACGCCAACTTATCTGGGGATGGCGCGGGCCTGGAGTTTGAGGGGTAGAGATGCGGGCGAAGCTTGGCATATTAATTTTCTTGTTGGCCAGCACTTTGGGAAGCGCACAACTACTGGCGCAAAGCACGGAGCCACCAAACGCGCCACCACCGAGCATACTGGTTGATTGCGCAGTTCTGAATGATGACGGTTCGTCAAATAACGATATTGCGGCTTGCTCAAGTTCTCTTCTGAATCGACAGTCATTGATCAACACCTCCACATCCATCAGAAATATCATTATTGACAGAATGGATGCAGGACCTGATCAGGTTGAGCCCGCGGGCATTGCTCTTGACAGCGAACAGGATGTTCGGGATCGACTTGGCGCAACTGGCAACACCACAATCATCCCGACCGCCGATGATGCAGGGAGTTCCACAGTTTCGCCCTTGTGGAATGTTTGGGTTGACGGAAAATATAGCTGGCTTGATGATCGGTCCGCAATCGGCAGCATGGATGGCTCGCTGGTCAATCTCATTGTAGGAGCCGACTACAAAGTTTCAGATCGCCTTGTCATTGGGCTTATGGGAACAGTTGAAACCTCCGATCTTGAAGGCCTTGGCGTGCTGTCGCAGGAAACCGACGGCTGGGGTGGTGGTGCGTACTTGGGCATGTCACTGACCGACAATGTAGTGTTCTCGGCCAACATTCTGGGGGCATCGCTCGATACCGGCATCAACGGCGTTTCAAATGTTTTTGACTCAGACAGAATTCAAGCCAGCAGCGCGCTCACTGGTTATTGGTATAGTGGTACATGGCGCTATTCGCCCTCGCTATCAGTTGCGTGGTCAAAAGAGTGGCAGGATGCAATTCTTGGCTTCAATGCCCAAACCATCGAAACCGCAATTATCTCGCCAGGCATTCAGATCGGTAACACAGTCTCGATTGGGGGCGCCAACACAGTCGAGCCGTGGCTGGGCGCACAGCTGGACGCAGTTGCACTCAACAAAGTGGTTGACGCAGGCCTTGGCACCGTTCTGGACGACCCCTACACGGATCTCCGGCTGCAAGGCGGCTTAAACCTTGCATTTGCTGGCAGCGCCCAATTGGCCCTAACGGCTGAAGTCAGTGGCATATTGGTTGATACCTCCAACACCTACACCTTCGGCGCAAACTTCGCATTTCAGTTCTAGAAATTAGAGCGAGCGCAGGCGTGCCTGTCGGCCGCCGCGCCGACGCTTGCGCTGCGTGAGGGTTTCCACACGCTCGCCCAAACTCTGCACAATTGCATGACGCTCGTCCGGTGTAAGCCCCAGCCAACTTCCGATCTCGCCGCGCGTCCGCCCGCAGCCGATACAAAAGCCGGTTTCGGGATCAACAACGCAAACCTTGATACAGGGCGTTTCGATTTCTGGCAGGTCAAAGGCGTTCATGCCCGGAATATAGGAGTTTTCTTCACGACTGGCCATGCGAACGCGCCATTATTGGAGAAAAAACGTCTCAGTTCTTGAGATAAAGCACGCCATCTTCAATTTTGAAACTTCTCAGCTTGCTCAAAAAGCTCATGCCCAGAAGCGAGCCGCTCATGACGCCTTCCTGCAACACCAGACCCTGCACATTGGACACCCGAACGCCGTCAATCTCAACCTCGTCCAGCAAAACGGATGCAGCTTTGCCGACACCATTTGCAGTAGAAACAGGAACGGTAAAGTTCAGGTTTTTGGGATGCAGCCCGATGGATTGTGCGTCCTCGAAGCTCAGTGCAACTGCTGAAGCACCCGTATCAACCAACACCCTCACGCGCCTGCCGTTGATATCGGCGGTAACGATGAAATGCCCGTTTTTGCTTGCCTTGAGTTCGGTTGCCGACATGAGCCGGGGGATTTCAGGAACATCACTGGAGATTGCCTTGGGCAGGCCCCCGGCAATTATAAACAGTGTCGCCAAGACAACTGATTGGACTTTCCTGGACAAACCCATAAAGCAACTCCCGCACACAAATTGATATGCAAAGTTTTATGGGGTGCGCCCTCAACAAGTGTTGAACAGGCCAAAGCACTTGATCTTAAGGTTAACCAATCATTGCAGCATAAACCGCAAGCATTGTTAGTTCCGTTAAGACCTGTGTGGCGCCGCAAACGTCCCCGGTCTGACCGCCAATCTGGCGCATGGCGAGCGCCCGGATGGCCACAAGCACCAGGAACGCTGCCACCATTGAGATAACCGCCGCAACCGGCGAAATCACCAGGCTTGTGGCAATGATTGCCCCGGCCCCGCCGGTTACCAGTGAAAACAAAGCGCTGTGCCGGCTCGGCCTCCCGGCAAAAACCGAAAGCCCGTCACTGCGCGCAGGCCTCGTAGCCCACATGAGATCAACAACAAGGGCCCGTGAAAATGCCGCCGAGCCTGCAAGCAGCAAGAATATCGTCAGGGGTTCGGCGCCAATAAGCGTTTCATAAATTGCCGCCTTCGCAATGAAAGTCAGCAGCAGCGCAATAGTGCCATAGGCGCCAATTCGGCTGTCGCGCATAATCTCAAGGCGCTGTTCCCGCGTGGCTCCACCCCCAAAGCCATCAGCCACATCAGCCAGGCCATCTTCATGAAGCGCACCAGTTGCCAGCACGCTTCCGGCAAGGGCAATGGTCGCAGCCAGCAGCGAGGGCAATCCCAGCATGCTGGTCGCAACCAGCAGCGCCGCGGAGATACATCCGATGACCGCACCCGCCAACGGAAAAAATCGCATGGCCTGCGCCAGAGGTGGCAAGTCCAAAGTGCGAACGAAGGGCAGGGGTAATCGTGTCAGGAAGCGCAACGCCACCAGCGTCTCAGCGAAAGGCCTGATTTTCCACGCACTTTCGTTTGTTGGCGACGACATGTCGTTCATGTGGCAAGTCTATCCCGAATCCCGTGATTAGGAAACTAGCAGCAAAGTAAACAAGGACACATAATGACAATTGCCGCAACGGGCTTGCCTTTCGATGATATCCGCCGACTGATGGAAGATCTGCCCGCAGCCGACAAGGATGCAATTGATCAATGCCGCGCCAGAGATGCCCAACTCACCAAACCGCCGGGCGCACTCGGCAAATTGGAGGCGATGGCCGAATGGGTGGCGGCCTGGCAGGGCTCATACCCGCCCAAAATTTCAAGGCCCGTCGTGGCGGTGTTTGCCGGAAACCATGGCGTCGTGGCCCAAGGGGTTGCAGCCTATCCCGCCGAAGTAACGGCTCAGATGGTGGCGAACTTCCAAGGCGGCGGTGCCGCAGTTAACCAGATTTGCAAGACTTTCGACCTTGGACTGAAAGTTTTCGAACTCGCCCTTGAAAAACCAACCCGCGACATCACACAGGACGCGGCCCTCGACGAGGCCGACTGTGCCGCAACCATGGCTTACGGCATGGAGGCGATCGCCAATGGTTGTGACCTGCTGTGTATCGGTGAAATGGGTATCGGCAACACAACAATAGCCGCTGCCATCTGTCATGGCCTCTACGGCGGAAAGCCAGAAGATTGGGTGGGGCCGGGCACAGGCGTGGACAGCAAAGGCTTAAAGCGCAAAGCCGATGCTGTTGCCCGTGCCGTGGCCTTGCATGCCTCCCATCTCAACGACCCGCTCGAAGTGTTGCGAAGGCTGGGCGGACGGGAACTTGCCGCAATGGCTGGCGCAATTCTGGCCGCGCGCACCCAAAGGGTGCCCGTTCTGCTGGATGGCTATGTCGCAACCGCCGCCGCCGCCGTCCTGCACGCCATGCGGCCCGACGCACTGGATCACTGCATGGCGGCCCATTGTTCCGCCGAACCCGCCCATCGAAATCTACTCAAGAAAATTGGCAAGGAACCCATTCTGGAGCTGGGAATGCGGTTGGGCGAAGCATCGGGTGCCGCCCTTGCAGCCGGCCTCATCAAAGCAGCCGTAAATCTCCACAATGACATGGCAACTTTTGCCAGTGCGGGTGTGAGCGACAAGCCGGTTTGAATTAAGGGTCTTTTCGCCTAAGCCGCCTGCAGCTTTCGCAACGCCGAAAATTCCCGGAATGATATCAGCTTGCGTGATGTTTCATCCCACAGCGCCAGCCGCGCCGTTTTCAAGGCCTGCCAGACTGTGAGGCGTGGCGAAACGTTTTGCAATTCATTGTTGGCACGCAGGCATTCCTGCAGGCGGTAGTTCGGAATTCGGCTGCACAGGTGGTGGACGTGGTGGAGCGCTATATTGCATGTCAACCAGTTGAGAACTTGTGGCATGACCAGATATGAACTGCCCTTGAGGGCGGCGATCTTCACATCCCACTCATCCGCGTTGTCCCAATGGGCTTCTTCAAACTGGTGCTGAACAAAAAACAGCCAGCCGCCAATCCAGGTGGCAACAACAATCGTCGGCAAAATGACCATCAGCACCAGCTTCACGCCCAGCAGCAAAGAGGCGCCGCCATAAATAGCCAGCAACATGGCGTTATGTGTCAGCAAACCTGGAAGGCTGTCACGCAACGGCAGATTTGAGCCAATGGCCAGTCGTTGCAAAACCAGAAAAAACAAAGGTGGTCCAATGATCAGCACAATCATGGGGTTGCGGTACAATCTATAGCGCACCTTTCCCCATGCGCTGAGTGCTTCATATTCTTTCACAGTCTTGGTTTCGATATCACCAAAGCCCCGCTTGTCGAGATTGCCGGATACTGCATGATGCATCGCATGCGATCGCCGCCAATGATCGTAAGGGGTGAATGTCAGGACACTTATTGATCTGCCAACCCACTCATTGCCAGGTTTTGTCGTAAAGAATGAGCCATGCCCGCAATCATGCTGGAGCGCAAAAAACCGCGTGAGCAGGGCGCCGCCCGGAATCGCCAGTAACAGTGTCAGCCAATAGGCAAATGGTGCGACCCAAAACATGACAGCAAGCAGCGCAAAAAATGGAACGCTGGTTGTAATGAGCTGAATAATTGCGCGGCGATTACTTGCATCCCGATAGCTGTTGCAATGCGCCGTAAGTCTCTGTGTCAGCTGCCGCAGCTCAGCTGAAAATTGTCGTTCCGTCAGAATGTCCAAATTGGGCCCCAATAAAGCAGCAACTGATTCTCAGGCAATCATATCAGTAACTGTGGAATTATGTGTGAAGATACCTACTAGCACGAATAGGCCAGATTCAAAGCTATTTGATGGCGCCACGCCCTCACGCGGCTTGTCCAGCACACCAGCCGCTGGCCCACGCCCACTGGAAGTTGTAACCGCCCAACCAGCCCGTAACATCAACAGCTTCGCCAATGGCGTAAAGACCAGGCACCGACTTCGCCTCCATGGTTTTGGAAGAAAGCCCAACCGTGTCAATGCCTCCAGCGGTCACTTCCGCCTTGGCAAATCCTTCGGTGCCATCTGGCATGAATGTCCACTGTTTCAATTTTCCGGCCAATGCCGCCAAATCGTGGTGCTCCAATTTCTCCATCACCGTGGCTTGTGCGATGGCGTGCGCCAGACGCTGGGGCAGCAATTCGGCCAAAATGGTTTTGAGTTCAGCTTTCGGCCGCAGGTGCTTTCTTTCTTTCAGATAAGTCACGGCATCAATCTCTGGCGCCAGATCAAGCAAGAGCTGCTGTCCCTCGCTGAGGAAGGAAGAAATTTGCAAGATCGCCGGCCCCGACAAGCCACGATGGGTGAAAAGCATGTTTTCTTTGAAAACTACCTTGCCAGCCGTTGCGACCGTGGGTAGCGAAACTCCGGACAGGCTCTTGTAGAACTCCAACTCTAACGGACTTGCCTTCAGCGGCACCAGGGCAGGGCGCGGCGTAACAATCTTCAAACCAAATTTCTGCGCCACTTCATAGGCAAACCCGGTGGCTCCCATTTTGGGAATCGAAAGGCCACCGCTCGCCAGAACAAGGGAGTTCGCAGAATAGTTCGCGGCATCTGTCTTGATCTCGAAATGATCTGCTTTTCGAATGTCACAAATCTTGCCGCCGAGCTCAATTTGAACATTCGCACCCCGACATTCAGCCAACAGCATCGCAACAATCTGTCTGGCTGAGCCATCGCAAAAGAGCTGCCCCAGTGTTTTTTCGTGCCAGGCCACCTTGTGTTTGTCGACGAGTTTTAGAAAGTCCTGTGGCGTGTGCCGGCTGAGTGCCGAATGGCAGAAATGCGGATTCCCGGAAATGAAATTCTGCGGGCTCGCACTGATGTTGGTGAAGTTGCACCGCCCGCCGCCGGAGATTAGAATTTTGGCTCCGACCTGGGTGTTGTGATCAAGCAGCAACACCCGCCTGCCGCGCGAACCTGCAGCAATTGCACACATCAGGCCAGCAGCGCCGGCGCCGATTACAATGACATCATAAGAAGACATCCGCGCTGCCTATCACGGGAGCAACGGCACAAGCAAATATTGCAAGGCCTAGCCAGTAACGGCAATCAGCTTGCGTTGACTTTCCGACTGCACATCCAAGGCCGAAATGATTTCGTCGCGTGGACCCGCCAGAACGCGATTTGCAGGGAAGGTTATCAAGACTTCAGTTCCCTCACCTGGGCTGCTCTTGATTTCAACTTCTCCCCCATGCAAATCCACCAAGCCCTTGACGATGGGAAGTCCAAGACCTGCGCCATCTATGGCCTGTTTGGTTGCATAGGAGCCGCGCTGGAATGAGCCAACGACAGCTTGAATTTCATGTGCTGGAATGCCAGCGCCATTGTCTTTAACCGATACAATCATTGAACCTGTGGAATTGAGCGTAGCGCTGACTTTAATCATTCCATTTTTACCCGTGAATTTGGTCGCATTGGCCAGCAAGTTGATAAACACCTGATTGACTGCGCGCATGTCACCCAGCAGTTTTGGAAGGTTCTGATCAATATCAACGGCAATGGAAATAGACTTTTCCTTGGCCTTTGCACTCAGCAGCGCGAGCGCAGAATTCACACACGACCGCAGCGCGAAGGGTTCTTCCGAAATTTCACGCCGTCCCGCCTCAATGCGCGAAAGGTCAAGAATATCATTGATCAGGTCAAGCAAATACTGCCCTGAATGATGAATGTCACCCGCGTATTCTTTGTAGGCTAACACTGTTGAAGGCCCAAGAATTTCCCTGTTGATAATCTCTGAAAATCCCATGATGGCGTTGAGCGGTGTCCTCAACTCATGGCTCATCGTAGCGAGGAATATCGATTTGGCATTATTTGCCTGCTGCGCCTTGACCTTTTCGGCGGTTGCCCTGTCACGCTCCAGGCGCAGCTGCTGAATGAGTTCGTCCTTCTGTGACTTGAACTTCACCATGTCCCGGGCAGTGGCCGCAAGTTGGCGCGCCAGATAGAGGAAAAACGCCTCAAGTACGACGATAAGACTACCAAGCGCCAGGTACACCTGCTCTGGCTGCATTGCACATCGAACCGCCAGGCCGATCGTCATAATGCCCGTGCCGGCAATCAGCACCGGAATAAAATTGTTCACAACCAAAAGACGAACCGCAATCACGGCCATCACAAAGGCAACAAGAACTGCGCCCTGCAATTCGTTGGCATCTGGCCAGAACAGAAACAGCGGCATCGTCCAGCAAATGCCCTGCGTCAACTCAGAGGCAGACAGCATGCCGATCCAGTCATGCTGCTCGTTCGAATCTCTCGGCTTATTGAAATAACTCTGGCACAGGTAAATGTACCCGCCCTGGCATGCCAAAGCAACGATAAGCCAAAGCGCAACGACTGTTACCGGCACCCAATTCAAGCATGTGAAAGCAAACAACGCAGTAAGGATTGGCATCGTTGGAGCGACACGCAACTGATTGCGTAAGAACTGGATCAGGAACTCGCTTTTCCAACTGCCGCCTTCCGAGCGGTCCCAGAGAGCATCCTCTTCAAAACTCGTAGTCTTCACCTTGGCTGTTGAGGCGGGTTCATCGGCATAAAAATTATCCCGGTCCAGAGCATCTAATGAACTTTTTTCGATAGTCATGATCCAGGCCTAACCCGCAATAATCAGTTTTAATCTAAAATGAGCCTATCAGCAGCTCCCTAAGGGCAGCTTGGCAATTTTGCTCAATATTGAAGTAATCCGGCAGGGAAAGGTTTAACATAAGCTTGCAGGCCCTACCGCTTTGGGGCTAAGCGAGGCGTGAAAATCTTAGACTTGGGCAGGTAAATGACTGATATTTCCAAAGAAACCGTGCTGGCGGCTCTCAAGCGCATTGCCGCACCCGATGGCCGTGGAAACATCGTTTCAGCTGGCCTGGTTTCTGAAATTGCGATTTCTGATGGCAAGATTATGTTTGCCCTGAACACCGAACCCCAACACGTGAAGTCCATGGAAGCTCTGCGCTCGGTGGTGGAAAAAGTGGTCGCCGATCTGCCCGGTGTTTCCAAAGTCCTGGTGGCGCTCACAGCCGAGCAGGCTCCAGTCCGCCCGGTGGGTCCAAAAGTGAGTTCAGCGCAGCAATTGCGCAACGGCATTCCCGGCGTAAAGCATCTCATTGCCGTGGCATCTGGCAAGGGCGGCGTGGGAAAATCCACAACCGCCATAAACCTGGCCCTGGGCCTTCAATCGCTTGGCCTCAAAGTGGCGGTTCTGGACGCTGATGTTTATGGTCCTTCCATGCCCAAGCTCTTCGGCCTGACCGGCAAGCCCGAGGCGAGTGACGCCGAGGGCAAGCGCATGAAACCCATGTCTCGCTACGGTATCGAAGTAGCCTCTATTGGCTTCCTCGTCGAAGAGGATACCCCGATGATATGGCGGGGCCCCATGGTGATGTCTGCCTTGACCCAGTTATTGCGCGAAGTGTCATGGGGTGAAACGGATGTCATGGTGGTTGATATGCCGCCGGGCACTGGTGATGCGCAGTTGACGCTGGCCCAGCAAACCCCGCTGTCGGGTGCCGTCATCGTGTCGACACCCCAGGATCTGGCGCTCATTGACGCCCGCAAAGGCCTGAACATGTTCCGCAAGGTAAATGTTCCGGTGATCGGCATTGTCGAGAACATGAGCTATTTCATTTGCACCAAGTGCAACGAGCGCCATGAGATTTTTGGCCATGGTGGCGCCAGGGAAGAAGCAGCAAAGCTAGGCGTGCCATTCCTCGGCGAAGTGCCGCTTGATACAGAAGTTAGAATTCGCTCAGATCGTGGTGAGCCAGTGGTGGCGTCAATGCCCAATTCGGTTCATGCCGCAATCTACCGCGATATTGCAGCCCAGGTGTGGGCCGCTATTGAGGGCGGCACGCTGTCTAAACCGGCGCCAAGGATAACGGTTGAAAGCTAGGCGTAAATATTGGAAAGTGTTAACTACAAATAGGGATGCCGGGTTGGTCAGGAAACCCGGGACATAAAATTTGGGGCGCGAGGGAAATAATGTCGAAGCTATTGCTCATATTTGGGATTCTGTTTTTGGCTTTTGGCGTGGCGGTCGGTTTAAAAATTTATTTCAGTCCGGGCCAAATGCAAATATTGGGGCTGACAGCCGAGGTTGCAGCGATGCTGCTTGTTGGCGGTGTGCTGTCATTAGGTCTCGGCGGTGTTATCGGAGCGCTGGACGACGGCATGGCCGTGACGACGTTTTCCGACCGGCCAAAATTGCAAGCAGGCATGATGCCCCCCGGCACGCCGAAATTTGAGGGCACAGCCAAACCCGCCGCTGAAAAGGAAAGTGCCCCTCCAGCGCCCAGCATTTCAGAAACTGTTGTGGCCCTTGAGCAGGCAAAGGTCGACATTGCGCGAGCCCTGGGTGTGGCGCCCACCAAGGCGAATGAGGCAAAGCTAGCCGCCACTGTTGAAACAGCGCCCGAGCCAGAGGAAGAGCCTGAATCCGAAGCCGTTGTAGAAATCGAAGAGGAAACCGAGGAAATCGATCTCTACGTCGTCGAAGAAAAGGTAATTCGCGGTCGTCCCGCGCGCGTTCTCTCAGATGGAACCGTTGAAGCCGAAACCGACGAGGGTTGGATGCGCTTCGAAAATCTCGAACACCTCAACGAGTACATCGACGCTATGGCTCCCGAGGCATGAGATCATAAGGATGCTTCCACCCGGGAAGCGCCTTGATCCTGTCCAGCCATTTCAAAACATTGGTAAAAGGCTCAAACGATAGCGGTAACTCTTCACCATAAAACATATAGCCGCAAAGTGAGAAGTCGGCGATTGTCGCACGGTTGCCGACAAGAAACGGTTGCTTGGCCAAATGCCCGTCCACAATTTTCAGTGAATTCGTAAACCGCTGCCGCAAAAATTCCGTCACTGGTGTTTCACCCGTTTTGGCAAGTGAAATCAAAAACCGCAGCGTGGCGATATAGCTGGTGAACTTGTGATTATCAAACAGCGTCCAGCGTAGTATCTCGCGGCGCTCGTCATCATTTGCCGGCCCAAACCTTCCCGTCTTCTCCGCCAGGTAGTCCAGAATGACGCCAGATTGTGACATCTTCTTGTCGCCATCAATCAGAACCGGAACCTCCCCCAATTCATTGACCGCCTCGCGATATTCCGGCGTTCGTGTTTCGCCGTTGAAAAAATCCACCCAGATCGGAAACCACGATTGCTCGCAAAGTTCCAGCATCAAGGCGGCTTTGTAGGCATTGCCCGATTCCCCAAAGCAATAGAGTCTGTAGGCGCTCATGATTCAAAAATCTCCAAAGCGGCCAGCTTAGGCAAATCCTCCACAAATGGAAGACGGGAAACAGTTTCTCCCCGTCGCATTTGCTTCACCCATGGTAGGCCAAAAATGCTAACCATCAAGCCGATCATGACCAAATGAAGGGGATCTCAACCATGAAGCGCACAGCACTTTTT
>JANNXN010000171.1:0-42206 GCA_031409595.1 Rhodobiaceae bacterium
GGCCTCACCTGGATCGTATCGGCCTTCTGGGCTGCGATGGCTTTGGTTACCGCCAGTATGCCGGGGAGGGTGGTGTAGTAGGGGACTTTTTGCAGCATGGCGGTTTGGCGGATGGATTTTGAGTCTGACTCCGAGGCCTTGGATTCGGTGGTGTTCAATACCAGCTGCACTTCGCCGTTCTTGATGGCGTCAACCACATGGGGCCTGCCTTCCAAGACCTTGTTGATTTTGGTTGAGGGAATGCCTTTGCTTTCGAAAAAGCTTTGGGTGCCGCTGGTGGCTTTGATGACAAAGCCGAGCTCCACCAGCTTGCGGATAGCGGGGAGAATTTTTGGCTTGTCGGGATCATTCACCGAGACAAACACCGTGCCGGATTTTGGAATGCGCATGCCGGCCCCCAGCTGGCTTTTGGCGAAGGCCATGTCGTAGGTCTTGTCGAGGCCCATAACTTCGCCGGTTGAACGCATTTCGGGGCCGAGGAGGACGTCCACGCCGGGGAAACGGTTGAAGGGAAATACGGCCTCTTTAACTGCCACATGGTTCAGCTTTGTATGTTTCAGCTTGAAGCTGGCGAGCGCTTCACCTGCCATGACGCGGGCGGCGATTTTTGCCACGGGGATGCCTATGACCTTGGCAACAAAGGGCACGGTGCGCGACGCCCTGGGGTTGACTTCGAGCACGTAAACCAGATCATCCTTGATGGCGAACTGCACGTTCATGAGGCCCACGACATTAAGGGCCAGCGCCATTTTTTCCGTTTGCGCTTCCATCTCGGCGATGACGGCGGGTTTGAGCGAATAGGGCGGCAATGAGCAGGCGCTGTCGCCGGAGTGGATGCCCGCTTCCTCGATGTGTTCCATGACGCCTGCGATGAACACGGTCTTGCCATCGCAAATGGCATCCACATCCACCTCAACGGCGTTTGACAAATAACTGTCGACGAGCACGGGGCTGTCGCCTGATACGACGACGGCTTGCGTGATGTAGCGCTGCAGGTGTTCATCCGAGCGGACGATTTCCATGGCGCGGCCACCCAGCACATAGGACGGGCGGATGACGACGGGATAGCCGATGCGTTTGGCGATTTTCTTGGCTTCGGCGCCAGAGTAGGCGATGCCATTTTCCGGCTGGCGGAGTTTCAATTTTTTGAGCAGCTTGGAAAAACGGTCGCGGTCTTCGGCGAGATCAATGGCATCGGGCGTGGTGCCGAGAATGGGAACGCCCAGCTCTTCAAGCTTTGCCGCCAGCTTCAAAGGCGTTTGCCCGCCGAATTGCACGATCACACCTTTGAGCGTTCCGTTGGATTGTTCGACGTTGATGATTTCGAGCACGTCTTCAACGGTGAGGGATTCAAAATACAGGCGGTCTGATGTGTCGTAATCGGTGGAGACGGTTTCCGGGTTGCAGTTCACCATGATGGATTCATAGCCTGCGTCATGCAGCGCAAAGCAGGCGTGGCAGCAGCAGTAGTCAAACTCGATGCCTTGGCCGATGCGGTTTGGCCCGCCGCCCAGGATGATGACTTTCTGTTTGCCGGTTGGCTTGGCCTCATTGCCCGCGTGGCCCGCAAATCCCGTCTCGTAAGTTGAATACATATAGGCGGTGGGGGAGGCGAATTCTGCTGCACAGGTATCAATGCGCTTGAACAGGGGCCGCACTTTGAGTTTGTGGCGATGCTTGCGCACTTTGTCTTCGGTGAGGCCCACGAGTGTGGCCAGCCGCTTGTCGGAAAAACCCATGGCTTTGAGTTTTTGCAAATTCACCGCGTCATTGGGCAGGCCGTTTTCACGGATCTTGTTTTCGGTGTGCACCAGTTCTTCGATCTGGCGGAGGAACCAGGGCTCATACTTGCAGGAGGCGAATATCTGCTCAACCGACGTGCCGTGGCGCATGGCTTGGGCGATGATGAGCAGGCGATCCGGCGTTGGCGTGCCAAGGGCAGCGCGAACGGCATCCATGTCGTCGCCTTCGCCCAGGCCCGGAATTTCGATTTCATCAAAGCCGCTGAGGCCTGTTTCGAGGCCGCGAAGCGCCTTCTGCATGCTCTCCTGGAACGTGCGACCGATGGCCATCACCTCGCCCACGGATTTCATGGCGGTGGAGAGGATGGGTTTTGAGCCGGGGAATTTCTCAAAGGCAAAGCGCGGAATTTTGGTGACGACGTAATCAATGGTGGGTTCGAAGGCTGCGGGTGTGGCGCCGCCAGTAATATCATTGGCGAGTTCATCCAGCGTGTAACCTACTGCGAGCTTGGCAGCGATCTTGGCGATGGGGAAACCGGTGGCTTTTGATGCGAGTGCCGAGGAACGCGACACGCGCGGGTTCATTTCGATCACGACCAAACGACCATCGGCGGGATTCACGCCGAACTGCACGTTGGAGCCGCCGGTTTCAATGCCAATCTCGCGTAGCACCGCAATCGAGGCGTTGCGCATGATCTGGTATTCTTTATCGGTCAGCGTGAGGGCAGGGGCAACGGTGATGCTATCGCCGGTGTGAACGCCCATGGGGTCGACATTTTCGATGGAGCAGACGATGATGCAGTTGTCGTTTTTGTCACGAACGACTTCCATTTCATATTCTTTCCAGCCGAGCACGGATTCCTCGATCAGCACTTCGGCAGTTGGAGACGCATCGAGGCCCGATTCCACGATGTCGAAAAATTCCTCGCGGTTATAGGCGATGCCGCCGCCGGTGCCGCCCAGCGTGAATGAGGGGCGGATGATGCAGGGCAGCCCCACGGTCAGCATGGCTTCAAAGGCTTCGACCATGGCGCGGTTGCGATATTTTTTCAGGCGCTCCGGTTCGGCAGCACCCCAGGATTTTTCGAAGGCGTCGACGTCACCGCCGTCGGCTTTCAATTCGGCGATCCTGGCCGCGAATTCGGCGCGGTCTTCGTCCTTGGCATTGGAGGCGTTGGCCAGCATGGATTTTGGCGTTTCGAGGCCGATTTTTTTCATGGCCTCGCGGAAAAGCTCACGGTCCTCGGCGCGGTCAATGGCTTCAGCCTTTGCGCCGATCAGCTCCACATTGAATTTTTCGAGCACGCCCATCTTGTTGAGGGTCAGCGCCGTGTTCAGCGCGGTTTGCCCTCCCATGGTGGGCAGCAGCGCGTCGGGCCGCTCCTTCTCGATGATCTTGGCCACAACTTCGGGGGTTATGGGTTCGATATAGGTGGCGTCGGCCAGATCCGGGTCGGTCATGATGGTGGCCGGATTGGAGTTGATCAGAATGATGCGATACCCCTCGGCCTTCAGCGCCTTCACAGCCTGGGTGCCGGAATAATCAAACTCGCAAGCCTGGCCAATAATAATTGGCCCCGCCCCGATGATGAGAATGGATTTAATATCTGTACGTTTTGGCATTTATTGGGGAACCCTGATTTGGGGTTTCCTACACAGTACGGCAGGGGAATCCAAGTGATTCCGGAAAGTTGTTGGTTTTTTTGGATTTGCGCGCCTGGCCATTGGAACACTGGCTTGGCGACGCAGCAGCCATGCAGAAAGCGAACTTGTCAGAAACTCCACGGACGCTCTAAAAAAAATGATTCAGCAAGACTGCCCGACAAAACGTCGCGCACTGAAAGAGGTCGGAAATGCCAGTCGAAACCATTCGCTACGCCGCCATCATGCTGCTCGCTGGCATCGGCATTCCGGTATTGGCCGCATTGAATGCGCAGCTGGGGAACCGGATTGGTTCACCAGCTGCTGCGGCAACGGTTCTGTTTGTGATTGCGTTCTGTGTTTCGGGCGCGACACTTCTGGCGACGGCTGGACCGCAACCGCTTGGATTGATTGCGGCACAGCCGAAGCATTTGTTGCTGGGTGGATTTCTCGTGGCGTTTTATGTGCTCTCCATCACCTGGATCGCGCCTAAATTCGGTGTTGGGAATGCCATTTTTTGCGTTTTGATGGGGCAGCTCATATCGGCCGCACTGATTGATCAGTTCGGGTTATTTGGCGCACTGGTTCGGCCAGTTGGCATGCTTCGCGCGTCTGGTATCGGGCTGATGGCGCTAGGTGTTTTCCTGACGCAACGTGGCTAGCAAGGATTGAATGTATCGAGCTGCTACCGCTGCCACAGCGCCATCCGGCTCAGGGCGCTTCGGACGAAGGCTGTGCAGGCCAGGAGTGGGGCTATCATCAGAATTGTTGCGGCGGAAAGATTGGCCCATTCTTCGGCTTCTGAACCGATTTGGGCTTCTTTCATGGACATCTGGCCTACCATCCAGGGTGGCAGGGTCATGGCTTCATTGCCTGCGAGGTAGACGGCGAAGAGATATTCATTCCAACACAGGACGAACACCAGCAAGGCGATGGCGGCGACGCTGGCTCTAATCATCGGCAGAACGATGGTGAAGAAAATCGTCACATGGGATGCGCCGTCGAGTTGGGCTGCTTCTTCCTGGTCGCTGGCGCGTAGGCCGAGGACGGGTTGCAGCAGCCACACGGCGACCGGGAGGTTCACCGCCGTGTAGGTGAAGATGAGGGCAAAATGCGTGTCGAGTGTGTTGGTGGCTTGCGCCATCATGTAAAGCGGCAACACCACGACAATGGGCGGCAGAATGCGTGTGGCGAGGATGGCAAACATAATGCGGCGGCTATGTGCGGCGTTCCACTTGAACCGCGTGAAGCCGTAGACGGCGAGCGCTCCCAGCAGCACTGAGAGAATGGTGGCCGCAAGGGCAATCACTGTTGAATTGAAGTAGCGCGGCAGCAGATTGTCATTTGTATCGTTCAGGATGAAATCCCATGCCTTGAATGAGGGCGTGAAGTCGATGAAGGGCAGGTAAGCGGGGCCGCCGGTGATGTCAGCCTCCGCCTTCAGCGATGTTATGGTTAGCCAGTAGAGTGGAAAAAGGCAGATGAAGCTCCAGAAAGCCAGAATGGCGTAAGTTAAAACGCGACTCACGATCGTCGGCCTGTTGTGAATTGGGACATTGGGTGGGTGCTGGATCATGTACAGCTAGATATAGCGTTCAATGCCGTGGCTGCCTATGGTTGGTTAACGTGGCCTAATTCTGGGCCAGGCTGTCGCCTTTGGACGGCATCAGGCATTTGATCTGGCGAAAGCTGATGCAGTTGGGGCCTTCGCAGATTTGGCCGGTGTCGAGTTGCCGTGTTGAGGCGGCGGGTTCGCGTTGGAAAAGAATGGCTTCGCTGTAGCCTTCCGCCACGCAAAATGCGTCGGCGGCGGGTTTGCCACAGGCTGTCTGGTTGGTGAGGCAGGCGTCAATTCTGGCGCCGTTCACGACTGGCAGAAAATAGTTCCTGACAGTGGCTTGGCTGGCGGTTGATGATGCGACCAGAATTACCAGGATGGCGGCGGACTTAAGCACTTTGAGTTCCTCCATGTTCTATTCTCTCGGGAGGGAGGCAAATGAAGTGGGTTTGCCCCACCACCCCACTTGCCTCCCAATCCTTCGCCGTGGTTCAAGAGGCGAAGGCGACTGGTTTCGTTCAGGCCTCCCGGCAGCGCCTGAGCGCGCAGGGGTCAGCCTTGGATTTGGTTAAAACGGGGCCTGGGTTGTTTTTCATAATCACGGTCACGTTTGCCTGTCTCGTCGACCGCACATCGTTTCCAGCAAATGCTCCGGCGGACAGGAACAGGATGGTTAAGGCTGCTGTGGTAAGTACGGTCTTCATTTTCTGTCTCCTTTTGAGACGGCGTTAACTGTTGCATGCACATTACGGACCACACCTCGAATGAGAGCTGAACACGGCGTTCATCTGGTGTTTAGAATGACGGGCTGAGCTCAAAAAAAGCCCCGCTGATGCGGGGCTTTCCAGTTGCAAGCAGAGAGTTTGCAGGGGATCTGCTTGGGGAGAATAAGGGGAGCCGGAGGACAGAACTTGCGATCTCTGAGAGGGGGAGGGATCAAGACCACTTGTCCTGAACTCCGGCTAGTTTACCCGGCGGGAAGCCGGGCATGGCAATTACGATGTAACGTCTGAGCAATCCTCCACGGCGCAGGGTTCGACGATGATTTTGCCGTACACGGGGAAGAACTGGTTTTTCTCAACTACGGTCACGTTGTTCGGATTGGTTGGAGCGGCCTGGTGGCTTGGGGCGATTGCAGCAATTGCAGTTGCGGCGGTGCCGAGGACTGTGAGGATGAAGAATGTGTAGCGGATCATGGTGGTATTCCCTCTCTGGTGTTTCGATCTTGAAACCACCATAGCGGGCGCCAATGGAACCGAACCTGAATGGGCCGTTCATCTGGCGTTTATCTTTGCCCCATTGTGGCCTCAAATGGCCTATCTGATCCGCCGCAGATTCGGGGCCGGTTCAACATGTCAAATATCATCACGCGCCGCTCGTTTTTGCTGGCTTTGCCAATGGCTGGATGTGCGGCTGAGGGGGACCGCTATCAACCGGATGGCGTTGTGGCTTCGCGGGGCAGCGGCACAATTTATGTCTATCGGCCACTGTCGCCCTTGGGGGTTCGCGGCGAGGACCCCTTTGTTACGATGGCGCGGAAGTCCTATGGCCGGATGCGGGCGGGCTCGTTTATTGCAGGCACTTTCCCCGAGGGCGAGGTTGACGTGACGGTGCACCAGAGCGTGCTGCTGATTATTCCCACAATCCCAAAAACAGTCACTGTCACAGTGGTGTCTGGCAGCAAGTCTTACGTGCGGGTCAACCAGACGATTGACTCGGTGGGGACCAACGGCGGCACCAGTGTCATGCAGTCGGTGGACATTGAGGAAGTTCCACCGGAGGTCGGGCAAGCCGAATTGGCGGAGGCGCGACAAAATATCTAGCTGGTCGCTCGGGGCGCTATTATTGGTAAACGCGCCGCTTTTTGTAAGCTGCCGCACACGCAATTTGCCATAGTAGCACCATAAACCCCGGAGACAAGTTTATGGCGACACTTGATGACTTGCGAAGGCAGAGGCTTGCCGCCGTGCAGGCAACGGAAGCTGGCCCGCCGCGGCGCACCTCCAACCAGTTCTTTGGGGTTGGCCCCATTACCGATGCCGTAGCCGATGAGGTTGAAGGCCGGTTGCTGCGGTTTGAATTTGAGGCGTGGCTGGAAAAGACTTACCGCAAACTGGACGACAAGGGCCGCGATCTTGGCCCCTTCACGGCAGCAGAACTTGGTCGCAGCATGCACCGGGGATACCCGGCGGATAAAGTTCTGCTCGACATGATGCGCGAAATTCACCGTTATTTTGAATTTCCGAAATCCAACAAGATGGCGGTGGGCCTGGGTGGCGGGCACAGCGGGTTTACGGTTTGCATGTTGCATATGATGAGCGCGCATGACGAGAGCCAGAAGGTTTTTGTGGACACGCCTGAACCGGAATCAGACAGCGCCAAAGCGGGCGGTTTCTTTCGCCAATCTTGGGGCGCCCAGATTATCGAGCTGCAGCGCCTGGCGCGCGGCGGCAACGAAAAACGCGTTCATTTTTCCAAGGAGGAGGGCGCTATTCCCGCCGCCGGGCAGCTGGAAGAAATGGGCATCAAGTTGTTTGTGGGCGTGGGGCATGAAACAACTGGCGCCACAACCTACACCAAAACCGAAATCACCAATTTGCTGGATTGGCTGGCACGCGACCCAACTGAACATCACGCGGTTCTTGATGCAACCTCCATGCTGGGCGCCATGCCATGGGGAGCCGACGTCGTCCGGGGTGTGATGAGCAGGTGTTGCCTGTTTACGCCGTTTCAAAAGGCCATTGGCGGAATTTCCGGCTACTATATCGCTTCGTTCACGCCGCAGGCTTTGGCGTTGATTGAGGCCAATCAGAAGAACCCATCCTGGGCCATTCCCCGCCAGCTCAAGCTTGCAGCACCGCTTGATGCCAAGCGCCCACTCACCGGCGAGCGCAGCGTGAATGTGGGGCCGATTTATGATCCGGCGGCTGACAAGATGATTGGCGGGGTCATCAACACCTACAGTACGCTGGCGTTTGCGGAAACGACATTTGGCCTCTTGCGCTCGGAACGGCGGCTGGGGTCAGTGTCTGAACTCAATCAAAGGTCAATCGCCAACCGGGCGGTGATCAATGAGTGGATTGCCGCTCATCCGTTGCTGGAGTTGGGCGTGGCAGATCCGGAGAAACGGGGCGCGGCTGTCACTTTGCTGCGGGTGAAGGATGGCGACATTACAGACGCTGCCATTCACGCCCGCATCATTGCGCGTTCAAAGCAGATATTGGGTTATGAAGGGCTTACGCATCCCGATGGCAGCCATGAGGCAGGGCTCGACGTTGCGCGCTATGTGAATGCGTTTCCGGGAACTCCCGGCGACTACCGCGCCTGGATCGGCGGCATTCGCGCGCCCGAAGATGTGACGGCACTTCTGGATAACCTGCAGTATGCCTATCTGCGTGCGAAGATACTGGTGCTGGAAGAAGCACTTGCGGCACTTGGCGAGAAATTCGCGCCATCAAATATGAGTGGCGAGAGGCCACGCATGGACGATGGGAGCCGGGCCTACAAAATCCTGATTTGCGATCTTGTCGGGCTCAAGACTGGAAAAGACGGCAAGCCCGATCACAGCGCCGTCCGCCAGCATATTGAAGCCAAGGGTGGGGTGTTTCATGACGGTCCGTTGAGCGATGGCAGCAGGCTTGCCAGGGGAAAGCTGCACTTTTTCTATCAACCGCAGCTTGCGACCGAAGGCGAAATTCTTCCCCTCACCAAGGATGGTCAGTATGACGCTGTCATTGCGGCGGCCACGCATCTGCCGAAAGGCTCAGTGTTCAGCCTTGGCGGCGTTCGCATTGGCGCTGGCACCGGGAACATGGCCTGCCAGTGTTTTGGCGCAGGCGGTGGTGCGGTTCTGATGAACACGCCAAGTTTCAACAGTCGCGCCACGGCGCAGATGGTGATGAAGGCGGTTTTGAAAATAGCGCCGGACCTGAATGTGGATGAACTTCATGCCCGGGTCGTTGCCGGTGATTTTGATACGGCGCGCCATCTCAAGGACTATCCGACGGAGAAACTCGAGGGCAAGACAATTGCCATCATGGGTTACGGCAACATTGGCCGCGAGGTGGCCAAGCTGTGCAAGGCCTTTGGCATGCGGGTTGCCATTCATGCGCGTGCCCGGCACCGGGAGTGGATTCTATCGGAAGGTTTTGAATTCGCGGAAAGCCCGGTTGATGCGGCGCGAGGGGCAGACTTTGTCAGCCCGCATACGGGTTTGGGCCCGCTGAATTCAGCAACCGGAAAATACGCCAACGCCGACGTGGTCAATGCGGAGGTTCTTTCCGTCATGAATGATGGCGCGGTGCTGATCAATTATGACCGTAGTGAAGTGGTTGATGTGGCAGCCCTTGATGCGGCTTTGCAGCGCGGCAAAATCCGCCATGTTTCGGTTGATGCGGATGTGTTCGTTGACATCAAGACAGGCGCCGTCTCGGGGCCGTTGGCGCCCTATCGCGATCTGGAAGCGCGCCACAAGGGCAAGGTTGAATTGCTGCCGCATGTGGCCGCCGATACAGAACATGTTTCGCGGGTTGAGGGGGCAAAACAGGCGGTTGATCAGATCTTTGACCTCATTCACTTCAAGTCAGCCATCAACCTGAAAGGCGAACTCCCGGCGGGTTATGTGGACGGGGGCGCCCACACAGTCAATGGTGTGGGCGAGGTTACGGCGGCTGAACTGGCGCTTGCAACGGACCAGACACAGGTGTTGGCGGATGTGCGAGAGGCAGCGGAGTTTATGGCCGCGATGTGGGGGGCCCTGTCTTCTGCGACGGGGCGGGACCGCCGTCAGGACCTGATAGACCGCCATGGCGCAAAATTGGTGAAGACGAGCAATCACTATGCGGCGCTGCTGGCAAAGCTCGGCCTTCAGGGGCCATATTTGGAACCATAATCGGATAATGACACTGGCCGCAAATTCTGCATAAAGTCATTCCCGAACGGGAGTTGATCATGCAGGTTTTGAATTGGCTGAGTGCGGCGGAGCTTTCCAAAGGCTATGCCAAGAAAAAATTTTCCCCCGTCGAAGTGGCGCGCGCCTGTCTTGCACACATTGCCAGCCACGATGGCGCCATCAATGCCATGTGTCACGTGGATGAGAAGCTGGCGCTTGAACAGGCAAGTGCCAGCGAAGGGCGTTGGAGCAAAGGTGAAGCCCTCAGCCCGCTTGATGGCGTGCCGCTGCTGATCAAGGATTTGCTGTTGGTCAAGGGCTGGGCCACCAGGCGTGGCTCCAAGACCGTTGATCCCAACCAGGCGTGGGATCAGGATGCGCCATCGGTTGCGAGGCTTCGCGAGGCGGGGTGCGTGTTTTTGGGGGCCACAACCACGCCGGAATTTGGCTGGAAGGGTGTCACTGATTCACCCCTCACCGGCATTACACGGAACCCCTGGGATTTGAGCAAAACGCCTGGTGGCTCATCGGGTGGATCTTCCGCTGGAGTGGCTGCTGGTTATGCGCCGCTGTCACTGGGCACCGATGGCGGCGGCTCCATTCGCATTCCGGCTGGTTTCAGCGGCATTTATGGATTGAAGCCATCATTCGGACGGGTGCCTGCGTATCCCTTGTCGCCCTTTGGAACAGTTGCCCATGTGGGGCCGATGACGCGCACGGTTGAAGATGCCGCCCTGATGATGAATGAAATCGCCAAGCCTGATGCAAGGGATTGGACCTCTCTGCCTTATGATGAGCGCGACTACATGAAGAAACTGGGCAAAGGCGTGAAAGGCATGAAGATCGCCTTCAGTCCAACGCTTGGGCATGTTTCGGTTGATCCTGAAGTTGCAAAACTGGTGAAGAAGGCGGTGAAGGTTTTGGAAAGCCTGGGTGCCGAGGTGGAGCAGGTTGATCCGGGCTTTGCGGATCCGGCTTCGTGTTTCCGGGTTCTCTGGTGGTCGGGTGCGCGCGCATTATTGGGCCGATTACCGGAGGAAAAAAAGGCATTGCTCGATCCAGCGCTTGCCGATGTGGTCGCGCAGTCCATGGAGATTACGCCCGAAGACTATTTCGATGCGGTGCGCGAGCGGGGCGCCCTGGGGTCGCAGATGCGGGTGTTTATGGAACGCTATGATGTGCTGATAACGCCGACACTGCCAGGAGTGGCTTTTGATGCGGGCAAGCTTTCACCGGTTGATGATGGCATGGGCAAGTGGGTGAACTGGACACCGTTCTCCTATCCCTTCAATCTCACGCAACAACCAGCGGCGAGCGTGCCTTGCGGGTTCAGCAAAGCGGGTTTGCCGGCGGGCCTCCACATCGTTGGAAAGATGTTTGACGACCGGACAGTGCTTCGCGCCTCGCAGGCCTATCAGGCGGCGACGCAATGGGTGAAGAAAAGGCCCGCGCTGAAGTAGAGAAACCAGGATGAGTTGGCTTCGATTTCTGTGCTGCAACTACGTCGGTAAAATACGCTTTTGATTCAGTTCAATTTGCCGACTTAGTTTAGCAATTGCATTCAGCGATCCTTCAGCACATGAACCTGTATCGGTTGCTCGCCGCAGTTGTGCGTGAGATGGTTCATTGTTCGTTAAGTCTGTTAACGATTGCAAAGGATGCGCTCAATGAATTCTAAAAAATTCTTAACAATTTTGGGAGTGGCAGGAGTAGTTGTTCGAGTCGTTGCCGGCTCAAGCTCGTTGGCAAATGCCAGTGCCTCTCCCGACCAACTCGAAAAAATTCTGCAAAACAGTCCCACCAGCACCGATGCCTCTGCCGCATTTGACATGCTTGCAGACAGGGGTGGCGGCAAGGGAGGTGGCAAAGGCGGCGAACACGGTGGCGGCAATGGCGGAGACAAGGGCGGCGGCAAGGGAGGTGGAAAAGGCGGCGAACACGGTGGCGGCAAAGGCGGCGACAAGGGCGGCGGCCAAGGCAATGACCCTGGCCCAGGTGATCATGGCGACGAACATGATGACGGCCACGGTGGCGGCAGTAACAACGGTGACCATGGCAATGGTCACGGTCAGGACGATGATGATCACGGAAATGATGACGATCATGGACACTATGAGGGTTGATGATCTGTTGACTGTGAAGTTTCACAGTTAACTGACTGGCGACTGGTGAGTTGCCGTTTCGAATTTCGACACCAAGAGACGGCACCTCAATTTCATCAATTTTTGTAACAAAATTCCAGAATTAACGGAGCGCTGGACCAGGGAAACCGCAACTTGCGGTTCAACCCTGGGAACCAGTGCCGCCAAGGGGCTCAATGAAACTGTTCGATATTGTTTTGATTGGCGACTTCCGCTTTCCCGGCGGAACGTCTGTCGCCACTGCCCATGAAATCAGGGCGCTCGCCGAGGCTGGTTTGAGCATCGGTTTGTTGCAGTCGAACTCAAGCGTTCTTCGCGTGCAGCGCCCCATGCACCCGCTGATACGAGCATGCGTCACCAGCAATCAGGCTGTCGTTATTCCACCTACCGAAAAGCTGGTAGAGGCGAAGCTTGGAATTTTGCACAATCCGCTGGTTTTCACCAAATTTCCAAGTTCACTCCCGAAACTGCGGTTTGGACTATCTATCCTTGTGGTCCACCAAACCCACACTGATCGCAACGGGCTGCCCTATTATGATGCGGCTCACGTGCAGACAGTTTGCGATCAAGTCGCGGGTGGCAAAGTCATTTGGGCGCCGATATCGCCGGTTGTTCGCCAGAACCTTGAAGAGACTGCGCCTGCCATTCCGTTGCTGGATGTCGATTGGCACAACATCGTTTTCATCGAAGAGTGGGCCAAGGAGCGGTCATCTCCGTTGAAGCCACATGCTGTCATCGGGCGGCATGGCCGTGCCGACAAGGACAAATGGCCAGCGACCCGGCGCGAAGTTCTGACAGTCTATCCAGACGATCCTAAACTTGACGTCAGGTTGCTCGGCACTGGAGACTTTATCCAGCGGCTGATGGGCGAGTTTCCGGAGAACTGGACGACATTTCGTTTTGGCCAGGTGGAACCGCAGAAGTTTCTCAAAACGATCGATTTCTTTTTGTATTACCATCATCCGGATCTGGTCGAAGCCTTTGGACGCACTGTCATTGAGGCGTGTGCCAGCGGGGCGGTGGCAATTCTGCCTCCACATTTTGCAACCACGTTCGAAGATGCCGCCATCTATCGTCCTGCCGAAGAGGCCGTCGAAACGGCGCTTGAGTTGCGTGGAAACTGGCGGCGCTATCAGCGGCAGTCAAAGCTTGCGTCGGCTATTATTACTGATCGCTACGGTCCGGCTTATCACGTCGCCTTTATCAGGCGGCTGCTGGGCGAAACAAAAGTTGCGCCAACCAAGGCAAGCGCGGCCGGCAAATTTTCAAACATGATCATGAAGGAAGTTCCGATGAAGTCTGTTTCCAGCATCCATCTCGCTGATCCTGCCTATGACGTGGTCATCCTGGCTGACATGAGGTCGCCCGGCGACACGGGTTTGCGAATTGCGCATGAAATTCGCATCCAGCACGCCCACGGGTTTCGCACCGCGCTTATCCATGCGCCATCGGGCCGGATCAAATCGGGTTCAGTGCGCGGCGAAATCCATGCCTGCGTGCGCGAAGGGCTGGCTCAGGTTCTAACACCTTCAGATTCGGTTTCTGCGGGTTTGCTGGTCATTCACGGGCCAGAAGATGTGCTGGAACCAATCCCTGAAAAATTACCGCGCGTGAACGCTGATAAAGTTGTTGTGGTTGTCAGCCGCATGCCTGATCGCAGCTACAGCATTGTTCGAAAACACCGTTTGCTGGCCCTTGCATTTCAGGCCAAACCCGTCTGGGCGCCCATATCAGCGCAATTGCGGGAGGCTGTGATGAAAGCCTGGCCCGAGATTCCGCTGGAGGTCGAAGATTGGACCACCTCGCTTGTGGCGCGTGCCTGGCAATCCCGGGTCCTCAATTGGGATCGTCCGGTCGTTGGCAAATTGGATACGGAATTGCCGCTGGATTTCAGCAAGCCAGAAAAAACCGAAACGAAACCGGTTTTCCAGCCGAATTTCCCAGGATGTTATGTGCGCACCTTGCAGGCAGCACCCATTGCCGATGACTTGCCGGCTGGCCTGCAAGATAAATTGGTGGTCGAAGAGCAGGCCGTGGGCAAGTTCCTTGATAGCTTGGACTTTCTCTACGTTGATCAGGACGACCTCAAGCCGGTTCCTTACTATGGGGTGGCCGAAGCCATGCAACGGGGCACAGTGGTGTTACTCAAGCCTGAATTGGCGCGCGAATTCGGCCCGGGCGCCGTAGGCTGCGGAGCAAACAAGGCCGAAGAAACCGTAAAGGCGCTTTCCAGCCAAAGAACCGAACTGTCCCAGCTCTGCAGGGATGCCTCACGCAATGCCAGCGCGCGCTTTTCGGCCGGTCATCACGTTGAACGCATATCACGATTGACGGGACGTTCCGCAGGGCCTGCAGCGCGGCCTAAGCCGAAGCGCCAGTGTATTGCATTCATTACATCCAACGGCGTGGGACTGGGTCACCTGACGCGGTTGCTCTGTATCGCACGGCGGCTGCCGGCCCATGTTGATCCCATCTTTATCACCATGAGCCAGGCCTTCGGCATTGTCAGGGACTTTGGCTTCCCGGTCGAATATGTGCCGTTTTCCTCACAGAGCGAAATGAGCGGCGTCAAGGATTGGAATGACTGGTTCCAACACCATGTCGAACCGATATTCGACGCCTACGGTGTTACGGGCGCTGTATTCGATGGCGGCGCACCCTACGGAGGTTTGGTGCGCTCGATTGCAACGCGTCCGGATTTCTTCAGCGTCTGGGTTCGCCGTGGCATGTGGAAACCTGGCAAATCAAACGAGAATCTGCTGAAGCGCCAGAAATACTTCGATCTTGTCATCGAGCCCCGCGATGTTGCGGACGTTCGGGACAGTGGCCCCACAGCCGCACAATCGGGACGTTCGGCTCATGTCGATCCCATCCGCCTGTTGGACGAAACGGAACTTCTGGATCGGCGCAGCGCTGCCAAGGCTATTGGCATCGATCCCAAGCGGCCAGCGGTGCTTGTGCAGCTCGGTTCTGGCACCACCAGTGAAATTGTCAACCAGACCAACGAAATTATCAAGGCTTGCGCGAAGTTCCCGCAGTTGCAGGTTGTCATCGCCGAGTGGGCCATTGGAGCGGTTTCATTCGATGTCTGGCCCGATGTCAAAGTCTTGCGGGGTTTTCCGCTCAGCCGCTATTTCAACGCATTTGATTTTACAATCTCGGCGGTTGGCTACAACTCATTCAACGAAATCATTTCATTTGGATTGCCGGCAATATTTGTGGCCAATGAAAACCCGATCATGGATGACCAGGCTGGGCGCGCGGCATTCGCTGTTGACCAAGGCGCTGCCCTCATGACCTCCCCGGATGAGATCAAGGACTTGCACTTGTTGATTGGGGCGCTGATGGACGAGCGGGCCCGCACAGTTATCAAGGTCAATTGCGCGCGCATCGCTTTGCCCAATGGAGCCCAGGCTGCCGCCGATCTTATTGTGCGCTTGTCAGGCGCGGTGGCGGCTGACGTCAAACAGGAAATTCCACAACCAAGCAAGCCAAGGCGCAGGGTTGTTTCGCGCAAGGCCACCGGAAAACCCCAGAAAGCCAAAGTGAGGGCATGAGATGATCGATACAACAGCAGGTCTACAATTTGAGATCCGGCGTCTGCGCGATATCGTGGAGAAGCAGTATCTGGAGATAGCCTGGCAGCAATCCGAATTGCGATCGCGCGGCGGCAAGGCCAAAATATTCAAATTTGGCGCTGGCGATTTGGCGCATACAAATCTGACTGGCAACGCCGGCCTGTTGCGCGAAACGGTCGAGCTGCCACCCCAGGATGTCTGGCCCACAGGCGCTACGCCAGCCAATCCGCTGATCCCCAATTGTGGCTTTGCATCCTATGCGAGTGGCCGTGATAGAATTGCGGCTACTGGAATTTCGGTTTGCGGCCTGGATGAACAAAGTGTTGAACACATAGCAGGCATGGTTGAAGAGCGCTTGCGCCGGGTTCGCAATTTCCGGCCCGTGTTCCTGATGGACATTACGCGCACCGCAATTTTCCGTCGGCGTGGATTTGCCTATGAATATCTGGCGCCTTGTGATGAGCGCGAGAAGCGACATGCTGCCCGGCTGGCGGCGTTCAACGGGCGCCGTGTTGAGTTCATCATGCGCAAATGGGATATCTCCGGGATCATTAATTTTGGCCCCAAAGTCGTTAACCCGACTGGGAGCAGGCACTCCACAATTGCCAGCAGCCGTTCACAAAAGGCGATCAATTCAGCAGTCGACCAGATGATCAATCAGTCTACAAAAACCGGCAGAGCAAGCTTGCCGGCGCGTGTGGCGTGAACCGTGGAATGTGCCGGTTGGTTGGCCCACTTAAATTGAGCATAGGATAAATTATGCGCATTGTGATCATTGGTTCTGGCTATGTGGGATTGGTTTCGGGGGCATGTTTTTCCGAGTTTGGGCATCAGGTAACTTGTATTGATTGTGATGCGGGCAAAATTGAAGCCCTCAAGGCTGGCGTCATCCCAATTTATGAACCGGGGCTTGATCAACTGGTTGCCAGGAATGTTGGAACCGGCCACCTAGGTTTTGCCACTGATCTGGCTGCAGCTGTAGCCCACGCTGATGCTGTCTTCATTGCGGTTGGCACGCCTGCCAGGCCCAGTGACGGGCATGCTGACCTCAGCTTTGTCTATGCCGCCGCCCGCCAGATCGCCGGTGCGCTCACTGGCTTTACAGTTGTTGTCACGAAGTCAACAGTCCCGCTTGGAACAGGCGATGAGATCGAGCGCATCATTCGTGAAGAAAATCCGGATGCCCAGTTTGCCGTTGTATCCAATCCTGAATTCTTGCGCGAAGGCACGGCGATTGCGGATTTCCAGCATCCAGACCGCATCGTCATTGGGCTGTCAGACGATCGTGCGCGTGGCGTGATGGAAAAAGTCTACACGCCATTGGCTAGCCAAAAAGTTCCGCTGCTGTTTACGTCGCGACGGGCGGCCGAACTCATCAAGTATGCGGCCAATGCGTTTCTTGCCGTCAAAATTACATTTATCAATGAAATTGCAGACCTCTGCGAGCACGTTGGCGCAGACGTTCTGGAAATTTCAAGTGGTGTTGGCCTCGACACCCGGATTGGAAGCAAGTTTCTGCAAGCGGGGCCGGGCTTTGGCGGATCCTGTTTTCCCAAGGATACATTGGCGCTCGTAAAAACGGCGCAGGATTTTGGCAAACCCTTGCGCCTGGTGGAAACAACCGTGGCGATAAATGATCAGCGCAAGCGTGGCATGGCTCGAAAAGCTGTGGCGGCGTGCGGCGGATCAGTGCGCGGCAGAAAAATTGCCGTGCTCGGATTGACCTTCAAGCCAGAGACCGATGACATGCGCGGAGCCCCCTCGCTCGACATTATCCGGGCGCTTCAGGATCAAGGCGCCATCATTCGCGTCTATGATCCGGTTGGCATGGACGCGGCAAGAGCGGTGCTTGAAGATGTGTATTATGCAAGCAGCCCCTATGATGCCGCGGAAGCCGCCGATTGTTTGATTGTGGTTACTGAGTGGAATGTTTTTCGGGAGCTTGATCTCGAATTTCTGAAGTCAATTATGGCAGCGCCGGTCATTGTCGATCTTCGCAACATCTTTGACCCGGGCGAGCTCGCAAGCCGTGGCTTCCAACTCACTGGCGTCGGGCGTGCGGCAACGGAAGTCGATGCAGCGGGCATTGACATGCCATCGATACTTGCGGCCTCACTTCACAGCATGGCTGGCAAGATGGCGAGCCTGCCGAAAACCCGGCCGAAGGATTTCAAGCTGGTTAAAATTGACCCGAGATCAAAAAGCCGGCAAAACGGCGCCATACACGTGAGCCAAGCGTTACGACCCGCTCAATGAGTTTCTGATTGTTGAAGAGGCAGCGCGCATTGCAGCCTCCTAGCGGTTAGCCGACGGATCCCTGACACCTGATTCCAAAGCCATTGCTGTCCGCGATGGGCGATTGCGATGAAAGATGCCGTTTATCTTTATTGCAACTTGTGCAACTAATTGGCGATGTGGACCGTATAGGTGGTTATGAACACATTGGCTGAGCCCCTGGACGGCGAGTTGGATGGCCTGTTGCCTCGTGTCGCCACTGGTGACCGGCTGGCCTTTGGCAGGCTCTATGATCTTACCTCACCCAAGCTTTTTGCCGTGGTGCGCTGCATTCTCAAGAAACCGGAACTGGCGGAAGAGGCCCTGCAAGAAGCTTTCATCAAGATTTGGCAACGCTCCTCTTCCTATGAGCAGGGTTCCATCCGGCCCATGGGATGGCTGGTGGCAATTGCCCGCAACCAGGCCATTGACATCAAGCGGCGGGTTGCCGAACGCATGTCGGAAGGCGCTGTGGATATCGATGATGTCGGGTCAATCGGGGTCCTGCCCGAGGCTGATCTGGCGATGGAACTCTCGCAGCTGAAAAAATGCCTCAGCCAGCTTCCGGAGGATCGGCAGGATATGGTTTTGCTGGCCTATTACCAGGGTTGGTCGCGCGATGAGCTGGCTGCCCAATTCAAGAGGCCTGCAACGACAATCAAGACCCTGTTGCGGCGCAGCCTTACGGCCTTGAAGGAGTGCCTCGATGGATAGGCATGAAGAACTCGATGAACTGGCGGCTGAATTCGTCCTCGGCGCACTTCCGGCGGCTGAACAGCGGGATGCCATGGCGTTGCTGGCAAGTGACCCCGAATTTGCAGCCCTGGTGAAGGCATGGGAGCGGCGGCTGGCTCCGCTTTCACTGGCACTTGAGCCGGTTACTGTGCCGCCAAATATCCGTGGTGCGGTCATGAAGGCGATTGCTGGCGACAGGCCGGATGCGCAAATTATTATAGCCCTTAAACGCAAGGCCAGCGCCTGGCGGTTTGCGACAGTTGCCGCAAGCGCCATCGCAGCATCTCTTGCGGCATTTATTATCTATGGTTCGTATTCCAGCGAATTGCCCAACCAGCGCTATGTGGCGGTGCTGCAGGCGGAAGGGCCGGGACCTGCGTTTCTCGCGTCCATTGATCTGAAGACCGGCAGTATCAGTGTTCGCACAGTTGGCGCTGAAGCACAGCTTGGAAAATCCTATGAGCTGTGGGCTGTGGGGGGCGGACGCGACAAGCCGCAGTCATTGGGTGTGATTGATGCAGACTTCCGCATTCCAACGAGCAGGCTCGGCAGGATTGATCCGGCAATTCTTGGCGACACAGTGTTTGCCGTGAGCCTGGAGCCTGAAGGGGGATCGCCGACAGGCCAAGCCACGGGTCCCGTGCTGTTCGCCGGAAAACTGGTGGCGACGGAATAGCCTCAGTTTTGTGCCGCGCTCCTGATATCACCAATGCGTGATCGTGAAACTAATCTGGTTGATCTCCGTAAATGGACCAGGTGCGCAGATCTTGCGCGCTTAATAAACTCACAAGGAGAGATCAGCATGTTTAAGAAATCAGTTGTTGTCGCGTGCATGGTTGGCGCAATGGCAGTCACCGCTTACGCCGCCAACCCGAAAGTCGGCGGAGCCGCGATGTTTGAGGATAAGAACATCGTGCAAAACGCGATGAACTCAAAGGATCACACGACGCTGGTGGCGGCGGTGAAGGCCGCAGGTCTGGTTGAGACGTTGCAGGGAGATGGCCCCTTTACGGTTTTTGCGCCAACGAATGCGGCGTTTGACGCCCTTCCGGCCGATGCTGTTGCAAATCTGATGAAACCTGAATCGAAGGCGCAATTGGTCAAGGTTTTGACCTGCCATGTGGTCGCGGCCAAGGCGCTGGCAGCTGACGTGAGCCGCATGATTGCCGATGATGGCGGCATGCACAAGGTGAAGACCGTGGGTGGCTGCGAACTTACAGCCAAGATTGATGGCGGCAAGGTGATGCTGACAGACGAAAATGGTTCTACCGCAACGGTTACCATTGCTGATGTGATGCAGTCGAATGGCGTCATTCATGTGATCGACAAGGTTCTCTTGCCAAAAATGTAAACCCTGTTGGGCGCGGGGGCCGTGCAGGTTCCCCGCGCGCACTTATGGAGGCGTACAAAAATGATCAATCGCAGAACACTATTTTTAGGCGCAGCGGGACTGCTCGTTATGGGTCGAACTGTTGCCGCGAATGCTTTCGAGATCACGCGGACCGAAGCGCAATGGAAAGCCATCCTGAGTGAAGAGCAGTTTCTGGTGTTGCGGCAGAAGGAGACTGAGCGGCCAAACTCCAGTCCACTTCTCAAGGAAAAACGTGCGGGCACCTATCATTGTGCGGGATGCGATCTTGCAGCCTATGCTTCGCAAGCGAAATATGATTCCGGCACGGGATGGCCCAGCTTCACCGAGTCATTGCCGAATGCCATCGGAACGGAAGAAGACGACACGTTCTTCACCACCCGCACCGAAGCCCATTGCAGGCGTTGCGGCGGCCATTTTGGCCATATTTTTGAAGATGGCCCACCGCCCACCGGAAAGCGCCACTGCCTGAACGGCATCGCGCTGACATTCAAGCCTGCGGTGGCCATCAACTGACGCTTCTTCTTCAACGGGTTGACTATGATCGCGCATCGCTGAAACCAGGCGCGCTATAGGCAGGGCAGGGTTCCAGCCGATCACAGTTGCGACAAGCAGGAGTGTCAAAAACATCATGGAACCTCATCAAAATGCGAAGCAGCCCCTGTGTCAGAGGCTGCTTTCGCGGTGAATCCTAATCGTGGAGAATGCCCGTGATAGTCCAACCACCGCACGGTGTCAAGGATTAAATTCCTCGTTGGAATAACTTTTGAGCAGGTGATCGAGCGATATGCGTCCCGGGCCCCACGCCATGATGCCGAGCGCCATGGCAGCCCAGGTCAAGTGCAGCGGCCAGCCATCGGGCACGGTGAGCTGTACAACAAGTGTCATCACCAGAAGTCCAAGTGCGGCAAAACGGGTCGCCAGACCGAGAACGAGGAGAATTGGCAGGAAGATTTCTGCTGAACCTGCGGCAAACGCCATGACAGCTGGTGCGGGGAAAGAATAGGGACCGCCAGGCAGATGCAGTTGGAATTCCGAGCTGAAAAGCAGAATGGCGACATCGTTCAGTTGAAGAAAGCCGTCCCATTTGTTGACGCCCGACCGCCAGAATGGAACCGCAAGGCCGAAACGCAGAACAAGTTGGGTGAGAGAGGGTTGAGCGATTGCGCGCATAACAGCGTTTCCGCGCTCGACTAACCCGTTGATCCCTTTCTGTCTGTCGTTACGTTGTCGCTCAATGGTCATCCTAATCAGCCCCATGATTTGCTGCAGTGAAGGCACCTGCCTCAATCATTCCCGCAATGTTGGCAGAAAGATCGAACTGTGGACTGTTGGCAAATGCTGCCGCAGCCGCCGCACCGAACGTCTCGCCCTCGATAAGACGCGACAGGAATGCTGCTCCGCCCGATGGTAAATGTCGGAGGGTCACCTCAAGGCCAGGCCTGGTCACCAGCGCATCCTCGGGATCGGTCGCCTCAACGTGGCTGACTGGGCTGTCATTGCGGTTAGCCACAAATATACTGATCGCCGGAAAGCGCGAGCACACGATCCGAGCCGCTGGATGCGGCGTCAGCACAACATCTGATAGTTGCTCCGGAGGGATTGAGGCCAAAGCCTGAGGCGTCAGCGGTTCCGCGTCGGCCGCGTGATAGGCATCAAGCCAGGCGCGTTCAATCCGTGCGACATCGGCGAGCCAGGGCATTGACCGGGCGTATTCGTAGCGCTCAATGAAATCGGGAAAGCCGTGGCCGTATTCGAACAAAAGTGGTGAGGTGGGAGGAGCGGCGCGCACATGAAATCTAGCCATCGCACGAAAGAAATCGGCGCCGGTGATGCGCTGTGTTGCGGGGAACGTTGCCACCAGGGCATTGATGAGGCTTACCGTGACGTTGTTGCGATAAACGTTGTAGCGCCTGCCCACGGCCTTGCCGTTTGGTCCTGAGACGATTGTTGGAGGCGCACGCTCGGGATCGAGCAGCGCGGGAGTGAAGTCGGCCGCATAGCCAAGGCGGTTTTCGAGATGATGGATTTGGCGATCAACGGGCTGCATTGACTTTTCCGGGCATTAATCTTTGTGAATGGCGGTCGAGAATAGCCTGAGCAGCAACTGCCTCGGCTTTGAGAATGGGCCACTGGGGGATATCGCTGTCCCATTCTACCAGCGTCGGGATTGGCCCGCATTGTCCAATCACGATCTCGAATAGTTTCCACACCGCGTCGGCGACGGGACCGTCATGGCTGTCGATGAGCAGCAGGCCGCCCTCGTCATCCGCCTGCTTGGAGTGTCCGGCCAAATGGATTTCGCCGACATAATCGAGCGGAAAATCCGCGAGATAAGCAAGAGCGGAATAGCCGTGGTTGGTGGCCGAAACGAAAACATTGTTGATGTCGAGAAGCAGGCCACAGCCGGTGCGTTGTACAAGCTTGTGGATGAACTCCGTTTCGCTCATGGTCGATTGCGGAAAAACCACATAGGTCGACGGATTCTCTAGCAGGATTGGGCGGCCAATCATCTCCTGCACCTGGTCGATATGATCGGCGACGCGAGCAAGTGTCGCCAGAGTATAGGGCAGAGGCAGCAAATCGTTGAAGTATGTTGTGTTATGGGTCGACCAGGCAAGATGTTCGGAAACGAGTGCCGGCTCGCAGCGATCGACAAGAGCCTTGAACCGCCCGATATGGGTCCTGTCGAGCGGTTGTGGCCCGCCGATCGACATGCACACGCCGTGCAGCGACACCGGATAGTCGCGGCGGATGCGGGCAAGCGCATGATGGGGCGGCCCGCCAGCACCCATGTAGTTTTCCGCGTGAACCTCAAAGAAGCCGCCTTGGGTGCCTTCGGCCAAGATTGACGGCAGATGCTCATGCTTCAGGCTGGTGCCTGCAAGGTCTGCAATGGGATGTGCCGGAAAGCGCGAGGCCGCCGAAGCGCGCGCGGCTAGATGAGTAGACAGTTCGTTCATCGGGGTCTCCGCTTTCCGGCAAGTTGCGTGTGGTTATGCCGGGACGTCGCGCGTCAGCGCCTTCGGTGAGCCCATGCGATCACCAGCCCCAGGCAGTTCGATCGCGGCGCAGGTGCCGCCTTGCACGAACTTCCAGGCATTGCCCTGGAAGTCGACGGTCGAGCTGCCTTGGCAAGTCGTGCCCGCACCGGCCTTGCAGTCGTTCTGACCCTTGAGGGCGACACCGTAGCACTTCTCCTTGCCAGCAGCCGTCGCTGCCTTTACTTCCGCTTTCGTTAGCGGCCCTGCGACCGCAAAGGACGCTAAAGCGGTTACAACGGCGCCGGCCAAAATGGCCGCGCTCACTGTTGATCTTGTTGACATGTTATTCATCTCCCGTTGGGTTGTGCAGAGCCCGCTCCTCGAGCGCGCAAAGGTTAGTTCGGTTCGAGGGCGGCCGATGTTACATCCTGTGGGTGACACGATTTCGTGATCGCTCGCTCGTGGCTTGGACAATATTTTTCCGGCCATGTAACACTGGGCCGTCCGTCGACGTATTTGAAGGAAGTAAGACTTGGAACGCAGGGACGAAGCAGAACTGGCCCGGCTCATGCGCGCCGCTATTTCAGGAGACGAAAGAGCCTATGGCGATTTCCTTCAACAGGCAGCGTGTCTCGTGCGTGGCTTGGCCCGCCGAAAGATCGTGCAGGGCGGGATCGACCCGGAGGACATTGTGCAGGAAACGTTGCTAGCGATCCATTTGAAGCGTCATACATGGCGCCAGGACGCGCCCATCATGCCGTGGCTCTATGCAATTGCGAAATACAAGCTAATTGACGCCTTTCGCCACCGTGGGCGGCGGGTGGAGATTGAAATTGGCGAGGTCGCCGAGACTTTTGCCGGGCCTACATCTGAGACCGTTAGCAACCAGGAGATCGATCATGCACTGGCGACGCTCGCGCATGGCCAGCGCTCCGTCGTGGCTTCAATTTCAGTCGATGGACGCTCGATAGGCGAGACGGCAAAGTGGCTCGGCATGAGCGAGACAGCGGTAAGAGTGGCGCTCCATCGTGGCCTCACGGCAATCAGAGAGCGATTTGGTCAGAAGCAAAATGGACACAAGTGAACTTATCAAGACCTTGGCGTCGGAGCCACATGGACCTGCAAGATCTCTTTCGACTGTGTGGGTGGGCGCTATCGGCGTCTCAATTGCAATTGCGGCACTTGTTTTCTTTACAGTGCTTGGCCTAAGGGCAGATATTGCAGCCGCCGCCGAAACGTCTCGCTTTCTGTTTAAATTTCTCGTTACCATCACGCTCGCCGCGAGTGCATTCGGTTGTGTTCGTAAGCTGTCGCGGCCGGGCGAGAATTGGCGCAAGGTGGCCCTTTGTCTCGCAATTGCGCCTGCGCTCTTAGCGGTGGCGGTCGCTGTTGAACTCTTTGCAGTGCCGTCAGACACATGGTCAGCGACGATGATTGGCCGGAACAGTTTGGTCTGTTTGACTTATATACCGATGATTGGCTTGGGTCCGCTCGCAGTCTTCCTGTGGACCTTGCGTTACAGCGCGCCTACCAGGCCCGCCCTCGCGGGCTCTGTCGCGGGACTGCTTGCTGGTGGTATCGCTGCTACCTTTTATGCCGCCCAATGCACCGACGACTCCCCGTTATTTGTGGTTGTGTGGTACACAATTGCCATCGCCATTCTTGCCATGCTTGGCGCCGTCGGTGCTAGTCGGTTTGCGCGCTGGTGATCTCGACAGGGTGATACAGCCTTTCGTCCGCCGCCAACGGAAGTTCCGAGCGCGGGTACTCACCCAAATCGTTCTGACGTTCTTCAGGCAGCGCTTTTGCGTGCTGGATCGCTATCTCAAGCATCTTTGTTATATGCGCATAGCGTGTCATTTTGGCTGTTGAAGCGCTACTTGCGCAAGAGACTATGCGGAGACCAATTCTTGTCTACTTTCAGCTAAACTATTGATTTTGTTGGCTGGGGGACTAGGATTCGAACCTAGACAATCAGAGTCAGAGTCTGAGGGCCTACCGTTAGCCGATCCCCCATTGGGTTGGGAATGGGGGAGTTCTAGCGGCGGCGGGCGTTCAGCGCAAGGCGATTATGAGCGGAACTGTTTGATCAGGCTTGCGAGGCTTTGTTGCTGTGTCGCGGCGGGCTGTATGGGCGGTGGGGTTGCCGGTTTGGCGGGCGCTGGAGTGGCTGCGTATGGGGATGGCGCTGGCTGGATGCCTGGCCGTTGCTGAATGGGTGGGGGTGTTGGCCTGCGGATCGTTGCAGCAGGCTCCGGCTGGGCCGCTGGTTGCGGGGCCGCCGCTGCGGCTGCCTCGACCGTATAGTTTGCGCTGTCAGGATTGAAGGTTTGGGCACGCCAGCGATTGACGACCTCATGCAGGAATGAATCGTCTGGCAAGTCTTTTGCCCAGTTGGTCGTGAAGGAGGCTGTGTTGCTCTTGGGCCACTCATCGGCTGGCAGCATGTCAAACTTGATGCGGGTCGGGAGTGCCACACCTTCACCGAAGGTTACGGCTTCGCCGGTTCCCATGGTTGACATGAATTCGAGCAAGCTGGCGGCGGCGTCTGAAATACCGGCGCGCAAGATATCCTGGTCGCGCTCGTTGGTGAGGCGCATGGAGAAGATCGTGTTGCACTGGGACAGAATTGTCGGATCAAGTTCTGCCGGGCGCTGGGTTACGATGCAAAGGGACACGCCGTATTTGCGGCCCTCCTTGGCGATGCGCGACAGGGATTTCTTGGTCGGCTCGAAGCCCAGTGATTTATCGCTTGGGCAATACCTGTGGGCCTCTTCGCACACGAAAGTGATTGGAACGCGGCCAGCACTCCATACGCCGAAGTCAAAGGCCAAGCGCGCCAGAACCGACACAACGACATTGATGATCTCGGATGGGAGCCCACCCAATTCAAGAATGGCAATCGGCTTGCCGTTCACCGGAATGCGGAACAGGCGGGCGAGCACGGCTGCCATGTTATCCTGCACGGTGAGGCTGCCGAACATGAAGGCATAACGCGGGTCGCGGGAAATGGTTTCGATGCGGGCTTTCAAACGCTTGTAGGGCGAAAGTTCGCCGCGGAGTTCGAGCTTGCCGATATATTCCTCAAGAATGCCGATGAGATCGGAGGTTCGGTATGGCAAGGGCGTATCAACGCCAATGTTTGCGTTGTCGACGCTTGACCGGACAATCGTTGTCTTGTCACGGCGCTGATTGCTCATGTAGCGGCTCTTGGCAAGCGGGATGAGCTCGCGCAGAATTTCGGTGTCGGTCTCGCGGCCGGGCTGCTGGCCGATAAGGATTTCGACAGCTTCATCAAAATTCAGAAGCCAGAATGGCAGAACCATGTTTTCCGGCGAGATGACTTCTGACATGCCCTTGAAGGACTGTGCATATTCGCGGTGAACGTCGAGAAGCAGAATGTGGGCCTGCGGGTTCTTTTCCAGAATGCGGCGGAGGATTAGCGCCACGGTGCAGGATTTACCCGTGCCCGTTGTTCCCAGAACTGCAAAGTGCTTACCCAGCATTTCGTCAATTTTGATCATTGCTGGAATGCTGGGGTCCTGCTGGATGTAGCCAACGCGAATGGCGGTTTCTGAATCGCAGGCATAGGCCTTGGATAGTTCGTGGCGGTTGGCCCGGTACACCGTGTCGCCCAAGGAGGGGTAAGAAGAAATGCCGCGGCGGAATGATTTTGTATTGCCTTCACTGTCTTTGGGAAGTTCACCGATGAACTCCACTTCGACAATCCGCAGCTCCTGCTCGGAATTGGTGTGAGATGGCGTGGGCGAACTCAATGCCGAAACAAGCGCCAGTGAAACAGCCGTGTTGGTGTCAACTTTCAGCAGCGTGCCGATTTCGGGGCTCCGGTCTTTTTCCGGATCGCCAGTTTGATTGCCGATGTCGAGCAGTATAATGGCGTGGGCGCCAGTTACCGCAACAATGCGGCCAATTCTCAGCGCAGGCTCCGCATAGGCAAGTGGTTGCTCTTGAGTTTCGAGGATTGCGCTGTTCATGAATTATGTTGCCTTTTAGTGGACGTTGTTAGGTGGTGACGTGGCGGCTGCCTTGTCTTTGTCATAGAGGGGCAAGGTTACGGTGACCCTTGTTCCCTGGCCCTTTTGCGATTCAATTTTGAGGTTACCACCATGCAGGCGCGCCAGGGCATGGGCGATCGGCAGGCCAAGGCCAGTGCCTTCATGACGCTTGTTGAATCCTGCATCAACCTGGCCGAAAGGGCTCATTGCTGTTCCGATTTCAGCGGTGGACATGCCAATGCCTGTATCCGTCAGAATCATGCGGCCAAAGCCGTTGTCCTGGGCCGTGATATCCAATTCGACACGGCCACCGGCGGGCGTGAACTTGACGGCGTTGCTCAGAAGATTGATGAGGATTTGTTTCAGCCTCAGCGGGTCGGCATGGAAATTTGGCAGTCCCGGTGCGACGGTGGTTTCCAGAACAATCATTTTGTCGCGAGCCTTTGCCTCAACAATCAACAGGCAGGATTCAAGAACTTCGTTGACGTCTACCGATTCCAATTCAACGGACAGATTTCCGGCCTGAATTTTCGAAACGTCCAGAATGCCATTTATCAGCGCCAGCAGATGTTCGGCGGCCTGACCGATGTAACCCGAATACTGCTCGACTTTATCAGCGCCGGACACCGTCTGGGTGGCCAGCATTTCGGAAAAACCAATGATTGCGTTGAGTGGTGTGCGCAATTCGTGGCTCATATTGGCGATGAATTCGGATTTGGCCTTGGATGCCAGTTCGGCGTCCACTTTTGCCGCACTGAGGGCCATGTTCTGCTTTTGGCGTGTTGTAGATACGCCAAATTGCTCTGCATATTCGCCAATAAGCGAGCCTTCCTTGAACCATCTTGAGCCGTATGTACGCATATTACCCCATCCTCGAGGGCAAGTTAGCGCTCCTAGTATCAATTCTAGGTTAATGAGGGAGGTCGCATTTGAGCGGATTCATTTGCTTTACGTGAGGGATGAAGCTGTTAAGATGGCGGTAACGAAATGATTAAGGGATGATTACTGAACTCCAGCCGGTTGCTGTCGAGGGCGGGATCATCCGAAAGGTTTTAGAGTGGACGCGACCAGCGGTGCGGGAACATCCCGTGGCAGGCGGCGTTTCGGGTCGAACGGGAACAATGGCCGGTCACATGAGCGGCCAGCTTCGGAAGTTCCCGGAAACCATGAAGCGACCATTGGCAATGCGAGTTATGGGGCCTTGGACTTGGGCACCAATAACTGCAGGCTTTTGATCGCCAAACCTTCACTGCACGGTTTTCATGTTATCGACGCGTTCTCACGCATTGTGAGGCTGGGTGAGGGGCTTGGCAGGACTGGCGCACTTAATGGCGCTGCCATGAACCGCACCATCGAAGCGTTGCGGGTGTGCTCCAACAAGTTGTTTTGGCACAAGGTTCAACAGCGCCGATTGATTGCCACTGAAGCCTGCCGCATGGCCAGCAATGGGGCGGAATTTATTGAACGTGTGACGGCGGAGACCGGTTTGGTGCTGGAGATCATTGACCGGGAAACGGAAGCGGTGCTGGCTGCCACCGGGGCTGAACCGCTTATTGATCCGGCGGCTCAAAGTGCACTGGTGTTTGATATTGGCGGAGGCTCCACCGAAATCATGTGGGTTGAACGGCAGGCCAACAAGTGCAAGATTTTGGCTTGGACTTCGCTGGCGGCTGGTGTTGTGACAATTTCCGAGCGATTTGGCGGCGGCATTGATGTGACGCCGCAATCATTTGCCGCGATGCGGGATTTCATTCGGCCGTTCCTGTTGCAATTCGTGGCGCAGGTTCGGGATATCAAAGGCGGTGAATTTTTGCCCTCGCATCTCTTGGGAACTTCAGGAACAGTGACGACAATTGCAGGTGTCCAGATGGGGCTTCGCCGTTATGATCGCTCGCGCGTTGATGGAACGTGGCTGGCAAGCGAAGACATTGGGCAGGTTACAGCGAAGCTTCTGGCCATGAGCTACGCCGAGCGAATTGCCAACCCGTGCATTGGCAAAGAGCGCGCTGACCTGGTGATGGCGGGCTGTGCCATTCTCGAAGAAATCCGGCTGGCGTTTCCGGCGCAGAAAATACGGGTGGCTGACCGTGGATTGCGGGAAGGCATTCTGACCAAGCTGATGATGGAAGACGGCTCGTTTGGCAGGGGCGCATGAGCAGGCCAGGCAGCAGAAATGAACTGAGCGGCCGCCACCTCAAGGTCAAGGTCAAGACTGGCAAGGGCCGCACCGTATCACAGAAGATTTGGCTGGAACGGCAGTTGAATGATCCTTACGTGCATGAAGCCAAGAAGCTGGGCTATCGCTCAAGATCGGCTTTCAAGCTTATTGAGATTGATGACAAGTACAAGTTTTTGAAACCTGGAATGGTGGTTGTAGACTTAGGCGCTGCACCTGGAGGCTGGTGTCAGGTTTCGGCCAAGCGCGTGAAGGCCGATGAGGGGCGCGGCAAGGTCATCGCCATTGACATGCATGGAATGGACCCCATTCCATCGGTGACAATTTTCAAGAAAGATTTTCTCGATGAGGACGCCCCGGCCCTCTTGATAGAGGCAATTGGGGGAGGGAAGGTTGATGTGGTTCTATCTGACATGGCAGCCCACGCCACCGGGCATCGGCAGACTGATCACCTGCTGATCATGTCACTTGCCGAGGCGGGGCTGGATTTTGCGTGTCAGGTTTTGGACCAGGGCGGCGTTTATCTCGCCAAAGTGTTGCGCGGTGGCAGTGAAGGCGAGATGTTGAAGCGGCTGAAGAAGAACTTCGCCAGCGTGCGCCATCTGAAGCCCATGTCGAGCCGGGATGACTCAGCGGAGTTGTTTGTGCTGGCGATGGGGTTTCGGGGGTAGGAAAACGAAACCGCGCTATACAACGTGGTCCGGCTCCAATGCGCAGACAGTGGCCATGTCCGTTTCAATTTGCAGCGTCACGTGGCCGATGTTGTGATGCAGCCGGAGTTCCTCGGCTACTTGCATCAAGAAGCTGTCTTGCGGATGACCCTTGGGCATCACCAGATGCGCCGTGAGAGCTGCGTCAGTTGTGCTCGTGGGCCAGATGTGAAGATCGTGGACGGCCGCTACTCCGTGCTGTTTTTCGAGGAAGGCTCGCACCGTGGCTGGATCAATGCCTGCTGGCACCGCTTTGAGTGACATGGCCAGGCTTTCGCGCAGGAGCTTCCATGTTCCCCAGACAATGACGCCCACGATCAAAAGGCTGACAACGGGGTCAAGCCACAGCCAGCCAGTGTACAAGATTCCAAACCCGGCAATAACAACGCCCGCAGAAACGGCGGCGTCACTTGCCATGTGGAGGTAGGCGCCGCGAATGTTCAGGTCACCCTTGCGGCCTGATGCAAAAAGCCAAGCGGTGACGGCGTTAATCAATATGCCTATGGCGGCAACGACCACTACGGTGTTTCCAGCAACTGCTTCAGGATTGAACAGGCGTAGAATTGCTTCCCAGCCAATGGCGCCAACGGCCACCAGAAGGAACACCGCATTGAAAAGAGCTGCCAGAATTGTTGAGCTTTTGAAACCGAACGTATAGCGCGCGGAAGGTGGGCGATTGGCGAGATTGGTCGCGATCCACGCAACGGCCAGGCCCAGCACATCAGACAGATTGTGGCCTGCATCAGCCAAAAGCGCCATGGAGTTTGAAATAATCCCGTATCCGCCTTCGATCACAACGAAGGCGGTGTTGAGCGCGATGCCTATGGCAAAGGCCCTGCCAAATGTTGCGGGCGCATGATTATGATCATGGCTATCGTGGGTGTCATGGTTGTGGGTGATGACCGGCCTCCATTTGGGGTGAATTTGCACGAGAATGAGCCATTGTGCAAAGGCGGATTCAGCGCTTGCTCCCGCCGCCCCACGGGTGTTAAGGACAGCCGCCAATCCTGATGAGTCCTTCAGTTTGAAAGGTTGGCCGATGGCCCGACGCGAGATCCCGGAATATTTGACTTTTGACGATGTGCTGATGAAGCCCGGCGCTTCTTCGGTGTTGCCTGCGGAAGTTTCACTCCGCACACGGATTACGCGCGATATTGAGCTTTCGATCCCCATAATTTCGGCTGCCATGGACACGGTTACCGAGTCAAAATTGGCGATTGCCATGGCGCAGGCTGGCGGGCTTGGCGTCATTCACAAGAATCTGGAACCGGACGTTCAGGCGGAGCATGTGCGCCAGGTGAAGCGGTTTGAATCGGGCATGGTGGTCAATCCGATCACCATTGGGCCCAATGCAACGCTGGCTGAAGTGATGCAGCTTAAGGAGCGGCACAAGATTTCCGGCATTCCGGTGATTGAAGCAAATGGCAAGCTGGCTGGCATCATCACCAACCGGGATGTGCGTTTTGCCACTGACCTGAACACCAGGGTTGCCGACCTGATGACGCGGCAACTGATTACCGTGAAGGCAGGCGTTGACCGGACGGAGGCCAAACGCCTGTTGCACAAGCACCGCATCGAAAAACTGATTGTGGTGAATGATGACTATGAGTGCGTTGGCCTGATCACGGTCAATGACATGGAAAAGGCGGCAGATCATCCCCATGCTGCCAAGGACGAGCATGAGCGGTTGCGGGTTGCCGCAGCCACGGGCACGGGCGACAAGGGGTTCCTGCGGGCTGAAATGCTGATTGATGCGGGGGTTGACATTGTTGTGGTGGATACAGCGCATGGCCACTCCATTCATGTGATCAACCAGGTTGCCCGCATCAAGAAGTTTTCCAACAAGGTGCAGATCATTGCCGGCAATGTGGCAACTGGCGAGGCCGTCAAGGCGTTGATTGGCGCTGGCGCTGATGCTGTGAAGATTGGCATCGGGCCGGGTTCGATTTGCACGACGCGCGTTGTGGCAGGTGTTGGAGTGCCGCAGCTTTCGGCCATTATGGAATGCGCAGAGGAGGCGATCAAATCGGATGTGCCGATTATTGCCGATGGCGGCATCAAGCAATCGGGTGATTTGGCGAAGGCGCTGGCCGCGGGTGCAGGCGTTGCGATGATTGGATCATTGCTGGCAGGCACCGATGAAAGCCCGGGAGATTCCTATCTATTCAACGGGCGTTCGTTCAAATCCTATCGCGGCATGGGTTCGGTTGGGGCCATGGCCAGGGGGTCAGCTGATCGTTATTTCCAGCAGGAAGTCAAAGACAGTTTGAAGCTGGTGCCGGAAGGTGTTGAGGGGCAGGTGCCCTACAAGGGGCCGGTGGCAGCCGTGTTGCATCAACTAACTGGCGGCTTGCGGGCAGCAATGGGGTATGTTGGGGCTGGATCACTGCCCGACCTTCGCGAGCGGGCTGAGTTCATTCGCATCACCAGTTCGGGCATGCGCGAAAGCCATGTTCACGACGTGATGATCACGCGGGAAGCGCCGAACTATCAGGGCCGTGGCTAGCATGAACCAAACCCAACTATTGCTGCTGCCTGCCTTTGTGCATGTTGCATTGATACTCTATGTGCTTATTCGCACTGGCAGTGGCCGCGTGGCGGCAGTGCGCAAGGGGATGGTGAAGCGCTCTGAAATTGACACCAACAAAATGGCTTATCCCGAAGAAGTTCGAAATTTTGCGAACAACTATCAACACCAGTTTGAGCTTCCGGTTTTGTTTTACGCGCTGTTGCCTTTGGTGCTGGTGACGGGCCTTGCGGACACTCTCACGGTTTGGTTCTCGTGGTTTTTCGTTGCCTCACGTGGTGTTCACACATATGTCCAGACCGGGCGCAATGTGATTGCGCTTCGTTTCAAGGTGTTTTTGACAGGAATGATTATTTTGGCGTCCATGTGGGCATGGTTTGGCCTTCGCCTTTTTGTGATCGGATAACTTATGCGCATGGCAGGCCGCGTTGCCGCGGCAGTAGAAATTCTCACCGATGTTTTCACACAGCATCGGCCCGCCGCGGAAGCCTTGAAGGATTGGGGCAAGTATCACCGTTTTGCAGGCTCAACAGACCGCCATGCAATAGGAACGCTGGTCTATGACGTGCTGCGGCGGCGCAATACGGCAGCATCGCGCATGGGTGACGGCAGGCCACGGGCGCTGGCGCTGGGCGTGCTGCGCGATGTCTGGAACATTCCCGCCGACGAGATTGAAAATCTGTGTACGGAGCAATATGGCCCCGGTGTCCTGAGCGCAGCCGAGAAGACAGCGCTGGCGCGGGAGATGCGCGATGATTTGCCCGCCCACATCAGGGGGGATTTTCCGGAGTGGCTGCTGCCGTCGCTCAGCAAGGTTTTCGGTGATCGCGCGGCGGCGGAGGGGGCGGCGCTTTCGCAGCGGGCGCCCATTGACCTCAGGGTGAATACCTTGAAGTGCGAGCAGCCCAAGCTGCTTGAAACTTTTGCCAAGCATGGAGCAGTGGCCGGGCCATTGTCGCCGCTTTGCGTGCGGATCAAATCCTCAGATGCCAATACGCGCAACATCAATGTTGAAGCTGAACCAGCGCATGGGCTGGGGTGGTTTGAAATTCAGGATGCGGCTTCACAGGTTGCGGCCCTCATGTCGGGCGTTACGGCGGGGGAGCGGGTGGCTGATATTTGTGCGGGCGCTGGCGGCAAGACCCTGGCTCTTGCCGCGATGATGCAGAACAAGGGTGTTGTTGTTGCCTATGATGCGGATCGTCATCGGTTGCGGCCGATCTTTGAACGGATCACGCGAGCGGGCATCACAAATATCGAGGTCATTGCAGCTGATGAGGCCGAGAAGCTGGATCAGATGGGCGGCATTGATTGCGTGCTGATCGATGCCCCGTGTTCAGGTTCTGGTTCCTGGCGGAGGAAGCCCGATGCCAAGTGGCGGCTTGCTGAAATGCAACTGCAGCAGCGCATCAAGGAGCAACGCGAAGTATTGGAGCGGGGCGCGCAACTGGTGAAGGCGGGCGGGCGGCTGGTTTACATCACGTGCTCGGTATTGCCCGAAGAGAACAACGAGCAGGTCGCTGCGTTCCTGGGTGGCCACAAGAATTTTGAAATCATTCCATTTGCCAGCCAATGGGCGGCGGCGATTGGCACTGAACCGCCCAAATCTGCCGATGGTTCAGACAGCACCCTGCTATTGACGCCGGCTCAGCATGGGACGGATGGATTCTTTATTGCCGTGATGCGGCGAATGTAGCTACCCGCCATTGCGGGCCAAGAATTTTGCCATGGCTTTCAGCGTTTCCGCGCTGACATGGTGTTCGATGCCTTCAGAATCCACCCGGGCAGTTTCCTGGCTGACCCCCAAGGCCAACAGGAATTTTTCGACCAGCACGTGCCTGCGCCTGCCGTCGTCAGCCATTTTCCAGCCATCGCCGGTGAGAAAGATTGCCCGGTAAGGCTCCTGGTTAACCAGGCCTGCTGACTGCAGGCGGCGCATGGTCTTGACCACAGTGGCATTGGCCACCCCCAGGCGGAGCGCCAGATCAGTGCAGCGGGCTTCCCCTCGTTCATCGATGAGGTCGGCGATCATTTCCACATAGTCTGCGGCCAGTTCGGCAGAATGATCGGCGCGAACCCGCTTGAAAGCAGCGGAGCGCAGCTTGGCGGAGGCACCCTTTTTGGTTGCAAATACCATTCAACTTTTCCCTTTTTGCGGCGCGAGATTAGCCTATTGCATATAAGTTAGCCTATGCTAAACTTTACGACAACACCTATGGAAGCAAATATATGAACGACACGCCGCCTCTTACTGATTTCAACCGTCGCGGCTTTCTGCGAAAAGCAGCGGCAGTGAGCGCATTGATGCCATTGGGAAGCGGCTCCGCAGTGGCGCAAACTGCATCGGGCCATGGCAGCCATGATCAGGTCAATAACCGGGTGGTTGGCGAGGTCAACCATGGGGCCAATGGTTTCGATCCGCATAAGATGCTGTGGGATTTCGATGTCGGTACGGTATCGACCATGACTGATGGCCGCATCTTGCGGGAATGGACGATTACGGCTGTTGACCATGAGTTTGAGGTCGCGCCCGGCATCAAATTCGCGGGCTGGTCCTACAATGGCCGCATTCCCGGCCCGACGCTGCGTTGCACTGAAGGCGAGCGCCTGCGCATCCGTTTTATCAATGGCAGCACGCATCCACACTCCATGCATTTTCACGGCATTCATTCGGCGCGCATGGACGGCGTCGCAGGCGCAAGCCTGGTCGCGCCAGGCGAGGAATTCACTTATGAATTTGATGCCAAACCCTTTGGCTGCCACCTCTATCACTGCCATGCCATCCCGCTGAAGCGCCACATCCACAAGGGGCTTTACGGTGTCTTTATCGTCGATCCCGATCCGGCAAAGCATCCGGAGGCGCGCGACGTGGCAGCGTCGCGGTTGCTGGGTTCGCCGGAAAATGGGCAGTGGCAGGAAATGGTGATGGTGATGAATGCCTTCGACACCAATTTCGACGACGAGAATGAATTCTATTGCGTCAACACCATTCCCTTCGTTTATTTCGACAAGCCGATCCGGGTTGAGAAAGCGCGGCCGATCCGCATTTACCTCGTCAATATGACCGAGTTCGATCCGATCAACTCGGTGCATATGCATGCGAATTTCTTCGACTTCTATGACCATGGCACGACGCTCACGCCCACCCACCGCACCATTGATACGGTGATGATGTGCCAGGCCCAGCGCGGCATTATTGAAATGTCTTTTGCTGACCATGAGTCCGGCATCTACATGTTCCACGCACATCAGTCGGAGTTTGCGGAACTTGGCTGGATGAGCCATTTTGAGGTGGCGTGATGGGCTCCAAGCATTTCTGGCTGGCGCTTCCCGTCGTTGTTCTGGTGTTGGTCGTTGCGCTTTTGCTGGTGTGGCGGCCGCTTGACCGGCTGACGCAAGATGCGCCGCCGGTTGAAGAGGCAGCGATTGAACGGGTGAACTTGACGCCCGGGCTGATTTCACTCGACGTGCGCACCGATGGTTCATATCCCGTGGTGATTGCACAGGTCCAAGTTGATGCAGCTTACCGTGTTTTCACGGCATCGCGATTGACTTCAGGTTCGCGGCTTGGTCTCACACGCATTGATATTCCCTACCCGTGGATTGAGGGCGAAGCCCATAATTTGGCATTGGTGACATCAACCGGGGCAATTATTGATCATACGATTGAGGTTGCAACCGCAACACCGGTTCTTTCGGGGGCCTCTCTTGGCCTTCTGGCCGCAGTGGGATTGTTGCTTGGAGCGGTTCCCGTGGCAACGGGCCTTCTGGCCTGGCCCGCCATGCGCTCGCTTTCCAAACCAACAATGAATTTTCTACTGGCTCTCACCGTTGGCCTTCTGGGCTTTTTGCTGATCGATACGATTGGTGAGGGGCTGGAAGCTGCTGCAGAAACCATCGGGCGGTTGCGTGGAACCGTGCTGTTCTGGGTGATGCTGGCGGTCACGACGATTGTTCTGTTGGCCATGGGGCGGGCGAAGGGCGTTGCACCGGAGGGTTTGCGGCTGGCCACGTTTATTGCACTTGGAATCGGTTTGCACAATTTGGGTGAAGGCCTGGCTGTTGGCGCTGCATTGGCAACGGGTTCTGCGGCGCTGGCCACTTTCCTCGTCATTGGTTTTACCATCCACAATGTCACAGAAGGCATCGGCATTGCTGTTCCATTGGCAGACGAGCGGCCCAAATTTGCGCAGTTCGCTGGCCTTGCGGCACTGGCTGGTTTGCCCGCCATCCTTGGCACGGTTCTTGGCACCCAGGCCGTTAGCCCTTTGTGGATTGCCGTGTGTTTTGGCGTGGGTGCAGGCGCTATCCTGCAGGTGGTCATTGAAGTGGGAGCCTTGATCCTGCGTCGATCAGAGCCGGGGCAATGGCTCGCTCCTCCTGTTGCGGCTGGCGTGAGCGTGGGACTTGGCATCATGTATGCAACGGCGCTATTGGTCTGATATGGATGATGACATTATCGGCACTGTTGTCACAGTGAAGAATTTGGCGCCTGCTGGCTCTAATTGGCGGCGTGAGCGAGGCGAGCCTTCGCTTATTGATGTTTTCCGTACGGTCAAGGTTAGCGCAACCAGCAGCTATTTCCGCCGGGCGCTGGCCTTTGTGGGACCAGGATATCTCGTGTCGGTGGGATATATGGACCCCGGCAACTGGGCCACCTCCATAGCTGGCGGCGCTCAGTTTGGATATGCGCTGCTGTTTGTGGCGCTGCTGTCGAACATCATGGCGATCATTTTGCAGTCACTTTGCGCAAGGCTTGCCATTGGCGCTGGCCGCGATCTGGCGCAGGCTTGCCGGGATGCCTATCCGAAGCCTGTATCATTCGTGTTGTGGGTGTTCGCTGAAATTGCGATCATAGCCACCGATATTGCAGAAGTTGTCGGCACGGCTATTGGCCTCAATCTGCTGTTCGGCATTCCGCTTGAACTTGGCGTGATTATCACGGCGCTTGATGTGTTCGTAATCCTCTGGTTGCAGCGGCTTGGGTTTCGCTGGGTGGAAGCGTTTGTGATGGCTCTGCTTGGTTTAATTTTCGTGTGTTTCTTTTTGCAGATTGCGATGGCTGACCCCGAGTGGGGAGGGGTCATTCGCGGTTTTGCGCCAACCGTGGATATCGTCGGCAATCCGCAAATGCTCTACCTGGCACTTGGCATTATCGGCGCAACGGTGATGCCGCATAATCTCTATCTGCATTCGGGCATCGTGCAGACCCGTGATTTCGGCGATAGCCTGCCTGAAAGACGCGAGGCGTTGAAATTTGCAACTATCGATTCAACGGTGGCGCTGATGTTTGCGTTGCTGGTGAATGCCTCCATTCTTATTCTGGCGGCTGCGACCTTCCACAGGACCGGGCGCACGGATGTGGCAGAGCTGGGTGACGCGCATGCCATGCTGGCGCCGCTTCTGGGTTCGCTTCTGGCGCCAAAACTCTTCGCCATATCACTGCTGGCGTGCGGGTTGAATTCGACGGTTACGGCGACGCTGGCCGGGCAAATTGTGATGGAGGGGTTTCTCAATCTTCGCCTGCCGATTTGGTTGCGGCGGCTGGCTACGCGCATGGTGGCTATCGTTCCAGCCGCGTTTGTGACAATATATTATGGGGCTGACGGCACGGGAACCTTGCTCATCCTCAGCCAGGTTATTCTGGCCTTTCAGCTGCCATTTGCGATTGTGCCGCTGGTGATGTTCACGCGCGACAGGGCCAAGATGGGGGCTCTGGTTTCGCCGCAATGGCTGACTGTTATTGCAGGTGTTATCGCGGTTTTGATCATTAGCCTGAACATCAAGCTGCTGTGGGATTTGGCGGCTGGATAGGGTTGCAGACTCCCGCCCTCTCGCCTAAACGCTCTCACCATGCATGACAGTGTTCTTATTATCGATTTTGGTAGCCAAGTAACCCAGCTCATTGCGCGGCGGGTGCGCGAGGCTGGGGTCTATTCCGAGGTTGTGCCGTTTCAGAATGCGGCGGCGGCATTCACGCGAATGAAGCCCAAGGCAATCATCATGTCGGGGGGGCCCGCATCACCAGCAGAAGAGGGAAGCCCCAGGGCGCCAGCTGAGATTTTTTCTGCGGGTATTCCTATTCTGGGCATTTGCTATGGGCAGATGCTGCTGGCAGTTCATCTCGGCGGAAAAGTTGAAAGCGGGCACCACAGGGAGTTTGGCCGGGCTGAAGTTTCCGTCAAGGCAGCCTCGCCCTTGTTTGAGGGCGTGTGGTCTGATGGCGGTAAGCACACCGTCTGGATGAGCCATGGGGACCGGATTACGGCACTGCCACCGGGCTTTGCCGTTAAAGCTACTTCGGAGAATGCGCCGTTTGCCTTGATTGAAGACGCCGCCCGCCGTTTCTATGGCCTGATGTTTCATCCGGAAGTGGTGCATACGCCTGAGGGCGCGGAGCTCATTCGAAACTTTGTCTTGAAAATTGCGGGTTGCAAGAATGACTGGACGATGGCGGCATTCCGCCAGGAAGCCATTGCGCGGATAAGAGCGCAAGTGGGCGGGGGCCGGGTGTTGTGCGGGCTTTCGGGCGGCGTTGATTCATCAGTGGCAGCGGTCTTGCTGCATGAGGCCATTGGCGATCAGCTTACGTGCGTGTTTGTCGATCATGGGTTGATGCGCCTGAACGAGGCGCAGGAAGTGATTTCGATGTTTCGGGATCACTACAATCTCAAGCTTGTGCATGTTGATGCGTCCGATACGTTCATATCGGCACTGGAAGGCGAGGCTGATCCCGAATCCAAGCGCAAGACTATTGGCCGCCTGTTCATTGAAGTGTTTGAGGCGGAAGCCAGGAAAATCGGCGGCGCCGATTTTTTGGCGCAAGGCACGCTCTATCCCGATGTCATTGAAAGTGTTTCCTTCACGGGAGGGCCATCGGTTACCATCAAATCCCATCACAATGTGGGGGGCTTGCCCGCCGCCATGAACATGAAGCTGGTGGAGCCTTTACGCGAACTCTTCAAGGATGAAGTGCGGCTTCTGGGCCAGGAGCTTGGATTGCCAGCGCATTTTGTCGGGCGCCATCCCTTTCCAGGGCCTGGTCTTGCCATTCGGTTGCCAGGAGGGGTGACGCGCGAGAAGCTGGATATTTTGCGGAAGGCCGATGCGATCTATCTGGATGAGATCCGCAAAGCCGGACTCTACGACAAAATCTGGCAGGCTTTTTCAGTTTTGCTGCCGGTTCAAACGGTGGGCGTGATGGGCGATGGCCGCACCTATGACCGGGTGCTGGCGCTTAGGGCTGTCACCTCGGTTGACGGCATGACGGCAGATTTCTATCCCTTCGACATGACCTTCCTCGGCCGCGCGGCGACGCGCATCATCAATGAAGTGAAGGGCGTGAACCGGGTGGTTTATGACGTGACGAGCAAGCCGCCGGGGACGATCGAGTGGGAATAATTAAATAGTATTTGTGGTCAATCGCGATCTATTTGGATACCACAGTAACATATTGATATTAAATAATTTATATGATTATAGCTATCGGTGTTTATCATCGGCAAGCGGAACTTTTTGACGGTAAATTTGACGGTACAGTGGTCTCGCAGAATCTATAAAAATCGTTGTACCGTCAGATTTATTTTTCAAGCCGGACCATGAAATTGCACTTAAACATATGTTTTAATTGTTTAATATATTCTCGTTGACGGTATTATATTTGACGGTAGAATCGAGCCTCGAAAGATGAATTCTTTAGTTGATGAGGCACTGCCGATGCTCACTGATCTGGCGCTTAAAAAATTGAAATTAAAGGATAAATCGTACAAGATTGCGGATCGCGACGGTATGTATGCCTTTGTCACTAACACGGGGCAGGTCACTTTTCGTTATGATTACCGTCTTAATGGTCGTCGAGAGACTCTTACTATTGGTCGTTATGGTGATGATGGGATGACGCTCTCAATAGCGCGGGAACGCTGCGCAGCAGCTCGGAAGATGGTAGCGCAAGGTGAGTCACCTGCTCTTGAAAAGCAGCGAGATAGGCGAAGGCAACTGATCGAGCACAGTTTCGGCGCCTTGGGCCAAGTGTGGCTCAAGAACGCAACGATGGCAGACAGCACGCGTTCAATGCGGAAATCTATTTTTGATCGTGATATATTGCCATTCTGGAAACAGCGCCTTCTCACCGAGATTAGACCAGATGATTTACGGCAGCTTTGCGCGAAGGTGAAGGACAGAGGTGCGCCGGCGACAGCCATCCATGTGCGAGATATTATCAAACAGATATTTGCCTATGCAATCCTTCACGGCCAAAAGGTTTCCAACCCAGCTGATGATGTTGCTCCCGCGTCTATCGCAACGTTTCAGCCAAAAGACCGTGCCCTGTCTGCCCCTGAAATTCGCATTGTGTTTAATCTCCTTGAGCATGTAGCCACGTTGCCAACTATTCGCATTGGCCTGAAGCTCATTCTGCTAACGATGGTGAGAAAGAGCGAACTTCAAGATGCAGTTTGGAGCGAAGTTGATTTCGAGAGTGCAGTCTGGTCCATCCCAAAAGAGCGAATGAAACGGTCCAAGGCTCACAATGTTTATCTCTCGCAACAAGCACTCGATATCCTGATTGCGCTTAAAACATGCGCTGGAAACTCGCGTTACCTCCTTCCGTCCCGTTACGACGCCGATGCACCTATGTCCCGGGCGACATTTAACCGGATAACCTCAGCGATAGCCGTTAGGGCAAAGCAGCAAGGATTGCCTCTTGAGCCGTTCACAGTTCACGATCTACGCCGCACCGGATCGACGCTCTTGAACGAATTGGGTTTCAACCGTGATTGGATTGAAAAGTGTCTCGCCCATGAAGAAGGCCGTTCATCCCGTGGCGTCTACAACAAGGCAGAATATGAACAGCAGCGACGCCACATGCTTCAAGAATGGGCTGACATCATTGACGCTTGGGTGGCAGGTAAGAACCATAAACCGACCTTATACCCACCTTCAATGCAATTGCTTTTGGAAACCGGTTCCTGACCTAGGAGGCGATGATCTCATGGTGGTTAGCCGTAGAGTAAATACAACTCACTGTCTCACCGGGCGAAACTTTCGTTGATGTACATTCGGGTGCGGCGGCCTCTTGATTTCGGAATTCTTTGATGCATGACGACGTTCCTCAACCCAAGCTTCTACTTCACGCAGGCTCCAGACCACACAACGTGGTGACAAGTTGAAGCGTTTGGGAAACTCACCTCGCTGTTCCATTTCGTAAATGGTAGTATCTGCCAAGGGTACGATCTTGCGAAGTTCACGCCTTCGAATTGTCTGCTGAATTGAGCGTTGTAGGGATGAGTTCGAATGCTGAGAATTGAAGTCTTTCATATCGCAAACCTCTTGGTGATGAGTGCGAACATGGCACTCGTCAAAAGCAAACCAGAAATCACATATCGGAAATCGTTGCAGAGGCTTCAATTGGAAATGGCGGGATAAAGCGAGTACGAAAAAAGGTGACCGCTCTGCCTTCGTGATTTGCGGACAACATTGAAATCATGAAGAGTAAAAGCTTCTGTGTGCAAAATGTGTGCAGTAACGCAAGGTGGATCGCGAGCATTTGCCAGTAGCGGGGTGAACTCCCGCAATAAAAAATATGCATGCTAATAACTGCAAGGCCTTGCAGAAGCATCTGATTGCACAAAATCGTCCCCATGATGGAGTCGCCCGTGAACAATTCACTTTTCACGCATGAAGCGGCCTGATTGCGCCGAAAAGCATCACTATTAATAGACGCAGAAGAAGCCTCAACCAGGTGAGGAGGAGACGGAAGTTGTAGCCCACGGCAGCGAGGACGGCGTTGATCGCATCGCCTTGGGTTCCAGCGAGGTAATTGCGCTCCATGCGGTGCTCATTCTTGATGTGGCCAATGAGCGGCTC
>JANNXN010000172.1:0-19321 GCA_031409595.1 Rhodobiaceae bacterium
ATTGCGCGAGCCTGAAAAGCCCATCGGCAGCTATCTGTTCTCAGGCCCCACGGGTGTGGGCAAGACGGAAGTTGCCAAGCGTTTGGCCGAAGTTCTGGGCGTCCACATGCTGCGCTTTGACATGTCGGAATATATGGAGCGCCATTCGGTGTCGCGTCTCATCGGCGCGCCTCCCGGCTATGTGGGCTTTGATCAGGGCGGCCTCTTGACCGACGGCATTGACCAGCATCCCCATTGCGTTCTGCTGCTCGATGAAATCGAAAAGGCCCATCCGGATCTGTTCAACATCCTGTTGCAGGTCATGGATCACGGCAAGCTCACCGACCACAACGGCAAGTCAGTTGATTTCCGCAACGTGATCCTGGTGATGACCACGAACGCCGGTGCCTCTGATATGGCCCGCTCGGCCATCGGTTTTGGCAATTCGGTTCGCGACGCCGATGACAACGAAGCGATCACCCGCATGTTCACGCCGGAATTCAGAAACCGTCTGGATGCCGTAATAGCCTTCAGCCACCTGCCGCCGGACATTGTCCGCAAGGTGGTGGAGAAGTTCATCCTCCAGCTCGAAGCGCAATTGTCCGAGCGGCAAATCAACATCGAACTTTCAACCGAAGCCGCCGATTGGCTGGCCAAGAAGGGCTACGACCAGCAAATGGGTGCAAGGCCTCTGGCGCGCGTCATTCAGGAACACATCAAGAAGCCGCTGGCGGAAGAAGTGTTGTTTGGAAAATTGACCAAAGGCGGCACAGTTCGCATCCTGTTGAATGGCAATGAGCTGGCCTTCCAGTATCTGGGGAGGGATGAGGAAAAATCTCTGCCGAAACCACCAGAGCGGAAGTCGTTGCCGCGGAACAAGAAGGTCGAGGCTAAGCCCGCTGCGAAAAAGAAGGTTATGGCGAAGCAGAAGTAATTCGCGAGGGGGTGATGGCCACAATGTCACGCGCGAGCATCGCCCTGCTGACCCTGCTTGCCATGCTGGCATTTGCCGGAAATTCGCTGCTCTGCCGCTTGGCGCTCAAAAACACGTCAATTGATGCGGCAAGTTTCACGTCCATAAGGCTCATCGCGGCCGCCATTACACTCTGGGTTCTGGTGCGGGCGGGCAGAAAATCCGGTTTGGCGGGCGGAAACTGGCTATCGGCACTGGCCCTATTCGCCTATGCCGCCGGGTTCTCCTTTGCCTACATAAACTTAACCGCAGCAACGGGCGCGTTGCTGTTGTTTGGCTCCGTGCAAGTCAGCATGATCAGCTATGGGATCGTGAAAGGCGAGAGATTACTGGGGCTGCAGTTATTGGGCCTTGTGCTGGCTTTGGGCGGATTGACAGGCCTTTTGTTGCCGGGCCTTGCGGCGCCACCGCTTGTCAGCTCCCTTCTCATGATAGGGGCAGGTGTTGCCTGGGGCGTGTATTCACTGCGAGGGCGGGGTGCGGGTGACCCCACAGTAGTGACCGCCGGAAACTTTCTGCGTACGGTTCCGGTGACAATTTTGCTCAGCCTCTTGATGCTCCAACATGTTTCACTGGATTCATCCGGCATGCTCTATGCGATCCTGTCCGGCGCTGTAACATCGGGAATGGGATACGCGATTTGGTACAAAGCATTGCCGGCACTGAAAGCAACCCATGCGGCGACGGTTCAGCTCAGCGTTCCCGTCATTGCAGCCCTTGGCGGCATTATTCTTCTCGGAGAAACCTTAACCCTGCGGTTTGTGCTTGCCTCGCTGGCAATACTGTGCGGAATCGCGATGGTTATCTTCGAGAAGAGCAAATCGAAGAACGCTTGACCGGCCAATTACAGCGCCATTTTTATTTTTTCTGCCTGCCTCGCCAACATCGCGTGATCCGCCATCTCTCCCGTGTGAGGTCGCAATAACTGCCCCTCATTCATGGGCAGGATGTGAAAATGCAAATGAAACACCGTCTGTCCGGCAGCCGGTTCGTTGTATTGTCGGATCTGCACGCCATCCGCGTTGAACGCCGTCTTCGCAGCACGGGCCACTTTCTGGACAGCATTCATCAGTGCGGCCAATACTTGCGGGTCGGCATCCAGCAAGTTTCGTGATCCCACCTTGGGAACAACCAGGCAATGCCCATCCACTTGCGGCATGACATCCATGAAGGCGAGCGTGTGTTCGTCCTCGTAAATCTTGTGGCACGGAATTTCACCGCGCAGGATCTTGGCGAAGATGTTGTTGGGGTCGTAGGTCATGGGCGGGCTCCGGTTCAGTCTTCCACTTCATGCCGAAATGGGGAATGTTCTGCAAGGAGGGCCTGGTCATGGTCGACTGACAGCCTCTCCTGTTCCAGGTATTCGCCAACCGCCCGGCCAAGTCCTGCATGTGCAAAGTGGTGCAGGCTGTAAGTCTTGACTGGCAGGTATCCCCTCGCCAGTTTGTGTTGCCCTTGGGCGCCAGCTTCGACGCGCTTGAGCTTATGGTGAATAGCGAAATCGATGGCCTGATAGTAACAGGCTTCGAAGTGCAAGAATTGGTGGTGCTCGGTTGCGCCCCAATTGCGGCCGTAGAGGGCATCGGCGCCGATGAAGTTGAGAGCGCCAGCTATCGTGCGACGCCCGCGTTTGGCCAGGATCAGAAGGGTGGATTGGGGCATGCTTTCATTGATCAGGCTGAAGAACTTGCGGGTAAGATAGGGTGATCCCCATTTCCGCGATCCGGTGTCCATGTAGAACTCAAAGAACGCGTCCCAGTGGTGTTCGCGCAAATCGCTTCCGGTTAGCCATTCAAATGTTAGCCCTGCGTCACGCACCGCTTGGCGCTCTTTGCGAATATTCTTGCGCTTGGACGAGGAGAGGCTTGCCAGGAAATCATCAAAGTTCACATAGTTCCTGTTGTTCCAGTGGAATTGGATATCCTGGCGCTGCAGCCATGATGCTGGATCGGCGTTCAACCATTCTTTCTCAGGCAGGAAAGTGATGTGGACAGATGAAGCGCCTGTCTGCTCACAAAGTGCGACAAGACCCCGGGCCAGGAGCTTTTGCGTTCCAGCCTTCCGCGCCAGCAATCTTGGGCCGGTAGCGGGCGTGAATGGCACTGATGCCTGCAGCTTTGGGTAGTAGTTTCCGCCAGCGCGCTGAAACGCCTGGGCCCAGCCATGATCAAAAACATATTCGCCCTGGCTGTGGGACTTCAGGTAGCAGGGGGCAATGCCTTCGATATCGCCGCTCTTGTTTTCGCAGATGACATGCTGGCCCAGCCAACCAGTTCTTCCTGTGGCGGAGCCGCTTTCCTCCAATGCCCGGAAGAATTCATGCGAAACAAACGGATTGTAGCCGGAGGGGTTGGCGCAAGCATTCCAAGCGTTTTTCGGTATATCGAGAACACTTGAGACAGTTCTCAATTTCAAGGTCGGAAGCCCTCAAAAGTGATTTGATCGCAATGTTTGAGCGCCCGGGAAGCGTCCTCCTTGGAGCGAAGTGTCCATGTGATTACGGGATGGCCTTGCGCGCGAATTGCTCTGATCGGTTCATACGGCAAGTCTTTCCAATCAAATGACACGAAATGCGGCTGTGTGCGGGCCATATGACTGAGCGTTTGCAGTTCTTGACGTCGGTCCGGCGGCAGGAAATCATAATAGGGATCGGTCGCCCGATCGGCGACAATGCCACGGACTGTGTCTGGGGAAAGCTGGCGGAGAGCCATCAGCATGTCTGGATCAAATGACATCAGGCAATAGGGGCCGTTGTAGCCTCGCAAAACCTCAACAGCTCGGGTCACCAAAGCAGTGTTTCCGTCCCAAAGTGACTTGATTTCGATCACAAGGGTGCAGCGCCCGCCTATCTGCTCAAGCATTTGGGCCAATGTCTGCATGCGATCAGCGGTGAATTTCAATTTCGTAGACTGCAGCTCTGCCGATGTGAAATTATTGACGCTGCCTTCTCCCTCCGCGAGCCGATCCAGAATTTCATCGTGGAAGACCATCGCTTCCCCGTCCGCTGAGAGCTGCAGGTCACATTCGATTGCGTAGTCACTTTGGATGGCTTCGGCAAAGGCCGTCGCCGTGTTTTCGACGATGCCCTGGCTTTTGTCGTGAAGGCCCCGATGTGCTATGGGGCGTTCCACAAGCCAACTCAGGTCGCGCTTGGGCACTCCCGTACTCATGGTCCTATTCAATCTCGACGATGGCTTCGATTTCCACTGAAAGACCGAAAGGCAGCGCTGGCGCACCGACTGCTGACCGCGCATGGCGACCCTTTTCACCGAATATCTCGACAAACAGATCAGAAGCGCCATTGATTATTTTCGGCTGGTCACCGAAAGTCGGCGTACAGTTGACAAGGCCCAACAGCTTCACGATGCGCTTCACACGGTCGAGATCGCCATTGCAGGCATCGCGGAGGTGGGCCAGAATGTTAAGTGCAGTCAGTCTGGCGGAGGCGATGCCGTCTTCCATCGAAAGCGTGTCGCCGAGTTTGCCGGGGTACTCGATCTTTCCATCCCGCACGGCACCCTGGCCCGAGATGTAAACAAGGTTTCCAGTCCTGACCCACGGCACATAGGTGGCGGCGGGTTTGGCGGGGGAGGGGAGTTCAATTCCAAGTTCTTTGAGTTTCTGTTCGATTTTTCCCATGTCAGGCTCCAGTTAAAAGATCACGAGGTTTCTCACCTTTGAAATAGGCTTCAAGATTGTCGACGGCCCGCATGCCCATGGCAATCCGGGTGTTTTTTGTGGCGCTGCCGAGATGGGGCAACATGAATATGTTTTCCACCTCGCGGTAGCGCGGGTCGATGTTTGGTTCACCCTTGAAGACATCAAGACCGGCGGCCGCCAGCTTGCCGGATTTGAGTGCTGAAACAAGGGCGTCGTCATCAACAATATCGCCGCGGGCGGAATTTACGACAATGGCCCCTTGGGGCAACAGAGCTAAAGTTTTGGCGTTGACAATGCCCCGCGTGTCTGGCGTCGAGGCACAATTGATGGAGAGGAAATCGCAGTGCGGCAGCATGTCATCCAGTTTGAGGTGATAGGCGGCGCCATGCGCAAGTGCGGCATCCACCTGCCTGCGACTGTGATAGTGCAATGTCATGTTAAAGGCAGCGGCGCGTTTGGCGACAGCCTGACCAATGCGACCCATTCCAAGGATGCCCAGTCTTTTGCCGCTCACATCCAGTCCCAAGGGTGTTACAAGCGAGGGCGCAGGCCATTTGTCATCCTGGACCATTTTATGCCCCCATACGGCACCGCGTGCGGCTCCCAGCATGAGGAGCAGTGCAATATCGGCCGTGGCATCGGTCAAGACGTCGGGCGTATTGGAAACCACAATGTTCCTGGTTTTTGCGGCGGCGAAATCGATATGATCCACGCCGACTGAGACAGTTGCCAGCATGCGGATGGAGCCTGGCAGGCTTTCAATGACCCCGTCTCGGAACCGGTCGAGCGAGGCAATGAGAAGGGCGTCGAAACCCTTGGCCTTTTCGGCAATCTCGGTGGAGCTCATGGCCCTGTCTTCCGAATTCAGCGCCACAGTGAAGTCCCGCATCAGGCGGGCTTCGACTTCGTCGGGCAACTTTCGGGTTGCGAGAATTCTTGGTTTTGCCATTGTTGTCATCTTCTCTATGCCTTAACCTAGTTGCAGCCAAATCAGTCCGATTTGCAAGGCAATGGACCACTACAGTGACGGAGATACAAGGGTGTTGAGAAGAGTTTTGTTGATTGGTGGTTTGCTGATGTTTGCCCATGAGGCAATGGCCGCTGCCGTGGTTCCCCATCGTGCCGTTTATGATTTGACGCTCCTGCGTTCCAGTCAAGCTGCCGCCATCGGCGCCGTTTCGGGTTTGATGGCCTATGAGGTATCTGGCAGCGAATGCGACGGCTGGACGGTAAACTTTCGGCTGGTGAACCAGTTTGACTACAAGGAGGGTAATTCGCGCCTCATCGATTCACAGTCGTCATCCTGGGAGGCCGGCGATGGTCTCACGATGACTTACAGCCAGAAGGAATTTATCGATAGTAAAATGGACAGCGAGAAGCGGTTGAGTGTCACGCGCGCTGAGAAAGGTGGGCCGGGCGATGGGGTCATCAATTTGCCGACGGTGAAAAATTTCACGATCACCGACGAGACTATTTTCCCGATGCGGCACCAGTTGAGGCTTATGGAGGCTGCAGAAAATGGCGCGAGTCGCGATACCTCTCTGGTTTATGATGGTTCAGATGAGGACAAAGCTGTTCGCGCTATCAGCTCAATTGGCAAAAGGGTGAATGCAGGTGAAAGCAACGATGATACTAACAATCCTGCTGCTGCTGCGCTGGCTCAATTGCCCTCTTGGCCGGTTAGCATCGGATATTATTCCGTCGATGAAGCCAATGCCGAAACGCCGATCTATGAGATCAGTTTTGACATGTATGAGAACGGCGTCTCAACTGGGCTGGTGATGGACTACGGCAACTTTGCGTTGGAAGGCAGGCTCAAGAATCTTGAAATTTTCAAGGAAGAAACCTGCAAGTAGGTAAAAGACGATGGCGAAGCCACCGAAGGCATTGTCCGAACAGGACGATGGACATATTTCGGCTTTCCTCGAGAAGGTTCGGAGCCTTCAACCCGCTGCCAGGGATGGCACCCGTGGCAAACTGATTTTTGCCATGGACGCCACCATGAGCCGCCAGCCGAGCTGGGACCGAGCCCTTTCTATCCAGTCGGAGATGTTTGCTGAGACCAGCCGGATAGGCGGACTGGATGTTCAGTTGGTTTACTTTCGGGGTTTTGATGAATGCCGCGCTTCAAAATGGGTTAATGAGCCCAAAGCATTGGCCAAATTGATGACGACGGTGGATTGCAGAGGCGGTCATACGCAGATTGGTCGCGTATTGGCGCACATCAGAAAGGAGATTGGCACAACCAAAGTGAATGCTGTGGTTTACGTCGGCGATGCCATGGAAGAGAACATTGATGCATTGTGTCAATCGGCCGGAGAAATCGGCTTGCTGGGGACGCCAATCTTTGTGTTTCAAGAGGGTAGTGACGGGTTGGCGGGAAAAGCGTTTAGAGAGTTTGCCAAAGTAAGCCGTGGTGCCTATTTCAAGTTGAATGAAGGGTCAGCGCAAATGCTGCGCGAATTGTTGTCGGCCGTGGCGGTTTATGCCGCAGGGGGAAGACCAGCACTTGAGAGCCATGCAAAAAGCAGGGGCGGCGGGTCAAATTTGCTGTTAGAGCAGCTCAAATAGGAACTGCATGCTTAACATCCTTATTGCAATCGGCATCGTTTTTGGCGGCTTGTGGCTGATCAGAAAATATGCCCGCTCAACTCCTGCCCAATCCAAAGGGTTATCGAAGAAAGTTGCGGGTGGTGCAATGATCGCGGCATCCGCTTTTCTGGCGCTCACCGGCAGAATGCCGATTGCAGCCCCGTTGTTCGCCATTGGCCTTGGACTGATTGGCCATGCGGCAGCTTTTCCCAATGGTTTTCCCTGGGGGCACAAATCTTCCGGCCAAAAGTCTCGAGTAGCAACCTCCATTCTCGCGATGGAACTTGACCATGATACTGGCAAGATGTCGGGGCAAGTATTGGCGGGGCCATTCAAGGGTTCCAATCTTGAGGACATGAGCCTGGAGAATTTGCGGCAGCTTCACAAGCAAAGTGCTGGTGCTCCGGATCAAAGCATTTCTCTTTTGGAAGCTTGGCTTGATCGTCACCGGTCAGAGTGGCGGGAAGTTTGGAAGGGTGAAAGCCGTGCCGCGAATTTTGGTTCGAGCACCATGTCGATGGAGGAAGCCTTGGCTGTTCTTGGGCTCAAAGCGGGAGCAACCCAGGAAGACGTCAGGAACGCCCATCGCCGCCTGATGAAGGAGTTTCACCCGGACCGGGGCGGCTCTGATTATCTGGCGACCAAAATCAATCAGGCAAAGGAATTACTGACTCAGGACTGAGGTGAAAGGGTTATGCATTCCAAGCCTTTTTGGGAAAGTTTGGAACATGCTGACTTGGCAGTTTTCTGCGTGAAGCCTGAGAAATGAGCGCGATAGATTGTCTTTTTGCCCTTTTGAACTTCCACAGTGAACGCCTGTTTGCCGCTCAGGAAACTGTAACCGGAAGCCCGAATTTCCTGCAATTTGAGGCGAGCCTCTTCCTTCTTTGGATAGGTGCCAATTTGAATTTTCCATGTCGGGTCGATGGTGGCCACCTTGGTATCTTCCACTTCCTGTTTCACCTGGAAGGGCAATTTTGGTGGAAGTTGCAGATCAGCGTTGACAGTCTTGACTGGTTCATCAGCTGTTTCCGCAACAAGGTCTTCGATCTTGGCCTCCAGGACTTTTGTTTCAAGTGGCGCTGGCCCGGCGCTATCGGCTGCGGTCGGCTTTTCATTGGCTTTCGCAGTTAGGGATTTCCTTGCCGTTTCCAACGGGTCTATGGCACCTTTTGATGAACCGGCGAGCGCTGCGATTGTGGTTCCGTCGACGCATTTGCGGAAGGTCCTTTCCAACATGTTCATCATATATTTGTTGCGGGCGCTGCCGGAAGGTGACCCCATTACAACACCAACAATTCGCTTTTTATCGCGCTTGGCGGAAGTCGTGAGATTGTATCCGGAAGCGCTGATGTAACCAGTCTTGATTCCATCGGCGCCTTGAAATCTGCCAAGCAATCTGTTGTGTGTTCGAATTGTTTGTCCTTTATAGGTAAAGGACGTGATGCGGAAATAGGGATAGTACTCGGGGAAATCCCGCTGCAACCGCAGACTCAAAGTGGCCATATCGCGTGCCGTCGTCAGTTGTGACGGGTTGGGCAATCCGGATGCGTTCTTGAATGTGGTTTTTGACATGCCCATGTCCCGGGCGGTCTTGGTCATGCGGATGGCGAAATTTGCCTCGCTGCCGGCAAGGTTTTCCGCAATTGCAGCTGCTACATCATTTGCCGATTTTGTAACCAATGCCTTGATTGCATTTTCAACAGAAATTGTTGAACCCGGCTTTATGCCGATTTTTGACGGGGCCATTGAAGCTGCCCGCTTTGAAACGATGAGATTGCTGTTCAGTTTTATGCGGCCTGACTTGATATCTTCAAACAGCAGGTAAAGCGTCATTACTTTGGTAAGTGAAGCGGGTTGGCGCAGGCCATCAGCATCGTTGGCAAAAAGGATTTTTCCCGTGCGCGCGTCAATTGCAATTGCCGAAAATTGTGGTTTGGCATCAGCTGGGCGGAGATGTCCGAGCGCCAGAAAACTGATCAGCACCATTAATATGAATCGGGACAATGTGCCGAAATAGATTTGCCGGGGCTGTTTCGAGTCAGCGAAATTCATCCACGTCCCACCAGTTTTCTTAGTTCCCAAGTCGTTAACTTATCGGTTTTTGACTTACTAACGGGTAAATTTGTGACTCGCATCAACTGAATTTAATTTTCTATGGTGCACCGCAAAATAAACTTGACAATTATTGTGCAGTGCACATATATGGTGTCACTCAGTCGACGACTGAACTTAATGGAGAGACTAATGAACAAGTCATTTGAAGATTTTCAGGCCATGAGCAAAAACGGCTATGAAGCCTATATTGCCTCAGCTACCGCTTTGACCAAGGGCTTGCAGAACATTGCCCAGGAAGCCACTGATTTTTCACGGAAATCCTTTGAAAAGGGCACTGAAGTTGTTGAAAAAGCAACAGCTACTAAGTCCATAGAGAAGGCCTTGGAAGTTCAACAGGGCTATGCCAAGGAAGCTTACGAAGCTTTCGTAGCACAGGCCACCAAGATGAATGAATTGTATGTTGCGACCGCTAAGGAAGCTTTCAAGCCTTTCGAAGCCAGCCTTGCTGCTTTCGGCGTAAAAGCCCCTAAGTAATTTTCCTACTTCCCCTGCTTGGCCCGTCGAAATTTTCGGCGGGCTTTTTTTATAACTGGATAACCAGGGGAACGTGGTCGGAAGGCTTTTCCCAGCCGCGAACATGTTTATCAATTTGAGCTGATATCAGCCTGTCAGCTGCCTGTGGTGACAGCATGGCGTGGTCAATACGAATGCCGTTGCCGCGTTGCCAGGCGCCGGCCTGATAATCAAAGAAGGTGTATTGGTTGGCGGCTGCCGGGTGCAGGGCACGGAATGCATCGGTTAGTCCAAGCGCTGCGAGCTCCTGAAATTTAATTCGGGTTGAGGGCAGATACAGAGCGTCATTTGTCCACTGGCTTGGAGTCTTGGCATCGATTGCTGACGGGATAACATTATAGTCACCCGCCAGAACCAGCGGTTCCTCAAGCTTCATCATCTCGCGGGCATGGGCAATCAGACGATCAATCCAGCCCAATTTATAAGGGAATTTAGCCGAGTCCACCGGATTTCCATTGGGCAGATATATGGAAGCAACAGTAGGGTTGCTCTTGCCGTCCAGCACTGTTGCCTGAATATATCGCGCTTGCTCATCGCTGTTGTCGCCCGGCAATCCACGAACAATATTTTCGAGCGGGAATTTTGAGAGGATAGCTACGCCGTTATAAGTTTTCTGGCCGTGAACGGCTGACGAATAGCCGAGTTCATCAAACGCCGTCGTCGGAAAATTCTGATCCTCGCATTTGATTTCTTGCAGGCAAACAACGTCTGGCTTTGCTTCACCCAGCCAACGGGTAACGACATCCATATGGGCCTTGATCGAATTGACATTCCATGTAGCAACCCGCATTGCGTTCCCTTAAATGGTGAAGCTGGTTCCGCAACCGCACGAAGCTTTGGCAAGCGGATTCTGCACTTTGAAGGCCTGGCCGATCAAATCGTCGACAAAATCGACGGTTGAGCCAGCCATATATTGCAGCGAAACAGGGTCAACGAGAACCGTAGCACCGTCTTTTTCAAATGCTATGTCATCGTCAGCCCGATTATTTGCCAAGGCAAATTCATATTGAAAACCGGAGCAGCCACCGCCATTAACCGAAATTCGCAGGCCCAACTTTTGAGCTTCAGCCGCAGTAATCTCACGAATGCGGTTTGCGGCGCGGGCAGTAATGTTTATGGTGTTTTCCATGGTTATTTATGTCGGTCTTGAGAGCCTGATTGTCAATGGTGGATTAGCATGAAACGTCAGGTTGCCAGCTATGCGGCAAAGCCGGAAGAAAGCAGGGGCAGGCTGTTTCCTGAAGCAGAAAGCCCGCCACGCTCGGCCTTTGAGCGCGACCGCGACCGGGTGATCCACAGTTCCGCCTTTCGCCGCCTGAAGCATAAGACCCAGGTGTTTGTCTATCATGAGGGTGATCATTACAGAACCCGGTTAACACATTCCATCGAGGTAGCTCAAATTGCCCGTTCGCTATCTCGGGTGCTTGGGCTGGATGAGGATTTGACCGAGGCGCTGGCGCTGGCACATGACCTTGGCCACACGCCGTTTGGCCATGCGGGCGAGCGCGAGCTGGACAAGCTCATGAAGCCGTTTGGCGGCTTTGATCACAATGCACAGTCCTTGCGGATTGTAACCAAACTCGAGCGAAAATACGCAAATTTTGACGGGTTGAATCTCACGTGGGAAACCTTGGAGGGATTGGTGAAACACAACGGTCCGCTGATTGATTCCAAAGGCAATGGCGTCGGTCATTTCAAGGGGCGTGGCCTTCCGCAGGCCATAATTGAATACAGCGAGGCGCACGACCTCCGCCTTTCAAGCTATGCATCAGTTGAGGCGCAAATAGCGGCCATTGCCGATGACATTGCTTACAATGCCCATGACATTGATGACGGATTGCGGGCCAAGCTTTTTGATATCATTGATCTTGGGGATATTCCGCTGGTGGGAGATGCTCTCAGCAATGTGCTCAAGCTGCATCCAGGATTGGAACGGTCCAGAATAGTGCATGAAACAGTGCGCAGGGTAATTTCAGGCATGGTTGCTGATGTGGTGGCGCAAACCCGCAAGAACTGTTCTGATGCGCATGTCAAATCAGCGGATGCGGTTAGGGCTCAGACGGTGACGATGGTGCATTTCAGCCAGCAGATGGCCGAAAATAATCGCGTTCTGCAAAGCTTCCTTTCGACCCGCATGTATCGTCATCCACGTGTGCTTGATATTATGGATAGGGCGCAGAGGGTTATTCGGGATTTGTTTGAAGCCTACATCAATGACCCCATGCTGCTGCCGCCCGATTGGCGCGATGATCAGTATGCGGATGACAAAGCCCATTATGCCAGGCAGGTTTGCGATTTTCTTTCAGGAATGACTGATCGTTTCGCACTGGAACAACACAAGCGCTTGTTTGACCTTGATCCGCTTTTCCGGTAGGCACCAAACAACACAATTTCAATAGATTAGAATGATGATATGAACCTTTTTGGATACTTTCAAACGGCTGTCAGGGAAGAATTGGCGGCCATGGTTTTGGCCGGTGAATTGCCGCCGGGGTTGGATTTTTCCCGGGTTACGGCGGAACCGCCGCGTGATGTTACACATGGCGACGTAGCTACAAATGCGGCGATGGTTTTGGCGAAACCTGCGGGTGTTGCGCCAAAAATACTGGCGGAAAAATTGGCCCACAGACTGACCAACCAAAGCGATGTCGAGTCTGCAGAAGTTGCCGGGCCTGGATTTATTAACCTGCGCCTGAAGGAAACATTTTGGCCAAAAGTACTGGATGCCGTGCTGGCGCTTGGCGATGGTTATGGAAACTCTGATCTTGGAAAAAACAAAAAAACCAATGTCGAATATGTTTCGGCAAATCCTACGGGGCCATTGCATGTGGGCCATTGCCGCGGCGCCGTGTTTGGAGATGCGCTGGCTGCTCTGCTTACAGCGACTGGGCATGATGTAACCAAAGAATACTATATCAACGATGCGGGAGCGCAGGTCGATACAATCGCGCGTTCTGCCTATCTCCGGTATCTCGAAGCGTTGGGTCAGGACATTGGAGAAATTCCAGCTGGTCTTTATCCCGGGGACTACTTGAAACCGGTTGGCCAGGCATTGGCTGATGAGCACGGCGATGCGCTGCAGAAACTGACTGAAGCGCAATGGTTGCCGCTGGTTCGAACCAAAGCCATGGCCATGATGTTGGAATTGATCAGGAGTGATCTTGCCAGCCTGAAAATTTATCAGGAAGTTTTCATTTCTGAAAAGTCGCTGCATGATTCAGGCGAGGTTCGCGATACGGTTGCTGACCTGCGCGCTGCAGGACATGTTTATGAGGGTCGTTTGCCGCCACCCAAAGGTGAGGTTCCCGCGGACTGGGAAGATCGCGAGCAAACTCTGTTTCGCGCTACAGAATTCGGCGATGATATGGATCGGCCTTTGCTAAAGTCGGACGGCAGCTACACCTATTTCGCATCAGACGTTGCCTATAGCCGCAACAAAATTCGGCGGGGCTTCAAAGAGCTGATTTATGTTTTGGGTGCAGACCACGGCGGCTACGTAAAGCGTCTCGAAGGGCTTGCGGCGGCGATTGCGGGCAAGGGCAACATCGATGTCGTTGTGCGACTTTGTCAACTTGTGAAACTGTTTCGCAAAGGAGAGCCTGTGCGAATGTCCAAACGTTCGGGCGAGTTTGTAACCCTGCGGGAGGTTGTGGAAGAAGTGGGCGCCGATGTTGTTCGCTTCATGATGCTGTATCGAAAGAACGAAGCGCCACTTGATTTTGATTTTGCCAAGGTGACCGAACAGTCCAAAGACAATCCGGTATTCTATGTGCAATATGCCCATGCGCGGGTCTGCTCGGTCCTGCGGAATGCCGCACTTCTGGGCAGAGTGGCGGTTGCCCCTGATTTTTCCCTTTTGGGCGATGAGGCAGAAAGAATTGTAGTGCGTCGACTCGCTGGTTATCCTAAGATGCTGGAAGGGGCCGCATTAGCCCATGAGCCGCACCGGATTTCGTTTTATTTGTATGAGTTGGCCAGTGATTTCCACTCTTTATGGAACAGAGGCAAAGAGTTGCCGCATTTGCGATTTATTGTTGAAAATGACATACTCATAACCGACACACGGCTCGCTTTTTTGAAGGCGATTCGTTATGTTCTTGCCAATGGTCTTCGAATCTTGGGGGTGACCCCTGTGGAAGAAATGTAACAGCGGAAAATACTGCTTATGGATCAAAGCTCCTCAAACGACACGGACAAGCGGAATTGGCGAGATCGCTTAGGAATTGGCAGCCGGGATATGCCACGCATTTCAGGAGAGTTTACGAAGTCCAGTCAGGCAACAGTGGTTGAGGAAAAAATTGAAGTGCACGCCGCCCAGCCTGTAGCTGTTGCCAAGCCGGCCCCAATGGCTCCGCGAGTGCCGACCAAGGCGGAAGGCGCTCCTCCACAGGTGGGGCGTCCAAATGGACATTCGCCTCAGTCGGCAGCACCACAGTCATCGGATGCTTTGGCAGAAAAATTGCGGAGCCAACGGGCCGCTGCTGAGAAATTGGCTGAGCAACGTGTTTCCGTCGCCCAAGGGCGTGTGGACAATGCAACGCCATCAACAGCCAAGCCGACAAATGGTTCGACTGGAGAAAAACCGAAATTTACGTTTGCCGAAGACGAACCAAAACCTGATTATATTCGCGATTTGCGGGGTACCATTACTGGACGGCCCCCGCAGCAACGGCCAGCTCCACAGATGCAGCTATCGCCGCCTCGTCCAGCGCTTGGTGGCGAGCGAATTCTTGGCGCGCCACAGCGTCAGGCTTCGCCTCCACCAACGGTTGGTTATCAGCCTCAGTTCAGGCCACAGCCTTCGCAGGGCTATCGGCCAATTGAAAGTACGAACGGCCTGAGGCAACCACCGATGCAGCGCGGAGTTACGGCGCCGCCAATGGGGCACGTGGTTGCGAGGGAGCCAAGACTACAGACGCCGCACGTGAGTCCCCCGCCTTATATGCGCCAGCCCCAAGATGGCATGGGAAATACCCGTCCGGCTTATGAACCCGGGCGGCGGCCTGCTCCTCGTCAAGAACCGGTTCGGCCGCGACCACAGGCATTGGATGATGATTTCGCCGATGAGATTTTTGAAGATGCGCCAACCCAACGGGGTAGCCGCCGTGCAAGCGCTACCGACTATAATCAGGCCTATCGGGAGACTGAGGACGCCTATGGTTACGAACGCCGCAGGTCCTGGGGGCCAATCATCATTTTTCTGGCCCTGATAGCCGGCGTTATCATTTTGGCCGGCGCTGCAACATACTGGTATGTTAACGGCAATACCGGGAGTCCGGAAGCTGGCAAGGCGGTGCAATCAGCTCCCGTCGTGGCAGCTCCTGAACAGGCCGCAAAGGTTGCACCCGAGCAACCGGCCAAGGCAGGGTTGGCAGACGAAGGTTCTGCTGTGCCTTCGAAGAAAGAAATTTACGATCGGATCATTGGTGATCGCGAGGTGCCTGGCGGCAAGGTTGTGCCGACGGAGGAAGTGCCTGTCCAATTGGATAGTGAACAGATTCCCGAGCCAACCAATCAAACAATTCAGCCGTCGGCTGACGATGCGGTAACCGATGAAGCCTTGCCGTTGCCTATGCCGCCGCCACCTGGTTCGACCAATGACACTCAGGGTGCAATTCCGACTCCGGTTGCCAAGCAGACCGTAGCTCTGGCCGCGCCGACCATGGAAACTGAGTCGGCCGAGATTGGGGCGCCTGCGGTTGACGAAGAGATACCGGTGGTGGAGACGCCAAAGACAATTACTAATGATGGAGCGGCGAAATCGGTGCAGGCCACGCCGCCATCACAGAAGGCGCCTGCCACGGAGGAAATTGCCATTGTAGATGCGGCCCCGGAGCCCGCTCCAGTCAAGCCGAAAGTAATCGTGAAATCTGCCGAGAAACCCAAAGCAAAGACAGAACAGGTTTCGGCATTGGGTGCTGAACCGGTTGTTCTTGTTCCGCCATCAGATACATTTGTTCCCACTGAAAATGCGGGCGCTCCGGTTGTTGCAGAAAAACCCGTTGTAGCGCAATCACAGCCAACGACAAAAAAGAAGAAAACTCTTTTCGATTTATTGAGTGGGAATAAAGATGAAGCGGCGGCGGCTGAAACGGTTGCCGCTCCACAAGCTGCGCCGAAGCCGGAGGTTGCAGCTGTGGCGGAGCAAACGCCACAACCTGCACCAGAAAAGAAAGCTGAACCTGTTCAGGTTGCCAGTGCCGCAACCGGTTATTACGTGCAACTCGCCTCATTCAGATCAGAAGCGGAAGCAAAAACCGAGTACAGTCGCATCCTGGCGAAGCACGGTTCAATTATTGGCAATTTGCCTCCTGTAATCAATCCGGCAAGTGTCGGGGGAAGCACACGTTACCGGCTCGCGGTTGGTCCGCTTTCATCTTATGAGAAGGCTGATGGCATTTGCAAATCATTGTTTGCTGCCGGTGTGCGCGATTGTCTTGTTCCACGCTGATAGACTCGATTGAAAATGAAAATACGTAGCTTCGTGTCCGGCTGTGAAGGCACCACGTTGACAGCTGGAGAGACCGAATTCTTTCGTGAGAATAACCCATGGGGTCTCATATTATTCAAACGGAATTGTGAATCACCTACTCAGTTGAAAGCTTTGACATCTGCGTTTCGCGAAGCTGTGGGCCGGAGGGATGCGCCAGTCCTTATCGATCAAGAAGGTGGCCGCGTTCAGCGTTTGGGGCCACCGTCAAATTATTGGAAAAAGTATCCCCCCGCTCGGGCCTATGGCGATCTTTATGCGACTGATCCGGTGGCCGCACTTCGGACGGCCCGCAACGTTGGTCGTCTGATGGCCGAGGATCTTGTTGAAGCTGGAATTACGGTCAACTGCGCGCCTGTTTTGGATGTGCCACAAGCTGGTTCGCATGATGTGATTGGGAACCGCGCCTATAGCATGAACATTGAGCAGGTTATGGCATTGGCACGGGCCTACGCAGCAGGATTGATGGATGGTGGAGTGCTTCCTGTGATCAAACACATTCCGGGGCATGGTCGCGCTGGAGTGGACAGTCATCTCGATTTGCCAGTTGTGAAAGCCTCGCGCGATGAATTGGAAAAGGTCGATTTCCCGCCCTTTGTGGCTTTTGCGGATGCGCCAATGGCAATGACTGCCCATGTTGTTTACATGGCACTCGACAAGAAGATGCCGGCAACACTCTCGAAGAAAATCATAAAGAAAATAATCCGCGAGGACATTGGATTTCGAGGATTGCTGCTTACTGACGATTTGTCCATGAAGGCGCTGTCGGGAACCTTGGCCGAGAAGGGTGCCTCGGCGCTTGCGGCGGGGTGCGACATGCTTTTGCATTGCAACGGCAAGTTGGACGAAATGCGCGAAGTGGCGGCGGCGGCTGGTGAACTGAAGGCCAAGGCATTGCGTCGCGCCAAGGCCGCGTTAAAATTTGTCCGGAAGCCGCAACCATTTGACAAACAGGCGGCACTTCAAGACCTCACCCGCATCGTTTCCACTTGAAGGTGGGGATAAACTAAGGTCAATCAAGCGAATCAGTAGTGCGTTTGAGAAACTGTGTGGGCAATTTGGGAGCATGTTTTTGTGGCTGACGTGATTGAAACAAAGGTGCAGGAATTGTGGCCGGACGGCGAAGGGCCGGTTCGCAGCGGCTCTACGCCCGCGTCAGACGAGGCGCTTATTGTCGATGTTGGCGGGTTTGAGGGCCCGTTGGATTTGCTCCTGGAGCTGGCGCGCCGTCACAAAGTTGATCTGGCGCAAATTTCAATCCTTGCGCTTGCGGAACAGTATTTGGCCTACATCGACAGCGCTCGCAAAATGCGGATCGAAGTGGCTGCGGATTACCTGGTGATGGCGGCGTGGTTAGCCTACCTGAAGTCCCGCATGCTTATTCCGCAGCCTCTAGGTTCTGAGGAAACTCCCCCGAAAGATTTGGCGGCGCAACTGGCATTCCGGCTTCAGCGCTTGCAAGCGATGCGCGATGCTGCGGCCAAGCTGATGGTGCGCAATCTTTTCGGGCGCGATGTGCATGGGCGCGGCAATCCAGAACCGCTCGTTGTCGAAACCCAGCGGGAATATGCCGATAATCTAATTGATCTCCTGAAAGCCTATACCGAACGTCGCCAGCGCAAAGCGCGCCACCAAAACTACACGTTGAAGCGCCATGCCACCTGGTCGATCAAGGAAGCGCGCGTTGCCTTGGAACGCATGGTCGGTAAACTCGACAATTGGGAGGCTTTCGACGCTTGGATTTTGGAATATGCGGTGCCGCCAAATATGCGCCGCTCAGTCAGAGCCTCGAGTTTCACTGCAAGTTTGGAATTGGTGCGAGAAGGCCTGCTTGAGCTCCGCCAGGAAGATGTGTTCCGCCCGATCTATATGCGCAAGCGGGCATAATGTATTCGAGGACAAGATCATGGTACAAGCAAGCATGAATAGCGAAATTAATGACTCGGTGGATATGGAAGAAGCTGACGAAAATTCGGCTGTCGTACATATTCATCCCCGCGCTGATAGAAGCCAGCACCTGCGCATCATCGAGGCTATCTTGTTTGCCGCTGAAGCACCGCTCGCAATTGAGAAGCTGCAAAGCTATTTCCCTGAAGGAACAGACGTATTGGCGCTGCTGACGGATCTGCAGCAGAACTATGTGAATCGCGGTGTTAACCTGGTTCAGGTGGCCGGTTTGTGGACCATTCGAACAGCCGAAGACTTGAGCTTCGTTTTGCGCCGTGAGACTTTTGAGCAAAAACGCCTCTCCAAGGCTGCGCTCGAAACGCTCGCGATTGTTGCCTATCACCAGCCGGTAACGCGGGCGGATATTGAGGATATCCGAGGCGTTGCGATTTCGAAGGGAACGCTGGATATCCTGATGGAGATCGGCTGGGTGAAGATGCGCGGACGGCGGAGATCGCCCGGAAGGCCCGTTACATATGGAACAACTGACACATTTCTGAGCCATTTTGGCCTCAATGAACTCATAGACCTGCCAGGACTTCACGAGTTGAAGGGGGCCGGGTTACTGGATGCGAACTTACCGCCTGATTTCGAAATGCCGCTGCCACGGGGCAGTGATGAGCTTGCCGCCGATGAGGAGCCGCTTGAGGGCGACGAACAGTTGCCTCTCGAAATGCATTTGCCGGAAGCATTCACAGACTCGGATGAGAACCCTTCGGCCTGAAACGGCGTTTACCTTAATGCTTCATCCTATTCCACGAAAACTCTGCGTTTACCATAGGTTACACTAGGGAGATGAAGAAAACTCGTGTAAATATTTAATCGAAATTCGGGCCATTCAGAAATCTTCCTTTACGCAGCTGGACGGCCCAACAAATGGGGTGGCAAGACCTGCACATTCTTGCCACCCTGATTGAAACTGCAAGTTTCTTTCCCCGCGGATCAGGTAAACCGCATCACCTGAAACGAGGGGCAAAAGGCCGGTCCGGGACGGTTTTGAGTGGCCTCCTCGATCCGAGTAAACCCGGGCCGGTACCTACATTCACAAG
>JANNXN010000173.1:0-5744 GCA_031409595.1 Rhodobiaceae bacterium
TGTGGGAGGGGCTGGAGCAGGACTTCAACTTCAACGCCATGGTTTCGCAGCGCGGCGTTCTCAATCTTTGCCATACGGATCCGCAGCGCGATGCATTTGCGAGGCGCGGCAATGCCATGCGCATTGATGGCGTTGATGCGGAGCTGCTGGATACGGAAGGGGTGCGCGAGATGTATCCGTTTCTGGACTTCAACAATGCGCGCTTTCCCATCAAGGGCGGCATATTGCAAAGGCGCGGTGGCACGGTTCGCCATGACGCGGTTGCCTGGGGTTATGCGCGGGGCGCTGACAGTCGTGGTGTCGATGTGATCCAGAATTGCGAAGTCACCGCCATCAAGACCGAGAAAGGCAAAGTCGTCGGCGTCCAGACGAACAGGGGATATATTGGCTGCAAGAAACTGGGGCTGGCGGCGGCGGGCAATTCATCGGAAGTGGCTGCCATGGCTGGCCTCAAGCTGCCGATAGAAAGCCATGTGCTGCAGGCTTTTGTGTCGGAAGGCCTGAAGCCTTACATTGATGGCGTGGTGACTTTTGGGGCGGGGCATTTCTATGTGTCGCAATCTGACAAGGGCGGGCTGGTGTTTGGCGGCGATATTGACGGCTACAACTCCTATGCAAGGCGCGGCAATCTGCCGATGGTTGAGCATGTGATCGAAGCCGGTGTTGCCATGATCCCCGGATTGGCGCGGGTGCGGGTGCTGAGAAGCTGGGGCGGCATTATGGATATGTCGATGGATGGGTCACCCATTATCGACAAGACGTCCATTGACGGGCTCTATCTCAATGCGGGCTGGTGCTATGGCGGCTTCAAGGCGACACCGGCATCGGGGTGGTGCTTTGCGCATACGATTGCCAAAAATGAACCGCACAAACTGAACGCCGCCTATCGCCTCGACCGGTTTCGCACGGGCCACATGATCGATGAAAAGGGACAGGGCGCTACGCCTAATTTGCATTGATGGAACAGTTGCATAACATCCCTCACCCTGAGGTGCTCGGTCCAAGGGACCGAGCCTCGAAGGGCCTTGCGTCAGAACGTGCGGCAATCCTTCGAGGGCCGCTTCGCGGCCACCTCAGGATGAGGAAATTTTAAATGCTAATCACTTGCCCCCATTGCGGAACCAGGCCGGTTGAGGAGTTTACTTTCAATGGCGATGCTTCGGTGGCGAGGCCGGTGTCGCAAGACATGGAGCAGTGGCATGATTATGTTTACCTGCGCCATAATCCCAAAGGCCGCTTTGATGAATATGCGCATCATTCGGGGGGGTGCCGGGCCTGGCTGGTGGTGACGCGGGACACGGCCAGCCATGAAATTTTTGGCACGGTTACGGCGCGTGACCATGCGAAAAAGCGGGGCGCCACATGACCGGCTTTCGCTTGAACAAAGGCGGTCTGGTTGACCGTTCAACGACGCTGAATTTCAAGTTTGATGGCAAGGCTTTTACCGGGCATCCGGGCGATACGCTAGCTTCGGCGCTGATTGCCAATGATGTGCATCTCATGGGGCGTTCGTTCAAATATCACAGGCCACGGGGCGTTATTTCGGCGGGAAGTTCAGAACCCAATGCGCTGGTGGAACTGCGTGAAGGGGGGCGGCTTGAAGCCAACACCCGCGCCACGATGATTGAACTTTATGACGGGTTGGTGGCGAAGAGCCAGAACCGCTGGCCATCGCTGGATTTCGATGTGGGAGCAGTGAATTCACTGGCCTCAGCGTTTCTGGTGGCGGGATTTTATTACAAGACCTTCATGTGGCCCAAAAGTTTCTGGGAAAAAATCTATGAGCCCATCATCCGGAAGGCGGCGGGATTAGGGAGTGCTTCGAAGGAAGCGGACCCTGACAAGTATGAGAAGGCTTATGCGCACTGCGATCTGCTGGTGGTCGGGTCTGGCCCCACGGGATTGATGGCGGCACTCACAGCGGCGCGTGGCGGGGCGCGGGTTATTCTGGCGGATGAGGGTTCGACGCTGGGTGGTTCGCTGTTGAACGAGACCGAAGAAATTGCAGGCATGTCGGGTTACGAATGGGCAATGGGCGTTATTGCTGAACTCAGCAGCATGGCCAATGTGACGCTAATGCCGCGAACCACGATTTTTGGCTGGTATGACGATAATATTTTTGGCGCGGTTGAGCGCGTGAATGATCATGTGTTGACCCCATCACCTTTCGAGCCACGGCAGCGCTATTGGCGCATCATGACAACACGCGCGGTGATGGCCACGGGGGCGGAAGAGCGGCCTATCGTGTTTGGCGGCAATGATGTGCCAGGCGTGATAATGGCATCTGCCATGCGGACCTATGCCAATCGTTATGGGGTTGCGGCGGGGCAATCCATTGTGGTGTTCAGCAATAATAATTCCGGAAACCGCACAGCGCGGGATCTGCGGGCCCATGGCATTCATGTGGAGACAATCGTTGATACGCGCGAGAGCAAAGCTCTTATCGTTGATGTCAAAGGCGGCAGGCGGGTCACTGCTGTGAAGCTTTCCGATCACCGCATCATTCCTTGCGACGGAGTTGCCATGTCGGGTGGCTGGTCGCCTATCGTGAATTTGATGTGTCATCGCGGCGACAAGCCCAAGTGGGACGACACAATCGCAGGATTTGTGCCGCCTGTTGTGAGTTCTGCATTTGTGGCTGCGGGGTCGGCTGCGGGCCATATGCTGCTGTCGCAATGCCTGGCCGATGGTGCGCGGGCCGGAACCTTGAAGGGCAAGGCACCTGCTGTTCCCACATGCCGCGATGAGGCTTTTTCGATAGCGCCGTTGTGGTGGGTGAAGCAATCGACGGGCAAGGCTTTTGTGGATTACCAGAATGACGCGACAGCCAAGGATCTGCCACTCGCCGCACGTGAGGGTTACCGCGATATTGAGCTGGCCAAGCGCTACACCACCGCTGGCATGGCAACGGATCAGGGCAAGCTTGGCAATGTGAATGCCATTGCCATTCTGGCGGAAGCCACGGGCCGCACGATGGACCAGGTGGGCACCACAACATTCCGGCCCTATTACACGCCAGTATCCTTTGGCGCGATTGCCGGGCCGTTTGTGGGTCCGCATTTTCAGCCGGTGCGCAAGACGCCGCTGCATGAATGGGCAGAAGAACAGGGCGCTGTGTTTGTGGAAACCGGATTGTGGATGCGCTCCTCGTGGTTTCCGCGCGATGGCGAGGATTGGCTGGCTGCGGCGTCCCGCGAAGTGATTGCGACGCGCACAAAGGTCGGCATTTGCGATGTTTCAACGCTTGGCAAGATTGATCTGCAAGGGGCTGACGCGGCGGAGTTTTTGAACCGGCTCTATTGCAATACGTTTTCGACGCTGGATGTGGGCAAGGCCCGCTATGGCCTGATGCTGCGCGAAGACGGCATCGTGTTTGATGATGGCACCACGTCGCGGCTGGCTCCTGATCATTTCCTGATGACGACGACGACCGCCAATGCGGCGCGCGTGATGAGCCACATGGAGTTTTGCCATCAGGCGCATTGGCCGGAGCTTGATGTGCAGTATGTGTCGGTTACCGAGCAGTGGGCGCAGATGGCGGTGGCAGGACCCAAGGCTCGCGCCACGCTGCAGAAGATTGTTGACAAGGTGACGCTGGATGATGGGTCATTTCCCTATCTGGCGGCGCGGAATATCACGATTCTGGGCGGCATGACGGCGCGGCTGTTCCGCATTTCATTTTCTGGCGAGCATGCTTATGAACTGGCGGTGCCGGCGGACTACGGAAATCTGGTGGCGCGGGCCCTGATGCAGGCTGGCGACGAATTTGGCATTACACCCTATGGCGTTGAAGCGCTTTCCATCATGCGGATTGAAAAGGGCCATGTGGCGGGCAGTGAACTGAATGGCACGACAACGGCGGCGGATTTGGGCTTGGGCAAGATGATGTCGTCGAAGAAGGATTATATCGGGCGGATGATGGCGGGGCGTGAAGGCTTGACGGATAAAAATCGCCAGTGCGTTGTGGGCATCAAGCCTTGCGATGCGAAAGACAAAATCCGTTCGGGTTCGCATATTCTGAAAGAAAATGATGCGCCTTCGATGGCGGCGGATCAGGGTTATATTTCATCGGTTGCGTGGTCGCCCATGCTCAACATGTGGCTGGGGCTGGCGCTCATCGCCAATGGCGGTGCGCGGCGTGGCGAGGTTGTCAAAATTTTTGATGGGGTTCGCAACATTCACATGTTTGGCCAAATTTGCGATCCGGTGCATTTTGACAGGAAGCACGCGCGCCTCCATGCCTGATCAATTCAAACGCATTTCACCCTTTGCGGAGATCTCCATTCGGGGCCGGTTCGGAGCCGACAGGGGTGTGCCCGGCGTGACGATCTCGGTGCGGCATCCCGTTCACATTGTTTCGGTGATGGCACGGAAAGGAAAAGCCAAGGCGCTGGCTGCAGCGCTCAAGGGCTTGCAAGCGCAATGGGCGGGCTTTGAGCAGTATTATGTTCTGGACACGGACTATTTTGTGGTTGCCAAAAAACTTGCAGGGCTCGCCTCGTGCGCAGACCAAAGCCATGGCCGTGTGATCATTCGCGTTGAAGGCCCCAAGGTGCGGCACGTCTTGTGCAAGGGAACGCCGGTTGATCTGCATGACAGCGAATTCGAGATCGGCAAGAGCGCAGTTACGCAGATGGCCCATGTGGGGGTGCATTTGACACGGGTGGGCGCTGATGCGTTTGAGCTATCGGTGTTCCGCGGGTTTTCGGAGAGCTTCTGGGAATGGCTGACGGAGCAGGCGGAAGAGTTTGGCTATCAGGTGGTTTGACCTACCCTCTTTGTCATCGCCGGATTTATTCCGGCGACCCATGATGCAGCATAATTGATGTTTGAGCATGCGGAAAATTGGGTCCCTGCAACACGTGCGGGGATGACAAAATTAGAGGTTTGAGGCGAGGCGGCTTATTCTTTTGCTGGCCTCAACGATCTGCGCCTCACCCACCGTCAGCGCCACACGGACGTGGCCGGCGCCGCCGGTTCCGAAGCTTTCGCCGGGCATGGTGACGACGTTTTCCTCGGCCAGCAGTTTGCGGGCGAAGGCTTCGCCGCTCAAACCAGTGCGGCGCACGTCGACCATGACAAACATGCCGCCTTCGGGCATGCGGGCGGAAATGTTTTTGGCGGCGCCAAGGCCTGCAACTAGGGCGCGGGCGCGGGCCTCGTAAGCAGCTTTTGCGGCATCGACTTCAGGGAAATGATTGCTGAGCGCAAAGGCCGTTGCATCCTCAAGGAAGGCCTGGGAGCCGAACAGCATGGTTTCGGTGAGGGGCAAGACCTGCTCGCAGAAATCTTCCGAGGCTGCCATCCAGCCGCAGCGGAAGCCCGGCATGGCGTGGGACTTGGACACGGAGGAAACCACGATGGTGCGATTTTCCAATCGGGGGTCGTCAAAGGGAGAGGCAAATACCGTGCTGCCATAGGTCATCGAGGCGTAGACCTCATCCGACACGATCCACAAATCATGGCGTTCGCACACATCGCCGATGGCCTTGATTTCCTCGCGCGTCAACACCGCACCTGTGGGGTTGCTGGGCGTGTTCAACAGCAGCACGCGGGACCTGGGCGTGATGGCGCGTTCAAGGTCTTGGGCTTTCAAATGGAAGCCATGATCGGGATCGACGGTGACAGGCACTGGAATGCCGCCAGCCGCTGCAATCACGCCTTCGTAGGTTGCATAGTAGGGGTTTGCCAGCAACACTTCATCGCCCAGTTCGAGGGTTGCCTGCATGGCGACAAACAGGGCT
>JANNXN010000174.1:0-16244 GCA_031409595.1 Rhodobiaceae bacterium
CTGCTGTCCACGCATTCAACCCATGATCTTCGCAAAGGCCGATACTACCAGTTTCCGTTCGCGGGGGGCGAGGCGCCCGATTTTTCGCAAGACCCTTCCGGCTTCGATTGTTGCAATTTTTACGGGGCGGATGACCGAAGGCGCCGAGAGGCCGGTGACTCCCGTGGTTTTGATTTCAATGTCGCAGTTCCAGCTGTCGTTTTCCAGGCTTGTGATCATGGCTACCCACAGCAGGCCGTAATCCTCGGCAATCCATGGCTTTGAAATGATCAATGCAGGGCGACGCTTTTCGGCCAGCCGGTCACTATAGGGAAATGGCACAACGACAATGTCCCACTTGGACAAGGGATCAGAGATCACCGTAGGCCTTTTCATCGGCTTCGCTGGCCCATTCAGTGAATACGGCGAATGGATCATCCTGCGCGGTTTTTTCAGCTTTGGCAATTTGCACGCCGGATGCGGTTACCGCGTAGCGCACCCTATCACCGGGCTTCAAACCAAGACGCTCACGTATAACCCGGGGGATGACTGTTTGGCTCTTTGACGTAATTTTGGAGAATGCGACATTCATGATCTTACCTCGGAAGGTAAGATGTCTTACTTTCTTACTTTTGTCAATGTTTATTTGGACCGGCCTTCACCGGGGTGACAATGTGGGGCGGATGCTTCGAGGCTCACGCTTTCGCGTGAGCGCCTCAGCATGAGGGGTTAGCTTGTGGGCACATAGACATACGCCCCATCCTTCGCCTCTGCCATGCCGAGGCCGGGGTAGGGCCAGTGGTAGCCCAGCATTTTCTTTTTTCCGCTGGCGGCCATGTCCAGCAGTTTCTTGCGGCTGGCTGAGGCGCGATGGGATCGAGGTCACTTCCTTGACAACGAAAAACATTGACGCCATTAGTGGAGCCATGAATTTTATGGGATGTTTCCATATTGGATGCACTTTTTTCACCTGTCGTATTGTTCTTCATTCTGGGAGCCCTGGCGGCGGCACTGCGCTCCGACCTTGCGGTGCCGGAGACCCTGGCAAAGGGAATGTCTCTCTATCTGATGGCGGCAATCGGACTTAAGGGAGGCGCTGAAGTTTCGGCAAGTGGCCTCACTTTCGATTTCATCTCTGTTTCATTTTTGGGTGTTACCCTTAGCTGCATCATTCCGCTTGTCATGTTCGCCGCACTTCGCGGAATGGGACGATTGGATGCCGTGAACGCTGGTGCGGTGGCAGCGCATTATGGCTCGGTCAGCGTGGTTACTTTTGCGGCGGGCAGTGAAATGCTGACAGCGGCCGGGCTGCCGCCTGCGGGTTACATGGTGGCAGTGCTGGCGCTTATGGAAACGCCAGCCATTGTCGTTGGCCTGATGTTGGCGCGGCGAGGCGGAAATGTCATCGAGCAATCGCGCCTCGATCTTATGCGGGAAACCCTGGTAAATGGCCCTGTTGTATTGCTCATGGGCAGTTTTGCGATCGGCGCCATAGTTGGCAAGCCTGGACTTGATTCGGTGTCGCCCGTGTTTGAAAGTGGTTTTCGTGGCGTGTTGTGCCTCTTTCTGCTTGACATGGGCCTCATCGCCGTGCGCCGCCTGCGCGATGCGCGGAACCTCAATCTGCGGCTTATCAGTTTGGCCATTGTGTTTCCTGTGGTCAACGGCGTGACCGCCATCCTGGCTGCGGCTGTGCTGGGCCTTGATACCGGTTCGGTTGCAGCGCTGGGAATTCTTGCCGCCAGCGCCTCCTATATCGCGGTGCCCGCCGCCATGCGACTTGCGCTGCCGCAGGCTGATGCCGGACTATCGCTTGCCATGTCGCTGGCCGTTACATTTCCATTCAACATCCTTATCGGCATTCCCTTTTATACCGCCATTGCAAAACTTGTGGTGCCATCATGAACCAAACCGTGCCGCGCTGTAAGATTGAAATACTGTTGCCAGAGCTGCTGCTCAAACGCATCATTGGAATTGCGGAATCTGCAGGAATCACCGGCTACACCATCATTCCCACCCTGGGAGGTGCTGGCGTGGGCGGCACCTGGTCAGACGACCAGCTTAGCGGAGCCGAGGCGCGGGCAATTCTCATAATCATTACATCAAACGAAAAAGCTGAGGCGCTGACCCAGGCCCTCGCCCCACTTCTTCAATCCCATAGCCTGCTGCTCACGCAGACATCCGTTGATGTCGTGCGCGGGCAGAAATTTTAGGTCGATTGGGGCACGTAGACATAAGCTCCATCCTTCGCCTCCGCCATTCCCAGGCCGGGGTAGGGCCAGTGGTAGCCTAGCATTTTCTTTTTTCCGCTGGCGGCCATGTCCAGCAGTTTCTTGCGGCTGGCTGAGGCGGTTGCGCCGTCGGCGTCGAAGCCGAATTTCCAGTCGGGGTGGGCGAAGAAGACGGCGGGGTTGGTGATGGCGTCGCCGGTTATGACCAGGCCGTCACCTCCTGCCAACTCAAAGGAGACGTGGCCCGGCGTGTGGCCTGCGGTGTCGATCACGTTCAGGCCGCTCACGAGTTCACTGCCGGGCTTGAACATGGTGACCTTTTCCTTGATGGCGGCGAGTTGGCCCTGGATGCCTTTGACCATGCCTTCCATGTCCTTTGGCATCTTGCTCACGAGATCTTCGGCAACCCAGAAATTCCATTCGGCTTCGGCCACATGGAACGATGCGTTGGCGAAGACGGATTTGCCATCGCCGCCGATGGTGCCCCAGAGATGATCAGGGTGCGCGTGGGTGTAAATGACCTTGGTGATGGCGCCGGGCTCGGTGCCGGTGGCTTTCAGGCTTTCGGCCAGTTTGCCTGCGGTGGGGGACATGTTGCCGCCAGCGCCGGTATCCAGCAAGATCACATCGCTGCCGGATTTGAGCAACAGGGGGCTGACCTCGAATTGCGCCTTGTCGCCTTGCACCTGCGCGCCGAGAAGGACTGCCAAATCCTCCGGCTTGGCATCGGGGCTGACGACAGACAGCGGCAACATGAGCGTTCCGTCACTCACGACTGTTATGTCAAAATTGCCCTGCTTGAAGGTGTAAGGACCCGCCAGTGCCAGCACGTGTTTTGGAAGCATGCCTGCTGCGATGAGGCCAGCGGCTACGCTCAAGAATTTCCGGCGGTCGAGAATGAGGTTTGATGATCCCTTGAAAGTTGGTGTAAGCATGGTCAAGCTCCTGCCGTTGGTTTATTGGAACAATTAGAGTTACCTTTGAATGTGTCAACTCAATGACTGAGGGAAATCGGTGATGTCGTGGTTCAAGAATTTATTTGGCGGGGGGGCCTCGGAGGGTTTGGCCAAATCTTTGAAGTCGGCGGAGCACAAGGGCTGCATGATCGAGGCCCAGCCCTACAAGGAAGGCGGACAGTTTCAATTGGCGGGCGTGATTTCGAAGGAAATTGACGGCGTTCGCAAGGAACACAGATTTGTGCGGGCCGACCGGTTTACGGCGATTGACGAGGCCGCTGATTTCGCCATCAGCAAGGGGCGGCAGATTATTGACGAGCAGGGCGAGGCGATTTTCAAGTGAGGCGGCTGTTTCATTTTGAAAAAAAGGCCCATCCGATTGCGAGCCCAGAAGTATTCTCGCGGCGCCTGGCGTTCAACGGGCTGCTGGCGCTGGGCACCATTGGCATGGCGCTGGCAATTGGCATGGCGGGCTACATGGAATTTGAGGCCATGGGGTTTATTGATGCTTTTGCCAATGCGGCGATGATCCTTTCCGGCATGGGGCCGCTTTCGCCACTGCAGACTGATACGGGTAAAATATTTGCCGGGGTCTATGCGATATTTAGCGGACTGTTGTTTATTGGCGTGGCGGGCCTGTTATTGGCGCCGGTCTTTCACCGGTTGCTGCACCGTTTTCATGTTGATGAAGCTGATCAGCCCTGAGCTTGCACCTTACCAAGAATTAATCCCTGCCAGCAATCGAATGGTCTAACTGTCCGGTTGTGCTGAAATGGTGTTTGACCCTTGCAGCCCGGAGTATTGGTGTTGAAGACAACGGCGGGCTTTATCAGGGTTTGGGATTTTCCGCTCCGATTGTTTCATTGGCTGCTGGTTCTTTCCGTCGCCAGTGCCGCCATTACCGGATATCTTTTGCCAGTGACGTGGCTGCAAATTCACCTGACTGCGGGAACAGTGACCGGCGTCCTTGTTCTGCTGCGCATTGTCTGGGGATTCACCGGTTCCTGGTTCAGCAGGTTTCGCAGTTTTGTTTTTTCGCCAGCAACAACGATTGCCCATGTGAAGGATGTCATTGCGGGCCGCGTTCATCGGGAAGCCGGGCATAATCCTGTGGGCGCCTTGATGGTGTTTGCGCTGCTGATCTGCATCACTGTCATAGTGGCGACGGGCGTTGCAACGCTCGGCGGCGTATTCAAGCAGGGACCGGTCAAAGCATTCATGAGCTTTGCCAATGGCATGCTGGCGCGGGATGTTCACAGCCTGTTCGCCATTGTGCTGCTGGCACTCATAGGCGGACATTTGATGGGGGTCATATTTGAGTCCCATCGCAGCAAGGAAAATTTGACGCGCGCCATGGTTACAGGCAGCAAGCGCGGCGGCTTTGCGCAAGCCATTCCGGTTGTAAAGGCGCGCTATGGAGCGGCGCTTTCTGTTGCAGCCCTGCTTGGCGCCGTTCTGGCGCCTGGCGCCTTTATCCTCACGGGACTGGCGCCCTCTGGCGCTGCGGCAATTCCGCTGAATGTTGCGTGGCAACGCGAATGTGGCGAATGTCACATGGCGTTTCATCCAAGTCTGTTGCCGGCAAAGAGTTGGGTTGCGGTCATGGCAAATCTGAGGGATCATTTTGGCGAGGATGCCAGTCTTGATGCGGTCAAAGCTAACGAGATTTCAGATTTTTTGACACGTCACAATGCCGAGACCTGGGACAGCCTTGCGGCCAACCGTTTGCGCTTTGTTGATGCGGCGCGGCCCATGGAAATTACGGCTACGCAATTCTGGACGCGCATGCACCATGACATTCCGGCTGAAGTTTTTGCCCGCAAGACTGTTGGCGCCAAGCAGAATTGCAGCGCGTGTCATGCAGATGCGGCGAGCGGCATGTTTGCACCGCAAGATATCTCAATTCCACAGGAGAAGACTGAATGAAACTCATACCCTCGCTCATTGGCGCAGCGCTCATGGCTGTGCTCGCGGTTCCAGCATTTGCAGCATCTGGCCAGGACGCGGTGCTGCAACAGTATCTCGCGAAAGCCAAAGCAGCCGGTGAAAGTATTGCAGCATTTTCAGCCGCGCGGGGCGAGGCGCTCTATCATTCCAGGAATGCCGTCACCGCTGATGCGCCTTCGTGCTCAACCTGCCACACGGATTCGCCCTTGAACGCCGGCCAAACGCGAGCGGGCAAGGCCATTGAACCCATGGCCGTTTCAGCAAGTTCCGCCCGCTTCACGGATATTGACAAGACCGAGAAGTGGTTCACGCGCAATTGCAAGACGGTTCTGGGGCGCGACTGCAGCCTTCAGGAAAAGGGTGACTTTATTACTTATCTCTCCGGGCTTTGAAGGAAAACACCATGCGCATTCTGCTAGCTATTGCCTTGATTGCCTCCACCGGTTTGCCTGCCTTGGCCTATCGCCTTCCCCCCACGACTGACAAAGTCACGCAGGATGAATGCGGGGCCTGCCATATGGTTTATCCGGCGGGCCTGCTTCCGGCGCGATCATGGGATGCCATTACGAGTGATCTGGCCCATCATTTTGGCGAGGACGCCTCGCTTTCCCCCGATGTGACGGCGGGCATCAAGGGATATTTGATGGCCCATGCGGGAGATTCCGGCCCCAAGATTTTCAAATTTGCCCGCGGTGTGCCGGCGGATCAAACGCCTCTGAAAGTCACGGATTTGCCGCTGTGGCACAGAATTCACGGTGATTTTTCGGTTCGCGTCATGAAGAAGATTGGCGCGGTCGGGAATTGTTCATTTTGCCACAAGGGCGCTGCCAATGGCGAGTTTTATGAGGATTGATATTTTCAACGCGTGACTTAGCGGTGTAGGGTTGGCCATGCCACGCACTTACAAAATTGCCGCTGCGCAATATCCGCTGGACGAGCTGAAAAGCTTTGCCGCGTATGAGGCAAAAATCAATCGCTGGGTTGAAGTGGCTGTGGGGCAGGGGGCGGAGCTTCTGGTGTTTCCGGAATATGGGGCCATGGAGCTGGCGGCAATCACTGGCAGTGCTGGTGATGTGGCAGCGTCCTTTGATGCGGTGTCTGCGCTGGTGACGGAAACTGACGGCGTGTTTTCCGGGTTGGCGCGCAAACATGGTGTCACGCTTGTTTCCGGGTCGGGGCCGCAGCGCAGGCCGGGTTGCACAGTCAATGCCGCGCATATTTTTGGGCCGACGGGGGTTCGCGGCGTTTATGACAAGATCATGCCAACGCCCTGGGAACGGAACCCGTGGAAGATTTCGCCGGGTTCAAAGCTCACGGTTTTTGATGTGGGCAAGGCCCGGATTGGGTTGCTCATTTGCTATGACATCGAGTTTCCACTGTTGTCGCGGGCTTTGGCTGAGGCTGGCGCTGAAATCATTCTGGCTCCATCGAACACAGAAACCGAATGGGGCTATTGGCGGGTGCGCACCGGCGCCGTGGCGCGCGCCCTTGAAAACCAGGTTTATACGGTGCATTCGCCGGTTGTGGGGCCCGCACCCTGGTGTGTTGCGTGCCCGCAGAACTGCGGCATGGCTGGAATATTTGCGCCCTCCGATGCGGGGTTTCCGCCGGGTGGGGTTTTGGCGCTTGGCTCAATGAACCAGGCGCAATGGGTCTATGCGGATGTTGACCTGGATATGATTGCTGAAGTTCGCGCCAGCGGAGGCGTTCAAACCTATAACCACTGGATGGAGCAAATTGGCGCCACGCAATTGCCAGCGGCGTCAGTTGAAAATATTTCAGGTGCGAAGTAGCGCTTCGGCGGGGAAGCATTTTGCCAGTTCATTGATAGCGCGCAAGCCCGCTTCCAGATCCCATGCGTTGATGAGGCCCAGGCGGAAGCCGCCGGGCGGCATGGGGTGATCGCCGGGGTTTTTATTTTCAATGAAGGTGATTTGCAGGCTGGAGATGTGGGGGAGGGAGCGGATTTTTTGTTGTTGCTCTCGAGGGGGATGCACGAAATTAGTGTGGTGTCTTGCAAATAGCGGAATGGAATAGCCGACGCGCCGGTCGTCGTCCTTATAGCGCCAATTGCCATTGGTGTAGAGGTTTACCAGCGCTTCAATCCATCCCTTGCCATTGAGGTCGCACCATTGATCAGCGAAGCGGAGGTGCGCTTCAATGATTTTTCCGCCGATGGTTTCGAAATTCATCATGCCCGTATAGGCGGGCATGTTTTTGCCAACCCAGCGCGTGAGATAGTCCGCGAGTTCCGGAATCACTTCGACATGGAGTGTCCAGAATTTGAACATGCCTTCAGAGGCTGGAATGCCGGTTGCGTGGCGCATCCATTCGACACGGCCTTTCACGATGGCGCAGTCGGTTGACAGATGGGGGCCTTGCAACAGCTGCATCCAGAAATGGCCGGGGGCGGCATGCTCCTCCATTTCCTCAGGCGTGGCCATCACCCGGCTGCCGACGCCCATGCCCTTGAGGTTTGTGATGGGTTTGGAAAACACCGGATAGCCGGGGGGTGCGGCGCCATGCGGGCCGCTGGCGAGGCCCTGGCTTTGGGCGATCTTCAGCTTGTCATAAATCCAGTTGTGCTCGGGGTACCAGGGCCAGGCGTCGATATCGTCGGTTGGTATCAGGACGTCGTCCGGACATTGAACATTTTCAAAAAATTGATACCGCCAAGGGTCGCGTTCGCAGATGGGCATCATCAATATCTAGCAGAGTGGGCCTGACAGGCAATGGCAGCAGCCGTAACTTCTATTTGATTTCCCAGGTGATGTTGACATCAATGGCAATCACCTGTTCGCCCTGGGCAATTGGCACGTCTGCCGACATGGCTTCCGTGCGTGCGGATTTGAACATGGGGATGGGCGGCTGGTAACCGCCGCCTTCTGAAATCGAGAGCATGTCTCCGAGCGTGGTGTTGGCGGCGCCTGCATAGACATTGGCTTTGCGCCGGGCGTCGGCCACTGCCAGTTTCCGCGCCTCATCCATTGCCGCATCGGGTTCGGCAACCTGAAAGGTAATTCCGTTGATTTGGTTGGCGCCGGAAGACACAACTGAATCCAGCACTGCGCCCAGATTATCAAGCTTGTGCACAGTTACGGTTACGCCGTTTGAAACATCATAGCCCAAAACTTTTGGCGGCTGGGTTCCGCTCGGGCCATAGTCATAGCGCGGGTTCACGTTGAAGTTTGAGGTTTGGATGTCGCGCTTGTCGATCTGGGCCGCTGTAAGGGCGGCAAAAATTGCCGCCATTGCCTTGGTGTTTGCATCGAGCGCTTCTCTCGCAGTTGCCGCGGTGCTCATGGTGCCGATGTTGACGATTGCCATATCGGGCGCCAAGCGAACTTCGCCGCGACCGTTGAGAGACATGGTTCGCGGAATTTTTGCATCATCCGCGAACGCTGGGTTCAGGCAAAAGCTGCTGACTGCAATGATGCTGATTGCGAAAATTTTCCGATACATTTGTGGAATCTCCTGGGTGCCCTAAAGCTCAAATATCGCTGGAGATTAAGTCAAAATCTTGAGGCCCCTTAACCTCGAGGGTGCCGTCACAAAGCGGATGCAACTTCGCCTGATTTGTGACATCTTTAATCAGTGATTCGCAATAGCGAACGCTTAATGGAAGGGGAAACTATGGATATTTTTGGAAGTATCAAATCAGTAGTACGTGAGTTAATTGACGTGAGTCTTGTGCTGATTGCATTGGCAATCGTCTTGTCAATTCTCGTTGGCGGAAAGCTTCCGTTCCTAGGAGATGTGGTCACGAACTTGACCGATCTCGTCAGCAAACTCGGCTCAAACGGCGTTGTTGGCCTTATCGTTCTGGGCGTCATTCTATGGCTGTTCCAGAATCGCAGCAGCGCTGCTGCGGCCCGTAAATAATTTAAGGAGCGGAGGCGCCTGTCAGGGGCCTCCGCACCATTGACATCATGATCAAGCAAATTTCAGACTTCATGTGGTCGGCGATAGTCATGCTCTATCAGTTCGTGCTCGCTGCTGTTCTCATAGCATTGATCATGGGTGATGCAGCGGGAAGTGTTGTGAATACCGTTTACGCAAATGTGCGGGACCTCATGGTTTCGCTCAACCCTGCGGCCGTAGCAGTTGCGGCCGTGCTTTACCTTTTCTGGCAGCTCCACAAGAATCGCGTGGCTTAGAAACTATCCGGAGAGTTCCTGGCGGATCGCGATGCTATCCCAAAATGAGCCGGATGGAGGCGAGACGACGGAACGTGAGCGTTTTTGGATGGAGATTTTCCCTATCGCCTGCGTCGTCCGTGCATGATTTTTTCCGACAGCACTTCGAAACAGCGGGACCTGATGGCCGCCATCAGCCGTGTCATTGAAAAGGCTCTTGCATATTGATTCTAAAGGGAAAATTGACTCGTTAACACATTATGAACAGGAATATGGCATACTGGCCAGCAATTCGCATTCCGCGAATGGAGGATAAGATGGACATGTTCGGACACGTAAAAAACTTCGTGCGTGAGTTAATCGACATCACTCTTGTGCTTATGGCATTGGCTGTCGCGTTGTCGATCCTTATCGACGGCAAGCTGCCTTTCGTCGGCAATGTCGTCACCAACCTGATGAACCTTGTTAACCAGCTCGGTTCGAATGGCGTTGTCGGCCTGATCGCTCTGGGCGTCATCATGTGGCTGTTCTCGGGCCGCGGTGGCACGGCGGTCGCCCGCAAATAATTCAAGGCGCGAAGGCGGCTCCCCGACCGCCTTCGCGTTCTTGCCGTCACGTTCAAGCAATATGCTTCGAAGCCCCCCAGAGCGACACACTTCGGCATGAGGGCTGTTGGCGTTTACCTGAACGGCGGTTCGTCGAAGCTTCTCAGCTTTCTGGAGTGAAGCTGGGAGAGCTCGCCGCGCATGCGGTCCAATGCGGCCAATCCAATTATCAGGTGCTCGCCCACGGCGCGGTCATAGAAGGCGTTGGCAGCACCTGGCAGTTTGATTTCGCCGTGCAGGGGTTTATCCGACACGCACAGCAGCGTTCCGTAGGGCACGCGGAAGCGATAGCCCTGGGCGGCAACGGTTCCTGATTCCATATCCACCGCGATTGCGCGGGACAGATTGATGCGTTTTCTTTCCTGGCTCCAGCGGAGTTCCCAATTGCGATCATCATTGGTCACCACTGTCCCCGTGCGCAACCTGGCTTTCAGCGCCTCGCCGCTTTCGCCGGTTACGGCTGCGGCGGCGCCTTGCAAGGCCACCTGCACTTCGGCCAGCGCAGGAATTGGAATTTCGGGAGGCACGACCGCATCGAGGATGCGATCCTGGCGCAAGTAGCCGTGGGCCAGCACATAGTCGCCAATGCGCTGGGATTGGCGGAGGCCGCCGCAATGGCCAATCATGAGCCAGCAGTTGGGGCGGATTACGGCCAAGTGATCGGTCATATTCTTGGCGTTTGACGGGCCAACACCAATGTTCACAAGTGTAACGCCGCCCTGGCCATCTCTCCGTTTCAAATGATAGGCAGGCATTTGATAGCGGTGCCACAGAGAGGCTTCGATGGTTTTGATCACGGCTTCAGTTGTCATGCCGCGCGCGATCACCCCGCCGCCTGGCAAATGCAGCGCTTCATAGGGGCTGTCGATGTTCAGCTGGGAAACACTCCAGTTGATGAACTGGTCAACATAGCGGTGGTAGTTGGTGAGGAGAATCCAGGGTTGCACATCGGTCCAGTGGGTTCCTGTGTAGTGCTGCAAGCGCTTCAGCGAATAATCGACGCGCACCGCATCAAACATGGCCAGGGGCAGGGGGTGATCGGCCGCGTGGTTCCAGTTTCCATCGGCAATTTCATCACCGACCAGGGCCAGGCGCGGCACCGGAAAGTGCAAGGCAAGTTCGGCTGCGGTTATGCCGCCGTCACCCAGGTCATCGGCCTTATCGAGCACATAGGGATAGGGAATTTCCTGATCTGAAATATCCACCTCAATGGTTGCCGCATAGTCTTTCACCAGGAAAGACAGCTGATCGACCAGATAGCGCCGGAAGTGAGCCGGTTGGGTTATGGTTGTTACATAGGCACCCGGACCCTGGAACTTTGCATAGGCGCGCGCAATAGAGGGCTGCACGCCGTGGGCCTCGTAAGTGACCCGTAATTGGGGATAGCAGAACTCGCGGCGCTCGGCTGGCGTGGGGCTTTGCCGGTTGGAAAAGTATCTTTCCAGGCAGGCGGTCAGTTTTTCCGTGGCTTTTTTGTGGAGAGCAATAAGCTCGTCAACGGCGGCTTGGGGAGAGAGATTCTGTTTCAACATCATGTAGCTCTAGCATATCCCGGCGAATTGATGTAGCCACTGCGATCACGTGGGGGCCTGTAGCTCAATGGTTAGAGCTGACGGCTCATAACCGTCTGGTTCCGGGTTCAAATCCTGGCGGGCCCACCACGTTTTTCCCAGTTTTACAGCAAGAAGTCAGCCGCGCCCAAGAGGGTGTCTTCCAGAGTTGCGATCAGGACGGCATCACTTCCGCCGACGCCATCTGCATCAATGTAGAAACGGGAATCCATCAAGCTGGCGCTGTTGGTGGCGAGGCCTGTGACAAATTTTCCGGTTTCGATGGTGAGGTGTCCATCGGTGATCAAGGTCGCTATGTCCATGCCATCCAGGTTTGCGGCAGCCAGAATTTGGGCCACGTCAATGTGATCAATTCCCGTTGCGAAATCGGTGATTGTATCGCTGCCGCCGACCAGCGAGGAAAACTCAAACGTGTCTGCGCCAAGGCCGCCCTTGAGGAGATCAAATCCAGCAAGGCCGTTTATGACATTGTTTCCGGCCGAGCCTGTGAGCGTGTCATTGTGCATTGAACCGTCGAGGTTTTCGAAACCTTTGACGATGTCTCGGCCGGCGCCAATGGTGTTTTGCGCTGACGCAATTGCCAAACTCACCTTCACGCCTGCCACTGCATGCTCGTAGGAGATGGTGTCAATTCCCAGGCCGCCAATGAGGATGTTGATGCCACCGTCACCTTCCAGCGTGTCATCGAAATTGGAGCCGGTGAGATTTTCGATTGCCACGAGTGTATCGCCCTCGGCATCGCCGCCTGAGCCCAGTCCAGTCAGCATGCTCACGGAGACGCCAGCCGCGGAGGAGGCATAGCTTGCCGTATCAATGCCAAGACCGCCATTGAGCAGGTCTGCGCCACCGAGGCCTGCGATAGTGTCCCGGCCGGCCAGGCCATTGATGATGTCCCAATTTGCACTGCCAGCCAGGGAATTATTTGCCGCAGTTCCGTTGATGACCGTCGGCGTGTCGATTACATTGGCAACCGTGATTGCGGCATTCTTGGCATTTGAAAGGGCGCCATCTGATGCGGTTACGATGATGTCGTAGATATTGTTGGCGCCGGCATCCAACGGCGCTTCAAAGTCTGGCGAAGATTTGAAGGTGACGGCACCCGTCGCCGCATCGATATCAAACAGTGAGGCATCAGCGCCTGACAATGAATAGGTCAAAGCTGAGCCGCCGAATCCGTCATCTGTCGCGATGGTCGCGTAGGCCACGCCGGTTGCGTTTTCCGCAAAATTTGCTGTTGATGCCGACGTAATTTTTGGAGCCCTGTTGTGGGGGGATTCAAGAGTGAAGGCATCTGCTATCACAGCTCCGTTGGCGTCGTAGGTGATGATGTGCTCTTGCCAATCATACAGGTCATCGAGATCGAATATCGTTTCGGTCCGCGTGCCGTCATCGAAGGTCACATCGGACTTGTAGTTTCTGCCGTCGGCACCGTAGTAGTCGGCCCATTCTGTCCAGTTGGCGGCACCGCTATCGATCACGATGTTGAGCAGCGCTTCGATGTTGTAAAGCAGAATGTCGATCCAGACGAAATTGCCGAACTCGACCAGCGTATCAATGCCGATGCCGCCATCGAGCAGCACCAGGTTGTCGAGGCTGTCGTAGTATAGTGTGTCATCACCTGCGCCGCCAATCAGGATATCGGCGCCAGCGCCGCCATCAAGCGTATCGTTGCCATCGCCGCCCTCAAGGCGATCATTGCCGGCACCGCCGTCCAGCATGTCGTTGCCGCGTGCGCCATAGAGCGCATCGGCGCCGCCATTGCCGATCAGAATGTTTGCAAGATCATTGCCGATGATTGTGTCGTTACCGGAGCCGGTTGTGGCATTTTCGATATCCACGTTGAATGCGATTGCCAGATTCTTGGTCATGCCGTTGACGCTTGAATATGAACCGGCGACGAGACTGATGAGGGATGCGGTGTTCCATCCGGACACGTCAATGGTATCGGCGCCGTTGCCGTCCCAAATGGTTAGAACGGGTGAGGCATTCGTGGTGAAGTCGTAGAGTGTGTTGCCTTCGGTGGAGTTGAAGCCATAGACCGTGTTTCCGGCGCGCGTGGCGTAGTCGGCGCCATACATTTGCTGGATCGCCAGGATGTCGTAGACCATTGGCGTTTGCGCATATTTTCCGAGCCAGGTAGCGCCGGTGTTGCTGGCGCCAAAGTAAGACATGATGGTGTATTGGCGGGAGTCTTCGGCAAAGAGCCAGCCAGTTGATGCATTGCCGTATACGGGCGCTCCACCGTTGTAGTTGCCGCCATGATCGAGACCCAGACTGTGGCCGATCTCGTGCATGATAGCCATGAAACCATAGTTGCCAGAGACAGGTGAAACGAGATTGTTGATCCCGCTGTTATAGGCCGGATTGAGCCAGACCGAACCCGACATGCGGGCCGTGGAACTGCCTTCGGAACCGGCAACGCCTGGATAATAGGCGTGGGCAAAGCTGATGTCGGTTGTGGTGTTTGAAAACTTTATATCTGCGGTGTTGGGCGAAGCGACGGCTTCAACAAATGTTGCGGCGACCAGATCATCCCAGATGGACATCATCTGACGCGCGGCCGTCATTTGCTGAGCGGTGAAGGCGGACCATCCGGAAGCTTCGCCCCAGCCGACGGCAAATGCGCCGCTGGTCGGGAAGCCAAATGTAATTGTCTGGGCCACGCCGCCAGTTGGCTTGGTCCACACGGCACCGCTGTTCAACTGATTGACGAAGGACGGATTGAAGCTTGTTGCTGCGCCGCTGCTGCTGGCGCCTTCAACTGTGCCCATGTCGAGCGGCGCCAGGTTGTGCCAGTCGACAAACGGATTGCTCTTACACAGCTCACACATACGCCGACCCCAATTCCACACTGAGAAGGAGGATTGCCTCTCTCCCAGAGCCAATTCCTAGGGGTGCAAGCTACTCAAGCGGACTTAATTCCGGGTACAGATCGGGTCGCGCAGTTTATGAAAATTTTATGCTTGTTGTTAACAATTTACCGCAGAACATATACTTTTGTGCCGATGCTTACGGCCTCGAAGAGGGCAAGCACATCCGCATTATGCATTCTAAAGCAACCATAGGATGCCGCCTTGCCAATTGATTCATCTTTGTTGGTTCCGTGAATGCCGTAAGTGCCATCACCCAGAACCAGGACTGCAACACCAAGTGGATTATTGGGACCTGGTTTTACCAATTTTGGCAGTTTCGGGTTGTCTCGGCGGATGGCAGGTGGCGGTGCCCAGATTGGATTTCGAACCATGCGTGACACAGTCGTCGTGCCGGTCCAATCCCGGCCAGCCCTGCCGACCGCAATTGGATATCTTATGGTCTCAGTCAGGCTCTTGATATACAGGAGCTCGCGGGTTTTGGTTTTGATAACGATACTTCCAACTTCATAAATTGCCGCTGTTTCTGCACGTGGGGCGACTGCGAATGCCGAGAGCGGCGTTATGGATGCGACAATCACACAGAGCAGCATCAAAGTTTTAAGAATCTTGATCATTGTTTCAGCTTCCGGTTCCCAACATGACACGATTTGGCTTTGGTCAAGCTTGGACATGCAATGTCCGGACCAAGTGGAAAGGCCTTCGATGAAAACGCCGCGTGGATCACACGCGGCGCTGATTTTTTCAGATAGCGGTTAAGTTTTAACCATGAACTGAAACGACTTTCTCCTCCTCGATATTAATTTTTGGCTTGTCGGGCCTTGCACTTCCGCAATCGTCAGCCTGGTTGCAGTTGTCGCTGCGGCTATCCTTTGGAGGTGGCGGTGAATGATCGTCATCATCGTCATCATCGTCATCATCGTCATCATCGTCATCATCGTCATCATCATCGTCATCGTCGTCATCGTCGTCATCGTCGTCATCGTCATCGTCATCGTCGTCATCGTCATCGTCATCATCGTCATCGTCATCATCGTCATCATCGTCATCATCGTCGTCGTCGCCATTATTGCCATCGCCATGATCATCGCCGCCGCCATTGTTGTTGCCGCCGTTACCATTATTGCCATCGCCATGGTTATTGTCGCTGCCGTCGCTGTGGCCGCCGCCATTGCTGCCGTCACCATCGTTGTTGCCGTCGCCATCACCGCCGTTGCTGTGGCCGCCATTATTGTTGCCGTCGTCGCCATCATTTCCGTTGCTGTGGCCGCCATTATTGTTGCCGTCGTCGCCATCATTGCCGTCTCGGCCACCTTGCCTACCGCCTTCGCCGCCGTTGTTGCCTCTGCGATCTGCTACCTGGACAAGTCTTGTTTCGGCGCGTTTGGCGACCTTCTTGGTGAATATTCCCAATGCAAGGTTGGAGGTTTCAGTGGTTAACTGTGTCTGTGCGGGGACAATGGAGCTTTGCACGATATTGATTTGTGTTGGCGCGGTTGCAACCAAAGCTGTTGCAAGGAACATCCTCTGCCATAGCTTGTTGCGCCTTGTTCGGCGCGCCATTTCGCGCTGTTCCCGGGTCGCGATAGCGGCGCGGAGTTCTGACAGATAGGATGTATTTGACATAGCGTTGACCTTTCATTTGCCCATGAAATCCTGTCGTGCATGTCAAAGGAAAAGGACTCGAGGTCGTCCGGAGTGATCGCTGGTGGTGCGATTTCCTTGGGCTTGTTTCCATACAGTGTGAAGACTGCAAGGGCCTCGAGACAAGCGGACAATCCCTATGTCAATAACTCGACAGGAATTTGAATCAAATATGAAGGAAACCGTGAAATATTGAAGAGAATTGGCTTTGCGTGGTTAACTCTCTGGTTACCACCTTTGCAGTTTGGCAAAAGATTTTGTTTGGTGGCCGTTGGTTGCAAATACTCATATTTTGCAGCGATTCC
>JANNXN010000175.1:0-2003 GCA_031409595.1 Rhodobiaceae bacterium
GGCGGCCCTGATGTCGTCATCGGTGATGAGGATAACCTCTGCCACGTGTTTTTGCGCAATGGGAAACATCAGTGTTCCGGCAGAACTGGCGCCCAGGCTATCGGCAGCCAGCCCTGACGGCTTGATCGTGACGGGCGACCCTGCGGCGAGTGCTGCATGAAGCGCGTTGCTGGTTTCCGGTTCGACGCCGATGATTTTCACCTTGGATTGATACCAACTTGCCACGCCGCCGATGAGGCCACCGCCACCCACAGCAATCAAGATGGTGTCGAGTTCCGGGGCCTGTTCTTCGAGCTCGCGCCCCAATGTGCCAGGTCCGTTGAGGGTCAATTCTGCATTGTAGGCATGGATGTTTGTGGCTCCTGATTTTTCTGCGCAATCAATGCAAAGTGAGAGGCTCTCCTGGTAATTGGCGCCATCTTGCACAATGGTTGCGCCATAGCCTGCAATGCGGGCGACTTTGGCGGGCGATGAAATCACAGGCACGAATATGCGCGCTGGCACCCCCAGTACTTTCGCTGCGTAGGCAACGGCCGCGCCATGATTGCCGCCGGAGGCCGCCACCACTCCAACGGCCGGAATTTTTGCGCCGACGAGATTGGAGAAGGCGCCGCGCGCCTTGAAACTGCCGGTATGCTGAAGCTGCTCGAGTTTGAGGCAAACCGGTTGCGACAAGCCTGGCATAACAATGTTCATCACGGGGGTTCTGTGAATGAAGGGAGCAATGCGTTGGGCGGTGGCTTTAATGCTGCTGCGATCCAGGCTCATGATGAACTGTTCAAAGCTCCAATGATGTCAAGGCAGGGCATGTTTGTGCTTCGCAGAATTGCGGAGTCAAGGATTGCGGTTGAAAGTTTCAGGGCTTCAGGGGGGCCAAATCCGTTGAGCCGGCTGCCCAAGTAAAGGCCCGCCAAAAAATCTCCGGTGCCGTGTGGCACATTTGGCTGGCGCGCCGCAATGGATTGGCTGCAGCCGTCTGGCGAAATTGCCAGGGTGGCCAAGCGGCTGTCATCCACCGGTATTGAAGTTGCCAGAATTTCCGCAACACTTAGCCTGGCCGCGGCGCTACGGGCATCATCCAGGCTGGCTACCTTCTGACCCGTGAGCCAGGCGAGCTCAAAACAGTTGGGGGTGATGCAGGTGGCCAGGGGCGCCAATTCATCGCGCAAGGCAGCTGCCACATCGGGGGACACATAAAGACTGCCACCATCTCCCAGGACCGGATCAACCAGCACAAAGAGTTCGGGGTTTGCTGTTTTCATTTTTGCTATGAAACTGGCAGCAGCGGCAATTTGGTCTGCGCCGGCGAAGTATCCCGTCAATACGCCCACACACTCTTTTAAAACACCGAGGGTTTCCAGCGCTGCGAGGATTCCCGCAATTTCACTGGCTGGCAGGCGCACGCCGGAAGGCTTGGCGAGACCTGGATGGTTGGACAGGATTATCGTTGGCACTTGCATGACGGTAAAGCCTGCCGCTTGAAGAGCTGGAACAGCGGCCGTGTTTCCAACGGGCCCGTACGCCACCTGTGAGGACATGCAGAGGACCAGACGCGGCATCAGATGACGTTTTTTTCAAACAGGGGTTCATTTCGCACAACGCGCCCATAACCCATGCGGGTGAGATCTATCTCGCGGTAAGCGCCATGCTCGATGAGTTCTGCAATGGCGTTGCCAGCGGCGGGTCCCTGTTGCAGGCCGTGACCGGAAAAGCCGTTGGCGAAATAGAAGTTCTGGATTTGTGGGTGACGGCCCAAAATCGCATTCTGATCGAGGGAATTGTAATCGTAGTGGCCCACCCAGGCGTTTATCACTTTGATCGTCTCAAACTGGGGAACCTGGCTTGCGAGAACTGGCCAGATGCGCTCTTCAAACCACGCGTAATCCACATCCCAACTCAAGTCAGCTGGTTCATCGCGCTCCTCAGGTGAGTTGCCACACAGAAAATGTCTGCCCTCGGGGCGAAAATAAATGCCGCCCGGCTCAACTGTCAGAGGGGCGTTG
>JANNXN010000176.1:0-11007 GCA_031409595.1 Rhodobiaceae bacterium
ACAGCTTTACAAACGAAGATCTGCAACACCTCGCAAACCACCTCAACAACACTCCCAGAAAATGCCTTGCCTTCAAAACCCCGGCAGAGCTATTCCTATCTCACCTCAAACCGTTGCACTTCGAATGTGAATCCACCTTCCGACTTTCGCCGGAATGACGGATGTATTTTGGGGTCAGTCTAAATTGATCGTGTGCTATTGCGATACAGAGAGGTCGGTTCGATAAAAAAAATTGTTGTGCGTTACAAGGTCAAAAAAGACCGCGTTGCGGAAAATGAGAAATTGATTGCTGCATTGTTCAAGGCGCTGGAGGCCGTTTCGCCCCCAGGCGTGCGCTATGTTTCATTCAAGTTGGAAGACGGTGTCAGTTTCATGCATCTCGTTTCGTTTGAAACGGAAAACGATGACAACCCATTGGGTCGTTTGCCCGAATTCAAGAAGTTTACTGAAAATATCGCTGAAAGGTGTGATGAACCTCCGGCAGCCTCTACGCTGGAAGTCATGGGAAACTATCGCTTGTATCCAAACTAGATCACTTCCCCGTGCCACCCGTATGCTCGCCCTCGCGGGTTAGATAGTAGGCCGCAAGGATTGGCACAAAGGTCACCGCGATCACGAATACAGCCACGACATTTGTAATCGGCCTCTGCCGGGGACGAATGAGTTCATTCAGCATCCAGATAGGCAACGTCGATTGCTGGCCCGCCGTGAAAGTGGTGACAATCACTTCATCAAATGAAAGCGCAAAAGCCAGCATCCCGCCCGCCAGCAGCGCCGAAGCTATTTGCGGCAGAACCACATGGCGGAATGTCTGAAACCCATCCGCTCCTAAATCCATCGAGGCCTCAATCATGCTGCCGCTGGTGCGACGGAAGCGGGCGAGCACATTATTGTAAACAACAACCATGCAAAAAGTGGTGTGACCCAGAACGATCGTCCATGTCGAGAATGGAATATCCATAATGCTGAACGCGGAGCGCAAAGCTATGCCGGTGACAATGCCTGGAAGGGCAATCGGCAAGATGAAAAGGAGCGAAATGTAATCGCGGCCGAAATATTTGGACCGGGAAACTGCTGCGGCTGCACACGTGCCCAGAACAAGGGCCAATACAGTGGCAATACTCGCAACCTTGACCGAAAGGCCAATAGCATCCCAGATATCCTGTCTTCCCCAAACCACGCCGAACCATTTGGCCGTGTATCCGGGCGGCGGAAACTGGAAGCTCTTTTCTTCGGTGGTGAATGCATAGAGAAAAATCAGCAGCAGCGGCACATGCAAAAAGGCAATGCAGGCCAGGGCTGAAACTTTGAGAAGAAAGGGGCTGCCGTCAGAGCGCATCAAATGCCCCCATGCGCTTGGCTATCGCCAGATAGATGCCCATGATCACAATTGGAACCAGCGTGAAGGCCGCCGCCAGCGGTATATTACCTGCCGTTCCCTGCAGCGAATAGACAGTGATACCCAGAAAATAACTTGAATTGCCGATAATCTGCGGGATTATGTAGTCGCCGAGAGTGAGGGAAAACGTGAAAATTGAGCCAGCCACCACGCCCGGTAAAGCCAGCGGCAGAATAACATTTCTGAAAGTCTGTGCCGGTGTGCCCCCGAGATCGCTGGAGGCGTCAATCAGATTGACCGGCACGCGCTCAAGCGCTGCCTGTGTCGGCAGGATCATGAAGGGAAGCCATACATAGACAAACACCACAAAGGTTCCGATGTAGCTGATTGAAAGTGATGGCCCCCCGATAACCGGCGTGGCAAGCAGCGCATCCAACGCCCACGTAACATGAAGCTCACCAGCAAGCCAGCTGATGATGCCTTCCTTGGCAAGTATCAATTTCCAGGCGTAGACTTTAACCAGATAGCTCGACCACAACGGAAGCATCACCAGAATATAGAACAGGGCTTTCCATTTCCCCCGCGCATACCTCGCTGCATAATATGCGAAGGGGAATGCAATGACGGCGGAGGCCAATGTCACAGCAATGGCCATGATCAGGCTTCGAACGATGACATCAAAATTGGACAGGCGGAACAGTTCGCCCAGCGTCGATAGTGTCAACTCATACTTGATGAAGCCGGAAAACTCATCGATTGAGAAGAAACTATGGAACAGAAATACAAATAGTGATCCCAGGAATGCAACGCCAAGCCAGACAAGTGGTGGCGCCAGGAGCAGGGCAGAGAACCAGCCCGGGCGACGGTAGAGTATATCGGAGATGGCGCGAACAGCGCTCATGTCTCAGCCGCCATGATATGCCATGCGTCCTTCGGCCAATGAAGCGTGACTATTTCGCCCTCTGTGAACTTTCCGCGTGACGAGGCAACAGTTACATTGATTAGCTCACCTTTCGCTGTGCGCGTGTTGAGCCGCGTCACCGAACCCTGATAGTGGCTGGTAACAATGCTGGCCTTTGTCGAAAAACTGTTTTTCGGGGGTTCTGCTTTGCCCGGCGCCACATTGATTTTTTCAGGGCGCAGACTCGCCCATTTTTCTGGCCCCCCAACTGATTTCGTGAAAGCCGGAGAGAGAACATTGGATGATCCCACAAAATCGGCAACGAACTTGTTCGTCGGCCGTTCATAAATTTCTTCAGGCGCTCCAACTTGAATGATCTGGCCTTTATCAAAAATGGCAACCCGGTCCGCCATGGAAAGCGCTTCGCCTTGATCATGGGTCACAAATACGAATGTGATGCCAAGATTGCGCTGCAAGGCCTTGAGCTCAACCTGCATTTGCTCGCGCAGTTTCAAGTCAAGCGCTCCAAGTGGTTCATCCAGCAACAGAACCTTGGGTTCGTTGACCAATGCGCGCGCCAGTGCCACGCGCTGCCTTTGACCACCCGACAATTGCGAGGGCCGCCTGCCGCCAAAATCACTCAACGCAACAAGTGTGAGCATTTCCTGGGCCTTGCGATGGCGGGTCGTACGGTCCACGCCTTTCACCATCAAGCCATAGGCCACATTGTCCAAAACGGTCATGTGTGGAAACAGGGCGTAATCCTGGAAAACGGTATTCACGTTCCGCTGATAGGGAGGCACCCCCTCCGAGGTTACGCCAAATATTTCCATGTGGCCCGATGTTGGCTGTTCAAAGCCCGCTATCAGCCGCAAACATGTTGTCTTTCCCGAACCCGAAGGTCCAAGCATGGCGAAGAACTCACCTTCCGCAATGTCCAGGTTGACATCATCGACGGCGCGAATGGCGCCAAAATGACGGGAGATATGTTGAAAACTTACGGCTGTTGCCATGATGCAGAAAACTCCCGCCAGAAAAATCTGGCAGGAGCTCCTTGAAGAGTCAGATACTAACGGCCACCGAGAACCGCAATCATATCCGTGGCCCAGCGATAGTAAGGAACGCAACCAGCTTCCTGTGTCGCGCATTTGGCAACAGGCGTGCGCCAGAAGTGGATCTTGTCAAAACTCTGCATGCCGTTCGTGTCGCAACCCCCATCGGTGAGGAGCGCATTGCCCTTGCAGGCAGCAGGCACTGCCGGAACGGAACCAAACCAGGCAGCAAGATCGCCCTGCACCTTTGGTGAAATGGAATGCTCCATCCACATGTAGGCGCAGTTTGGATTGGCGGCTTCCGCATGCATCATAGTGGTGTCAGCCCAGCCCGTGGCGCCTTCTTCAGGAACGACAGAGGCAACCGGCGTTTTGGCGATGGCATCCTTGTCGAGCTGCAACATGTTCACTTGGAACGGCCAGGATGAGGAAGCCACAACGCCCTCATTTTTGAAGTCATCGATCTGCATGAAAGCATCGTGCCAATAGCGGCCGACAAGTGCGCGTTGGACGCGCAGCAGATCAAGTGATGCCTTGTATTGTTCTTCATTGAGTTCGTAGGGGTCTTTAATGCCAAGCTCTGGCTTTTTTGACATCAAATATAGCGCTGCGTCAGCGATATAGATCGGGCCGTCGAATGCCTGAATGCGACCTTTGTTGGACTTGCCATCGGGCAGGTTCTGTTCTTCAAACACCACGCTCCAGCTCTTTGGCGGTTCCTTGAACACATTGGTATTGTAGGCGAGAACGTTTGCACCCCATTGATAGGGCGTTCCATAGTGGATGCCATCAACAGTGTGCCAAGGCGCATTCTGCAAGCGCTCATCGACAGTTTTCCAGGATGGAATGAGATCAACATTGATGGGTTGAACGCGCTTGCCGGCAATGAGGCGCAGCGATGCGTCACCCGAAGCTGTTACGAGATCGAAACCACCTTCGTTCATCAAGGCAACCATTTCGTCTGACGTGCCAGCAGTTTTCACGTTAACTTTGCAGCTGGTTTTCTTTTCGAATTCCGTGACCCAGTCGTAGGCCTTGTCAGTGGCGCCATTTTCAATGTAACCGGCCCAGGCAACGATATTGACCTGGCCCTCGCCTGCGCCAACTTCCTTCTTCATCTCTTGCGCGCCAGCGGTCGCGCCCATCGCGGATAGTGCGGCAAGCGCCAATAACGTGCGTTTTAGAGTGTTCATGTCTCAGTTCTCCCTTTAGTGTTCTTCGTTGTTCCATGTTGGCCCAGTCTGTTTGACCAACTGGTTCAATTTCGAGACTAGCCTGAAATGGGCTGAAACGTAAAGCGAGGATCAGTTGAATTCCGTTTGGATCAGAAACCCGTTGGCCGTGCTGGCTGAAAATGCAATGGATGGTTTCGTTGTACAGAATGAAGATGCCTTCTGCCATCGCATGTTTGGGTGCAGTCCGTTTGAATATCTGGAGCAGGTGGGCTGGCCCACGGAATTCTTTCGCGGGCGTTGACGTAGCCCGCCTCAGGTGGGAGCATGACCAGGCCGCCAAGCGGTTTTTGAATCATTAAGGAATCCCCATGAGTTTTCTCACCATCGAACAAGCCCCGGCACGCCTCAACCGCAGCGAACTGGCCGTACCTGGAAGCCAGCCACAACTCTTTGAAAAAGCGGCAAAATCTGCTGCCGACGTGGTGTTTCTCGACCTTGAGGATGCCGTCGCGCCAGATGACAAGGTGCAAGCCCGCAAAAACGTCATTCAAGCCATTGGCGACATTGATTGGGGCCACAAGTCTCTATCGGTCCGCATCAACGGTCTTGATACCCATTATATGTACCGCGATGTTGTCGACGTTCTGGAGCAGGCTTCCGAAAGGCTCGATCTCATCATGATCCCCAAAGTCGGCACCGCCTCGGATGTTTATGCCGTTGACATGCTCTGCACCCAGATCGAAGCCGCCAAGGGCCGCAAAAAGCGCGTGGGCTTTGAGATGATCATTGAAACAGCGCTTGGCATGCAGAATATCCACGCCATCGCCGCCGCCTCAAAACGCAATGAATCCCTGCATTTTGGCGTGGCCGATTATGCGGCTTCCACCAAGGCTCGCACCACTTCAATAGGTGGCGCCAACGCGGACTATGCCGTGCTGACAGAACCGCTTCCCGACGGCAATCGCCAAACCCATTGGGGTGACATGTGGCATTATGCAATTGCGCGCATGGTGGTGGCAGCCCGCGCCAATGGATTGCGGCCCGTGGATGGCCCCTTTGGAAATTTCACTGATGGGGATGCCTTTAGGGCCGCGGGCCTCCGGGCTGCCGTCTTGGGCTGCGAGGGCAAATGGGCCATTCATCCCTCGCAAATACCCTTGGCCAATGAGGTCATGAGCCCCTCCGAGGCCGATGTCTCCCGCGCCAAGAAGATCATCGCTGCCATGGAAGAGGCCGCAAAAGCCGGAAAAGGCGCCGTTTCGCTTGATGGCCGCTTGATCGACTATGCCTCAATCCGGCAAGCCGAAGTCCTGGTCCAGAAGGCAACTCAAATTGCCAGCCTGTGAATTGACGAATTGCGGAATCCAAAATCAATGGTATGGTGACCCCTACGAGAAGGGCAAAAGCTCTCCGAGGGAGGAAGCGTGGTAGCACGCAAGGAAACAACAAATGGCGCTAGGCCCATGGCCGTTGTCGTCGAGGATCTGCACAAGCGGTTTGGCGATCTTGAAGTGCTGAAGGGCGTGTCCCTGGAGGCACGGGAGGGCGACGTCGTATCCATGATCGGGGCGTCCGGCTCCGGCAAGAGCACATTCCTGCGTTGCATCAATTTCCTTGAGATGCCTACCAAGGGCCGCATAACCGTAACCGGCGATGAAGTGACCCTGAAGCCCCACAGGGACGGCAATTTGCACCCCAGCGACCGCCACCAACTCGAGCGTATTCGCACCAGGCTCGGCATGGTTTTTCAAAGCTTTAACCTCTGGCAACATTTGACAGTGATGCAGAATGTCATCGAAGCGCCGGTGCATGTTCTTGGTCTTTCAAAGGCTGATGCCATCGCCCGCGCAGAAAAGCTTCTCAACAAGGTCGGACTTTATGAAAAGCGCGACCAATACCCGTCATTTCTTTCCGGTGGCCAACAACAGCGCGCAGCCATTGCGCGGGCACTGGCAATGGAACCGAAAGTCATGCTTTTCGACGAGCCAACTTCTGCCCTTGATCCGGAATTGGTCGGCGAAGTTCTGAAAGTTATTCGTGACCTGGCCAACGAGGGCCGCACCATGATTTTGGTGACGCACGAAATGAAATTTGCACGCGATGTTTCCAGTCACGTCATTTACCTGCACCAGGGCGTAATCGAAGAAGAAGGCCCCCCATCGCAGGTATTCGGCGCCCCCAAAAGCGAGCGTTGCAAACAATTCGTTTCTGGTATTCATTGAATCTTGCGGCGGAAAACTAGAAGTAAACAGGGGAGAGCAGAATGAAGTTTTCACGTAGAATTATGATGGCGGCAGCAACTGTCGCTCTATTTGCTGCGGCATCGCCAGCCTATGCCGATTTGAAGTTTGGCGTGGCCGCTGAACCCTACCCCCCATTCACCTCAAAGGATGCCTCAGGTGTCTGGGTCGGTTGGGAAGTTGACTTCATGAATGCGATTTGCGCCGAAATTGGAGAAAAATGCATAATTGAAGAAGTGGCGTGGGATGGCATTATTCCAGCCCTGCAAGCCAAGAAATTTGATGTGATCATGGCATCCATGTTGATCACGGAGAAGCGCAAGGCAATTATAGATTTCACGAACATGTATTATGATTCCGCCGCTACCATCATCGGGCCCAAGAGCGATGACAAGGATATCACGCCAGCGCACTTGGCGGGCAAGAATGTGGGCGTACAGGTTTCAACCGCGCACGCCCGCTATATGGCGAAATACTATGAGCCTGCAGGCGTTATGGTCAAAACCTATGCCACTCAGGACGAGGCAAACAATGATCTTGCAGCTGGACGTCTTGACTATGTGATGGCCAATGGCACAGCACTTGATGCTTTTCTTGCGACAAGCGAAGGCGGTTGCTGCGAAACAAAGGGTTCGGTGGAACGTGACGCAGAAATATTTGGCGAGGGCGTTGGCCTGGGCGTCCGCAAGGAGGACAAAGCGTTGGCGGATAAGTTCAACGTGGCCATAAAAGCGATGGCCTCCAAGGGCACATTCGAGCAGATCTCTGCAAAATGGAATTTGACGGGCAAATTGGATATACCAAGACCATAGCTCCTCATGCCCGGCGGCCATCTTGGGCGCCGGAAAGTTGCACTGCGGACCAAACCCATAAGGGTTGGGTCCGAATACTATAAAACAAAAGGACCAATAGGAGATTACGATGAAAAGTACAAAACGTGTGTTGCTTGGCGCCATTGCCGCTTTCTCGATGTTTGCAGCAGCTCCAGCCTATGCCGATTTGAAAATGGGCGTGGCTGCTGAACCTTATGCGCCATTCACCTCGAAGGATGCCTCTGGCGTCTGGGTGGGCTGGGAAGTTGATTTCATGAACGCCCTGTGCGCCGAAATTGGCGAGAAGTGCACAATCGAGGAAGTGGCATGGGACGGCATCATTCCAGCCCTCACATCCAAAAAGTTTGACGCCATCATGTCGTCCATGTCAGTGACCGATGAGCGCAAGAAGACCATCAGCTTCTCGGACATCTATTACAACTCGGCAGCCGTCATCATAGGACCCAAGAGCGATGACAAGGATTTTTCGCCTGAACATCTTTCGGGCAAGAATGTCGGCGTGCAGGTTTCAACAACCCACTCCGCCTACATTGACAAGTATTATGCGCCAAAGGGTGCTGTCGTAAAAACCTACGCAACCCAGGATGAAGCCAACAACGATCTTGCCGCTGGCCGTCTTGACTACGTGATGGCCGATGGTGTGGCACTTGATGCCTTCTTGACATCAGAGCAGGGCACTGCCTGCTGTGAGCAGAAGGGGGCTGTTCCCATCGACGTTGAAATCCTCGGCGCTGGCGTAGGCTTCGGCATTCGCCAGGAAGACACAGAATTGCTGGCGAAAGTAAATGCCGGCATTCAGGCGATGGCCGCCAAGGGTCTGTTTGCGCCAATTACCACACAGTGGAAACTGGATGGCAAAATTGTAACGCCTCCTAACCTTTAAGATCACACAGAGCGGGTTCCCGCTGATTTCCCTCCCACTTGTGGGGAGGGAGATGGCTCCATCAAAAAATCCTGCTGCTCAAAGAGGTGACATAAATCTTGCTATTCGCCGCAGCCAACATCGGACTTTTAGCATTCGGCGACACTGGCTATGGCGACGAGCTGTTCTGGGGGGCAGTTCGCACCGTCCAGATCGCTGTCTTGGCCTATGCCTTTGGAATTAGTCTTGGCCTGTGTGGCGCGGTTGGCAAACTTTCTGGCGGAAAGTTCCTGAAAATCATACTCGACGGCTACACGACGCTTGTTCGTGCAGTTCCCGAACTCGTACTCATTCTGCTGCTCTATTATGCCGGTACGGATGGCCTCAACAAATTTTTGGAATCGATTGGGGTTCAACGTATCGAAGTCAACGGACTGGTCGCCGCTGTATTTGTTCTTGGGTTTGTGCAGGGTGCCTATTCAACTGAAGTCCTGCGAGCGGCCATTCTGGCTGTTCCCACAGGCCAAGTGGAAGCGGCAAAAGCATACGGCATGTCACCGTTCATGAGGTTCCGCCGTATCGTGCTGCCCGCCATGTTGCCCTATGCCATTCCCGGTATGGGAAATCTGTGGCTCAACATAACCAAGGACTCGTCGCTTATTGCCGTCGTAGGTTTCACTGAACTTGCATTGGCGACGCGCCAGGCGGCAGGTGTCAGCAAACAGTACCTGATGTTTTTTCTGGTGACCGCAGCGATTTATCTCAGCATAACAATGGTATCAAATCAGATATTTGGTTGGTTGGAGCGCCGTGTCAGGCGTGGCCAACCGAAACTGGCGTGAGGGTATGATGCGCTGGGACTGGTTGCCAACCTATTTTCCCCTGTTGCTTAATGGACTGTTCCTAACGCTGGTGCTGCTCGCAGTTTCATTGGTTGTGGGGTTTGTACTCGCTGTTCCAATCGGGTTGGTACAGGTGACCGGCCCAGCACCTTTGCGTTACTTGGCCCGCGGATTCTGTACATTCATTCGCGGCACTCCACTGCTGATTCAACTTTGGCTTCTGTATTATGGTATTGGCTCTCTGTTTCCCATGATTGGGTTAGCCTTCCCGTCATTCAAAACCAATTTCATGTGGCTCATCCGCCTTGATGCTTACTACTATGCGCTGCTGGCGTTCAGCTTGAGTTTTGCCGGCTATGAAGGCGAAGTCATGCGCGGCGCTTTCTTGGGTGTGCCACGGGGCGAACTTGAAGCGGCAAGGGCCTTCGGCATGTCGCCTTGGAAAGTGCTGAGCCGAATTTGGTTCCCGCGTGCGGTTCGGCAAGTGCTGCCAACGCTTGCCGGCGAAACGATTGGTCAGCTCAAAGCCACACCACTTGCTTTTACCATACCTGTTATGGAGTTGATGGGTGTCACATCCAGAATTAGACAAGATACATTTCTGATTTATGAGCCTCTCCTCTTCCTTGCACTGGTCTACATCATCCTCACCTTTGTCATCACGCGCGCCTTTGGCTACGTGGAAGCTCAGATTCCGACACGCCGATGAATGTTCCCGATCTCATCGCCATCCGCCACGACCTGCATGCGCATCCGGAATTGCAGTTTGAGGAATTTCGCACCAGTAAGATTGTTGCCGAAGAACTCAACCGCCTGGGCTTCAGGGTTACAACCGGAATTGCTGGAACAGGCGTCATCGGCACTCTTTCGAATGGCACCAGCAGCCGAACCATGGGTATCCGCGCTGACATGGATGCACTGCCCATTCATGAAACAACCAATCTTGCCTATGCCTCCAGGTCACCCGGCAAAATGCACGCCTGTGGCCATGATGGACACACAACCATGCTGCTCGGAGCCGCCCGCCTTCTGGCAGAAACAAAAAACTTCGACGGTACGGTGCACCTGATATTCCAGCCGGCAGAAGAAGACATCAGCGGCGCCAAGCGCATGATCGATGAGGGCCTGTTCCAACGCTTCCCCTGCGATGCGGTGTTTGCCGTCCACAATATTCCCGGTGATGATGTGGGCCAGGTCACAGTGCGCGCAGGCGCCATTACCGCAGCTGTCGATATCGTCGAAGTGACCATACGCGGTATCGGTGGCCATGGCGCATTGCCACACAAAACTGCCGACCCCATTGTGGCCGCATCGGGAATTGTCCTGGCGCTCCAGTCCATAGTGGCGCGAAACGTTAACCCACACGATCCAGCAGTGATCACGGTTGGCGCATTCAATGCAGGAAACCTCGCAACCATAATTCCCGGCGAAGCAAGCATCAAGATTGGCGTTCGCACCTGCGCCACTGAAGTTCGCAAACTGCTCGAGCAGCGCATTGTCACCTTGGTAACAGACCAGGCAAAATCCTACGGCTGCACGGCTGATATCTCCTATAACCCCGGCATCAGCTACCCGCCAGGCGTTAACACAAGTGAGCATGCTGAACTGGTGCGCAATGTCGCAATCGATCTGGGCCAAGATCCCGCAAGCACAGAATTGCGCGGCCCCTTCATGTTTTCCGAAGATTTCGCCTTCATGCAGGAAGTGGTTCCCTCCTGCTATTTCGGCATTGGCAACGGCAGCAGCGCCAGCCTGCACGACTC
>JANNXN010000177.1:0-14897 GCA_031409595.1 Rhodobiaceae bacterium
CCTATGAAACCGCGGCTTCCGCCGGTTCCATCATCGTCAATACCAAGCAGAATGTGCTTTATTTTGTAGTTGGCAATGGCAAGGCGGTGAAATACCGGGTGGCCACTGCGAAGAAGGGCTTTGAATGGTCCGGCACCAACAAGGTCAGCTACAAGACCCAGTGGCCTGATTGGCGCCCGCCAACGGAAATGCGCAAACGCCGCCCGGACCTTCCTGCCTTCATGGCTGGCGGCCCGGAGAACCCGCTTGGTGCGCGCGCCATCTATCTCGGCTCAACGATCTACCGCATTCATGGCACCAACGAGCCCACATCCATTGGCAAGGCTGCCTCTTCGGGTTGCATCCGCATGCTGAATGAAGATGTGTCGGAGCTCTATCAATTCGTGAAGCCGGGGGCCACGGTAACGGTGCTCTGAGTTGCGGTTCGGGCCACGATTCTGGTGGTCGAAAACTTCGCCAAAACGGCGCGATGCGGTCCATTTTGGCGCCAAAAAAGCACCAAAAAACATGACTTTGGCGACAGAAAAAATCTGTTTGACCCGATCAAAGGCCGCCGCAAATGGCCCGAAAAATGGAACTGGCGTTCCATCGGCGGGAAGCGATGGAATTCGCCGTTCGTGCGACCTACTCCTCAAAGCGACCTGTGGCCTCACGATCGCGGAGGTACCGCCTCTTGAGCGGAAACGGCGGCAACCAGGACTCGCGACAGCCGATGAAGAGTTCGTAAGTTGGCCTCAGTTGGTCTGGGTCATCCAGGGATCCGAGGTTCACTTCGATTTCGTCTGCGCTGCGTGAAAAAACGGACGAGCCGCAACGGGGACAGAAAAACCGCCCGTCATAGTCGCGGGTTTCGCCCTCGATCGTCACCGCATCCTGAGGGAATATCGCGGAGGCGTGAAACAGGGCGCCATGATGCTTGCGGCAGTCGAGACAGTGACAAAGGCCGACCCGGTATGGCCGTCCCGACGCCACAATTCGGACGTTGCCGCACAGGCAACCGCCGGTGAATCGATCCATGCTGCGTCTCCTCTGAAATCATGTTAAATTACGGTGATGTGGTGGGCGGCGCCCGCTAGCGGGTGCCGTCCAGACATGACAGTCCAGCACTGTCACGGGAATTCTCGACACCGGAATTCTCGATCGATTTCATCAGGCGGCCCAACTCGTCATAGGCCATGGAGAAAACAAGACAGTAATTTAATCCTATTGTAGGCACTGTCACCGAAACAAACCTGACCGCGCTTTAAATCTTTGCCAGAATGGTGCTGCCCGCGTCATCAAAGCCGTGGACCGAAAAACTATTCTTCGCCAGATCAAGACCAACAGTTGCGATCTTGCTCATTACAGTCTTTGTGATAATCTTCGTCATGGTGGATGGCTCCTCTCTTGGGACTCATTAAACGGAACCATCTTGGCACATCAAATGCCGCTAGCGGGCGCCGTCCACCACATCACCGTAACCCGAAGCGCCATTTTCAACCCAACTTTATTTTGACGGCCCAGGTGGAAATTTGACGAGTTCGCCGTCTTCTTTATGAAATGGTGACGTGGGACATCGATCCAGAAGTTGTATTACGGTTTCACTTGGCCGACAAAGCCTCACACCCAGTCTCGTGCAGACAATTGGCCGATTGACCAGAACTGGATGCTTGGTCATTGCTTCGAGAATAGTATCGAGTGCAACTTCGTTCTCAAGCAGACCAAGTTCAAGTGCGGGCGATTTCGTCTCGCGAAGTGCTGTTTTCGGCGTGAGGTCTGCCGCTGCAAAAAGCCCCAATAATTGTGGTTTCGTCCAACCTGTCTTGAGATATTCAATGACGGTCGGCTTATAACCTGCCGCCCGTATGATTGCTAGTGCATTGCGCGAGGTTTCGCACTCGGGATTGTGATAAATGACGATGTTCATTGTGGCGTCCATTTGCTTTTAGGCTTGCTCCTGAACGAAGAGCCAACGGCATAAAGCGATAGCAACCAATGAACCAACGATCTGCGCGCAAATAAAGGGCAAGACACAAGCTGGCGCTATCCCTGAGAAACTGTTCGTCAAGGCGCGGGCAATTGTTACTGCGGGATTCGCGAATGACGTTGAAGCCGTGAACCAATAGGCGGCAGTAATATAGAGACCAACTGACATTGGAATGGCAGAAGGATTATGCCGGAGACTGCCGAAAATCGTGAATAACAACCCAAAGGTCGCGACCGCTTCGGCAGCCCACTGGCCTGCCCCCCATCGCAACTTTGCCGAGAATTGAAAAATTGGCAGATCGAACATGACGTGCGCAATCCAGACGCCCAACACTGCTCCCATGATCTGGCAAACAGCATAAGGAGCAAAACGCGGCCACTGCAATCTGCCCGTGAGGCACATGGCAAGCGATACTGCGGGATTGAAATGAGCGCCCGATATCGGCCCAAGTGTAGTGATCAGCACCACAAGGATGGCACCCGTTGGAATGGTGTTGCCGAGCAGGGCGATGGCGACATTCCCACCGGCGAGGCCTTCCGCCATGATGCCTGAACCCACCACCGTTGCCAGCAGGATTGCGGTGCCAAGAGCTTCAGCGGCATACACACGGCTGGAAGTAGAAATTGTCATACGGATTCAACTTGATTGTTTGTGGTTGAGTTTCTTTGAAGTTGGGCAGGGGAATAAAGCGCAGGGATGAACAATTACAAAGCAATATGAAGTTTTTTTGACAGTTCATTTTCAAGACGGGCCAATAACTATTGGCATGTAGAATTACGCTGGAAAACGTACAATGAACTTGCACATTGTCGGAATTCCGGTGACAGCGCATATACTTGATTTCGCTCCCATTGCCCGCTTCCCTGCTCAGGGAATTCGACCGTAAAACATTTAACCCGCTCCCACCAGCCCCACGGGAAGATATGCCTTTCCCGGCCGGGGGCAAAAGGGGCCGCCCGTTGCCGCGCTGGGTGACATGCGGGGAAGGCCCGGAACCACAACCCGTGCAATGCGCCCCCCGGGGGCCAGCTCTCTTGACCTTCCTTATCAACGCTGCCATTAACCCTCCCGGAAAGGCATAAAGAAATCTTTATGCGCATTTAACCAAGGGATGGGGCCGAGGAATGTCACGCAGGAATTTTCTTTTTACCAGCGAGTCGGTTTCCGAGGGCCACCCGGACAAGGTTTGCGACCGCATCTCGGATGAGATCGTCGATTTGTTTTTCCGCGAGGCTTTAGCACAGGGCATGGACCCGGCGCAGGTTCGCGTGGCGTGTGAAACTTTTGCCACCACGAACCGTGTGGTGATTGGCGGCGAAACGCGGGGGCCCTCTTCGGTCACCCATGCCAAGATTGAAGACGTGACGCGGCAGGCCATAAAAGCCATCGGCTATGAACAGAGCGGTTTTCACTGGCAGACGGCCAAGGTTGAAGTCCTGCTGCACGGGCAATCGGCTGATATTGCGCAAGGCGTGGATTCGGGTGCGCAAAAAGATGAAGGTGCGGGCGACCAGGGCATCATGTTCGGCTACGCCTGCGATGAAACGCCTGACCTGATGCCCGCACCCTTGTATTATGCGCAACGCATTTTGCAGTTGCTGGCGGAGGCGCGGCATTCGGGTGCTGAAAAGGCATTGGGGCCAGACTCAAAGAGCCAGGTTACGCTGCAATACAAGAACGGCAAGCCGGTTGCGGCTACCCACATCGTGGTGTCGCACCAGCATATTGATGAGAGCCTTACGTCGGCTGACATGCTCAAGTTGGTGAAGCCTTATGTGAAGAAGGCCTTGCCGAAGAGCTGGATCACCAAAGATACGGTTTGGCATGTGAACCCCACGGGCAAATTTTTTATCGGCGGGCCTGATGGAGACGCCGGACTGACGGGACGTAAAATCATTGTGGACACCTATGGCGGCGCGGCTCCGCATGGGGGCGGCGCTTTTTCCGGCAAGGATCCCACCAAGGTTGACCGCTCGGCGGCTTACGCCGCGCGCTATCTCGCCAAGAATGTGGTGGCGGCGGGCTTGGCCAAAAAATGCACCATTCAGGTTTCCTATGCGATTGGCGTTTCCGAGCCCTTGTCGATTTATGTGGACACCCATGGCACGGGCAAGATTTCGGAAGCCAAGCTGGAGAAGGCCATTGCCAAGGTCATGGATTTGACGCCACGCGGCATTCGCACGCATCTCAATCTCAACCGGCCGATTTATGCGCGAACCTCCGCTTACGGCCATTTCGGCAGGGCGCCCATGAAGGATGGCGGCTTCTCGTGGGAGAAAGTTGACCTGGTCAAGGCTCTCAAAGCGGCGGTGAAGTGAGCAGCGAAGACAGGCGTTTTCAATATTACGGGCGGCGCAGGGGTAAATCCTTGCGCCGTCATCATTTGGATTTGATGGCAGAGCTGCTGCCGAAACTGCGGGTCGACTTGAATGACCCGCTGCCCGCTGGCGAGGTTTGGCTGGAGGTTGGTTTTGGCGGGGGTGAACATCTGGCGCATCAGGCGGGGCTATTTCCATCGGTGAGTTTTATTGGGGCCGAGCCGTTTCGCAATGGCGTGGCAAAACTGCTGGCTTTTATTGAGGCCAAGGCGCTGGCCAATATCCGCGTGCATGATGATGACGTGCGCTATCTGCTGGAGAAGCTTCCGCCTGCATCCCTGGCGAAAATATTTGTGTTGTATCCCGACCCGTGGCCGAAGAAGCGCCATCATGAGCGCCGCATCGTGAATGCGGATACGCTGAAGCAATTTCACGCTTTGCTGAAGCCGGACGGCGTGTTTTTGTTTGCCAGCGATATCGCGGATTATGTGGACTGGACGTTGCGCGAAGCCCACGCCCATGGCGGGTTTGCGTTGCTGAGCAATACAGGTGAACCGTTCGAGAACTGGATTCAGACACGGTATGAGGCCAAGGCCAAACGTGAGGGACGGGAGACACGGTATTTGAGGTTTGGGCGAGCCCCCTGAAATCTCAGATTTCATTTGCTTGGGCCATGAGTTCGGTGCACGTCTCTTCATACCTAAAGCGCAGAGCGCTTCATGCCCGTCGGTCTTGGGACAGATTGCAAATAATCATCCGTTGAGAGTCGTAGTGATGACTTGGCTTCCAGATGTTGAAACCTCTACGCTCGGGCTTTTGATGCTGGCAGCATTTGTGGCCGGGATGGCGCGGGGGTTCTCCGGCTTTGGGGCCGCACTCATTTTTGTACCGCTGGCAGGGGCATTGGTGGGACCTAAACTTGGCGCGCCTATTCTGGTTATTATTGACGGCATATTTGCAAGCTATCTGATTCCCTCCGCCTGGAAACTGGGAGATCGGCGGGACATTGCCCTCATGTTGTCTGGAGCGCTTGTTGGCGTTCCGGTTGGCACCGTCATCCTGGCGCTTTTTGCACCCGTTACTTTGCGCTGGCTGATTGCCGGCATGGCTTCGGTAATGCTCTTATTGCTGGTATCTGGTTGGCGTTATCGCGGCAAGCCGCATGCACTGGCCACAGTTTTTATTGGGGCCATATCCGGGTTGTTTTCCGGCATTGCACAAATCGGCGGCCCGCCAGTTGTGAGTTACTGGTTGGGAACTGAGACGGCTCACGCGAAACTGCGCGCCAACATCATTTTGTATTTTGCAGCCAGCACAGTTTTGTCCCTCATCGCCTATATTTGGGGCGGGCTGATGTCAATGCACGTGTTGAAACTCGCTTTGTTCACCGGACCTGTTTATGGTTTGGGCACCATGGTGGGGACACGCATGTTTGGACTTGCAAGCCCCATAATATTCCGCACCAGTAGTCTGGTCCTTATTGCACTTGCCGTTTTGTTGAGCTTGCCGCTATCCGGGCACTGAAGGCGCGTGACGTCTATGGATTGCCAACAGCTACGACCAAAGGCCAAGCGTGAGGGGCGGGAGGCAAGGTATTTGAGGTTTGGGAAGAAGTCTGGGTAGTCGGGGCAGGCCCGACTATGGAGAATGGGGTGGGGGCTGCTCTCCAGATTCTCTCCATGGTCGGGCTTGACCCGACCAACCCGGCTAAACTTACCCCTCTTGCAGAAACCGCCTCACAAGCGTATATAGCCCTTAACTTAAGTTCACTCGCAAGTTTTGAGAGTGGGTTCCGATCTCCGGGGCCCGCTTTTTTTATTGCCTTGGAATAGAGATGGATCAGACGCGAATAACACGTGAAACCGGGCCTGCTTTGCGGGTGGCGGCGCTTGTGGAGCCGGTGCTGGAGAGCATGGGGTTTCGGCTGGTGCGCGTGAAATTGACGGGGACCACTTTACAAATCATGGCGGAACGGGCTGATGGCATGTTTTCCATCGATGATTGCGAGCAGTTCAGCCGGGCGATTTCGCCCATGCTGGATGTGGCGGATATTGTGTCCACCAAGTATCAACTTGAAATTTCGTCGCCGGGAATTGACCGCCCTTTGATGCGGAAAGAGGATTTTGAGCGTTGGGCTGGCCATGAGGCGCGCATTGAGATGGCCGTGCCGGTTGCCGGCCGCAAGCGCTTCAAGGGGCATCTTGAAGGGGTGACGGAGGGCGAAGTCAGGTTGTTTATCGAGAACCCGGAGGGCGGCAAGGAGCCGTTGCTCATTGGCGTTCCTTTTGCCGACATTGGGGATGCCAAACTGATTTTAACTGATGAATTGATTGCGGCTGCGCGCGCCAAACTTCCTGCAAAGGGATTGGGCGACGGCAGCGAATGGGGCCACGAAAACGGGAGTGAAGAAAATGTCTGAACCAGCAGTAAGTGCAAACCGGCTTGAGCTTTTGCAAATTGCCGATGCGGTGGCGCGCGAAAAAGTGATTGATAAGGCCATCGTGCTGCAGGCGATGGAAGAAGCGATCACCAGGGCTGCCAAGGCGCGCTATGGCGCAGAAAATGAAATTCGCGCCGAGATTGATCCGAAGTCCGGTGAAATCCGGCTTAATCGTTTGCTGCTGGTGACTGAAAAAGTTGAGAATGAAGCAACCGAGATCAGCCTGGTTGAAGCCAATCGGCGCAACCCCGCAGCAACGCTTGGTGATTTTATTGCCGAGCCGCTGCCGCCGGTTGAATTTGGCCGGATCGCTGCCCAGAACGCCAAGCAGGTTATTGTGCAGAAAGTGCGCGATGCGGAACGTGAGCGCATGTATGACGAGTTCAAGGACAGGATTGGCCAGATCGTCAACGGCACGGTGAAGCGGGTTGAATATGGCAACGTGATTGTTGACTTGGGGCGCGGCGAAGCCATTGTGCGGCGTGACGAAGCGCTGCCGCGGGAAACCTTCAGGCCGGGCGACCGGGTTCGCGCTTATGTGTTTGACGTGCGTCGCGAACAGCGGGGCCCACAGATATTCCTGAGCCGCACGCATCCTGAGTTCATGTCGCGGTTGTTTGGCCAGGAAGTGCCGGAAATTTATGATGGCGTGGTTGAGGTGGTTTCGGTTTCGCGTGACCCGGGTTCGCGCGCCAAGATTGCGGTGCGTTCGAAGGATGGCTCCATTGATCCAGTAGGGGCTTGCGTCGGCATGCGGGGTTCTCGCGTGCAGGCGGTGGTGAATGAATTGCAGGGCGAAAAGATTGATATTATCCAGTGGTCGCCCGATGTGGCCACGTTTGTGGTGAACGCACTGGCGCCTGCGGAAGTTGCCAAAGTTGTGCTTGATGAAGAAGCCGAGCGCATTGAAGTTGTGGTGCCTGATGATCAACTGTCGCTTGCCATTGGCAGGCGCGGGCAAAATGTCAGGCTCGCCTCGCAGCTCACCGGCTGGGATATCGACATCATGACGGAAGCGGAAGAATCCGAGCGCCGCCAGAAGGAATTCACCATCCGCACGGCGCGCTTTATTGAAGCGCTGGATGTGGATGAAACGCTGGCCCAGCTTTTGGCATCGGAAGGTTTCGATACGGTGGAAGAAATTGCCTTCGTTGATTTGAATGAAATTGCTTCCATTGACGGGCTTGATGAACAAACCGGCGAAGAACTGCAGAACCGGGCGCGGGAATATCTGGAACGCTTTGCCACCGAGCAGGACGCGCGGCGGATTGAACTGGGCGTGAGTGATGAGCTCAAGGCTCTCGAAACATTGACGCCAGCCATGCTGGTGGCCCTGGGCGAGGCCGGCATCAAGACGATGGAGGATCTGGCCGATTGCGCAACCGATGACCTTACGGGCTGGACGGAACGCAAGGGCACGGAATCGACCAAGCACAAGGGTGCGTTTTCGGGACTTGATGTTTCTGCGGCAGAGGCGGAAGCGCTTATCATGGCGGCGCGGGTCAAGATGGGCTGGATTGAAGCGCCGGTTGAGGCTGAAGAGACAGTGGAAGCCGAGGAGTAGGATTGGAAGTCGAGCTGGACGAGCATTTGACGGAGCGCATGTGCGTGGTGACCCGCGAGGTTCACGATGAGGATGCGCTTTTGCGATTTGTTCGGGGGCCTGACGGAACTGCAGTGCCTGACTTGCAGCGAAAGCTGCCGGGACGCGGCGTTTGGGTGAGCCTGAGCCGGGAGCGGGTCAAGGAAGCCATCAAGAAAAACCTGTTTTCGCGGGGTTTTGGCGCGGAAACCAAGGCGGCACCGGAACTGGCTGATTTAATTGGTGATTTGCTGCGAAAGCTGGCGCTGTCGTATTTCTCTCTGGCCAAAAAGGCCGGATTGGCAGTTTCCGGCAACAGCAAAGTTGAGGACATGGTTGGCAAAAACAAGGCGCAGATCATCCTTCACGCGGTGGAGGCAGCACCTGACGGCAGGCGTAAAATTGATGGTTTGGCTGGTCCGGACGTAACCATGATTAATATTTTTAAAGTTGATGAATTGGATTTGGCCTTTGGGCGATCAAATGTGATACACGCTGCTGTCGGTCGTGGTAAGCTTGCGGAAAAGCTGATTTGGGCCGTGCAGCGGATTGAAAGATATGACGCTCAAGTGAGCGGTTAGTTGTGACTGAAGAGAGAGCATGAACGATACCAACGATAATAATGATTCAAAATCTGGTGCGCCCCGCGCTGGTGGCGGAACTTTGACTTTGAAACGCCCTGCCACTGAGCAGAGCCGGGTCAAGCAGAGCTTTTCTCACGGCCGCACCAAGACGGTTGTGGTTGAAACCAAGCGCAAGCGCTTCGGTGATGACAAACCAGCCACGGCCGAAGCCAAGCCGTTGTTTCAGGTTCAGCCCAAGGTATCGGCGCCAGCGGTTGCGCCAAAGGCCAGCACATCCAATCGTTCTGGTGTCGTATTACGCACCCTGACTGAAGAGGAAAAAGAGGCCCGTGACCGGGCGTTGGCCGGATCGCGGGTGCGCGAAGCCGAAGAACGCAAGACCCAGGAAGCAGACGCCATCCGTCGGCTGGAACATGACGAGAAGGACCGCAAGGACCGTGAAGCTGCGGCCAAGCGCAAGGCTGAAGATGATGCCCGCCACAAGGCTGAAGAAGATGGCAAGCGCAAGGCGGAAGAAGCCGCCAAGAAGCTGACTCCCAAAACTGCCGTCCAAATGGACCGCGAGGAAGAAGAAACAGCGCGTTCGAAGGGTTTCCGCAGTGGTGCTGGTGTCGTCAAGCGCAAGATTGAAGTTCCGGCCCCGCCGCGCACTAAAACTGATATGGAAAAACGTCGCGGTCGGTTGACGGTTGCCAATGCGATGTCTGACGATGAAGAGCGGGCCCGTTCGGTTGCCGCTTTCAAACGCCGCACTGAGCGCCTGAAAAAGCAGGCGCAAGGGTTCCAGATGCCGACGGAAAAAATGACGCGCGATATCGTCATTCCGGAAGCCATTACCATCCAGGAACTTGCCAACCGCATGGCAGAACGCGCCGTTGACATCATCAAGATCTTGATGAAGCAGGGCCAGATGCACACGATCAATGATGTGATCGATGCAGATACGGCCCAGATCATCGCGGAGGAAATGGGACACCGGGTAAAGCGGGTGTCGGAGTCTGATGTCATTGAAGGCCTGTCAGCAGAAACCGATCTGCCAGAGCAGATGGTGACCCGGCCGCCGGTTGTCACCATCATGGGACACGTGGATCACGGCAAGACCTCGCTGCTTGACGCCATTCGCAAAACCAATGTTGTTTCCGGTGAAGCGGGCGGCATCACACAGCATATCGGAGCCTATCAGGTTGCGACGCGCAGTGGTCTTGTCACGTTTATCGACACACCTGGCCATGAAGCCTTTACCTCCATGCGCCAGCGCGGCGCCAAAGCCACTGACATTGTTGTGCTTGTCGTTGCAGCCGATGATGGCGTAATGCCGCAAACGGTTGAAGCCATCAGCCATGCGCGCGCTGCGGGTGTTCCCATTATCGTGGCGATCAACAAAATCGACAAGCAATCCGCCAATCCTACCAAGGTGCGGACAGAATTGTTGCAGCATGAAATTGTGGTTGAAGGCATGGGCGGTGATACGCTTGATGTTGAAGTTTCCGCCATGAAGGGCACAAACCTCGACAAGCTTTTGGAAGTCATCCTGCTGCAGGCGGAAGTGCTTGACCTCAAGGCCAATCCAAACCGCGAGGCATCAGGCTTAGTGGTGGAAGCGCAGCTTGACAAGGGACGTGGGCCTGTTGCCACAGTTCTGGTTCAGCGCGGCACATTGAAGCTTGGCGATATTTTTGTGGCGGGCTCTTCCTGGGGCCGGGTTCGCGCGCTGATCAATGACAAGGGCGAGCATATCAAGGAAGCCGGACCTTCGGTTCCGGTTGAAGTGCTGGGGCTGAATTCAGCGCCAGAGGCTGGCGATCAATTTGACGTCGTTCCAACTGAAGCGCGGGCCCGTGAAATCACCGATTACCGCGAGCGCAAGCGTCGTGACAGCCGTGGCACAACGGTGGTTCGTACGTCGCTTGAACAGATGATGAGCCAGCTTTCACAGGCGGGCCGCAAGGAATTTCCAATTCTGGTCAAGGCCGACGTGCAGGGTTCTGCTGAGGCCATTGTCCAGGCGCTGGAAAAAATCGGCAATGATGAAATCCGTTCGCGGGTTGTGCATTATGCCGTAGGCGGCATTAACGAGAGCGACATTGGACTGGCGACAGCATCGGGCGCTGTGGTTCTGGGCTTTAACGTGCGTGCCTCGGGCCAAGCGCGCGATGCGGCGGAACGTGCCGGCATCGAAATCCGCTATTACAATATTATTTACGATCTGGTGGATGACATCAAGGCAGCGATGTCTGGCAAGCTGGCGCCGGAACTTCGCGAAACATTCCTCGGCAACGCGAAAATTCTGGAAGTCTTCAACATCACCAAGGTTGGCAAGGTTGCGGGCTGTCAGGTGACAGAAGGCAACGTGCAGCGCGGCGCCAAGGTGCGCCTGGTGCGTGACAACGTGGTTGTGCATGAGGGCACGCTTTCAACGCTTAAGCGCTTCAAGGATGAAGTGAAGGAAGTGCAAGTTGGCCAGGAATGCGGCATGGCGTTCGAAGGCTACCAGGACATGCGCGCAGGCGATGTGATCGAATGCTTCCGCGTGGAGAAAATTCAGCGCAAGCTGGATTAAGGTTCTGCTTGATAGACGGACTGAGCCACATCACTTTCATCGTCCGAGACTTGAAGGCGATGGCAGAAATCATCACTGATGTTCTCGGAGGCGCTGAAGTGTATTCAAGTGGTGCGGATATTTTTTCGATTTCGCGCGAAAAGTTTTTTGTGGCGGGTGGTGTTTGGATTGCCGTCATGGAGGGCGAAAGCCTGCCTACGCGGACTTACAATCATGTAGCCTTCAAGGTGACGGAAGACCAATTGGCCGTGGCGCAGGTGGCGGTTGAACGTTTAGGGCTGGACATTCGCGGCCCCCGACCTCGGGTTGAGGGCGAAGGGCAATCACTCTATTTCTATGACCATGACAATCATCTGTTTGAATTACATACAGGTACCTTGGACCAGCGTTTGGCCCGATACGCCCAGAGGACTGCGACATGAACCATAAATCCGGTCCATCCCAGCGCCAGCTTCGGGCTGGCGAGCTTATCCGCCATGCGCTGGCGGATATCTTGATGCGCGGCGACACGGGCGATCCGGAGTTGGAGCGGCTGGCGGTGAGCGTCGTTGAAGTTCAGATGTCGCCGGATTTGAAAATTGCCACGGCTTTTGTGCGGGGGTTGGTGAAGGACCATGATGCGGCGGTGCTTACCGCACTGCAACGCAATCAAAAATATATCCGGGGATTGATAGCGCCCCGGGTTACAATGAAGTACGTGCCAATTGTCCGGTTCCGGATTGATACGGCGCTGGAATATTCAGCCAAGATTGATGAGCTTTTGGCCGATCCCAAGGTTGCCGGGGATTTGAAGAGGTCGGAAGAATAGATTCGACATTTTTCGCAGATATGTTTACATTGTAAGTCAATGTAATACAGGTGATACATGACTAAAACCATGATTTCCGCCCGGGTGGAAGAGAAGCTCAGTGACGATTTGTCAACTCTTGCGGAATCAATGCGGCGACCCAAAGCTTTTCTCATTAACGAAGCCCTGGAAGACTATGTTAAACGGCAAACTTGGCTGAAGGAGCGCATTGAGGCGGCGGTCAAGGCGGCAGACGAATCCGATACCTATGTTTCGCATGACGATATGATGGCGTGGATGAAGTCATGGGGTAAAGCCGACGAATTGCCATTGCCTCCCCTTCGGAAACGCTCCGAGCTTAAATGAAGATCGCATGGATTGGGACATCTCTAGCCGATGTGGCCCAGCTACGCATTTACCTGATTGAGCGAAATCCAGAGGCTACCGCCGGTATAATCAGTGCCATCGAGAAATCGGCGAATAACCTGCTGTCATTCCCAGAATTGGGCCGCCCTGCGCAGTCATCGCAAGTTCGAATTTTGCGGGTGCCGAATACTTATTATACTTTGCCGTACCGGATCGACGGCGAAGCTATTGAAATTCTGGCCGTCTTTGACCAACGGCAAGAACCGCGAGAGGACTGGCTCTGAAAAAGCGTGGAAATCCGGTGCATGGGTGGGTGGCGTTTGACAAGCCTTTGGGCATGACGTCCACGCAGGCGGTGGGGAAAATCCGGCGGTTGTTTGATGCGGAGAAGGCGGGGCATGGGGGGACTTTGGATCCTTTGGCGACCGGGCTTTTGCCGATTGCTTTGGGGGAGGCCACCAAGACAGTTCAATGGGCGATGGAGGGCCGCAAGGTTTACCGGTTTGAAGTAACCTGGGGGGCGGAGCGTTCCACCGACGATATGGAAGGGGAGATTACGGCACACTCCGAGCAGCGGCCATCCAGGGTGGACATTGAAGCGATACTTCCGCAATTTCAGGGGGTTATCCAGCAGGCTCCGCCGGCGTTTTCGGCGATCAGGATTGACGGCGAACGGGCCTATGATCTGGCGCGCGCCGGGGAAAAGCCCGAAATGGCGGAAAGGCCTGTCACCATTGAGAAACTGATGCTCACCGACTGTCCAGACGTTGCCCGCGCGGTCTTTGAGGTGACGTGCGGCAAGGGCACCTATGTGCGTTCGCTGGCGCGCGATATGGGGCGGAAACTTGGCTGTTTTGGCCATGTTTCGGCACTTCGGCGCGTTAGCGTCGGGCCATTTGGCGAGGCGGACATGATTTCGCTGGAAAGGCTCGAAGAAATGAGCCATAAGCCCCTCGGCAATAACGCCAAAAACGAGGCTCTTCGCCCGCTTACGACCGCGCTGGACGGCATCCCGGCACTGGCCATTAGCGATGCGGAAGCCCAGCGCCTGAAGCAGGGTCAACCGATTTTGCTCAGAGGTGCGAACGCTCCCATTGCTTGCGATGCGGTGCTGGTGACATGGGGTTCCAAACCTCTTGGCATCTGCAGCATCGAACAGGGATCGCTCAAACCGAAGCGCTTGTTTAACCTATAGACATCCTGGAGATGGCCGAATGACGATGACAGCAGAGCGCAAAGCCGCGCTCATGAAAGACTATGCTACAAAGCCTGCCGACACAGGTTCGCCTGAAGTGCAGGTTGCTCTCCTCACGGAGCGCATCAATGGTCTCACCGACCATTTCAAGTCCCACAAGAAGGACAATCACTCACGCCGTGGTTTGTTGAAGATGGTGGCCCTGCGCCGCAGCCTTCTCGACTATTTGAAGTCGAAGGATGAAGGCCGGTATCAGGCCCTGATCAAGCGTCTCGAAATCCGTCGCTAATTCCAGCGACTGATAAAACGTATGTGCGGGCGGATCACCGATTTGCCGCCCGCGTCCCCGAATTCATAAGCCAGGCAATAGGGCCGGGCTTTGATTGCTCAATGGGGATGCCGTCCAGGTAGGTGAACAAGCGGCGGCGAAGAGCATTGAAGGATATGATATGTTTAAAATTGATGTTGAAGAATTGGAATGGGCAGGAAAGCCTCTTCGCATAGAAACCGGCCGCATGGCCCGGCAAGCAGATGGCGCCGTATTGGTAACCTACGGCGAGACGACGGTTCTTGCCACTGCGGTTGCAGCGCGCTCGGAAAAACCTGGAATTGATTTTTTCCCGTTGACCGTAAACTATCAGGAAAAGACCTATGCCGCCGGCAAAATTCCTGGCGGTTATTTCAAGCGGGAAGGACGCCCTACAGAAAAGGAAACACTGGTTTCCCGCCTGATTGACCGCCCGATCCGCCCGCTGTTTCCAGAAGGCTTCCGCAATGAAACGCAAGTGATTGCGACGGTGCTCTCCTATGATCTGGAAAATGACAGCGATATCGTTTCGCTGATTGGCGCTTCTGCCGCCCTCACGCTTTCGGGCATTCCATTCATGGGTCCGGTTGGGGGTGCGCGCGTTGGCGTCATCGATGGCGAATATGTTCTGAACCCGACGCAAGAGCAGATGAAGACTTCTGAGCTTGACCTGGTGGTCGCGGGCACCACAGACGCCGTTTTGATGGTTGAATCAGAAGCCAAGGAACTCTCGGAAGAGCAAATGCTCGGTGCTGTGATGTTTGGCCATGCGGGCTTCCAGCCGGTGATTGA
>JANNXN010000178.1:0-29949 GCA_031409595.1 Rhodobiaceae bacterium
GGTAGCCCTGTCAGAGATCCAAGAGGGACAAATGGAGTCCGCTTTGGGCTTGAAATAGCCGTTCGCCACAAGGTACTTGAACAGCCGCTCTTGGCCCAAAGCAGAACTACCAGGACAAGAAGTGAGGTTCGCTTTTGCCGGCCAGCGGTTTTTTCATGCCGGCATTTCAAACCGCCACGCCATCACGAAAATCGGCAACTGGACGCTCCCCTGATCCTGCCCTATTCTGTTGTTTGCGTGATCGGAGCAGGAGATCATGGGTGCTTCATTGACTGTCCGGCTGTGTCTTGGACTTGCTCTTGCCGCAACAGTGGCAAGAGCTGACAATTCCCAATGGACAAGCAGCGACTATGTCGACCTGTATTTCCGCTACTACAATGGCCATGCGCCGCTCCCCCACCTGCGCGAAGAGGTGCAGAAGGCCCTGTTCAACCATCTGATTGATCCTGGCAATATCAGCCGCATCGAAGCGGCTCCCGTCTCCACTGACGAGAAGCTCCGCCAGTTGCGGATTATTCTCGCTGTCCTCGGTGCCTACCGTGGCGCCTATAATGTGGCGGTGATTGTTGGCGAGCCGCTGGAACAGGAGCTCAGCCTGGTTCAGGTTCACAGCCTTGAAGTTGCAGATGCCGTTGCGGGCTTCATGCAAAAATCCTCCACCGATCCTGGCTCTTCAACCGCCTGGGCGACGCTGGTGGAAGGTGTCATTGAATCGGCAGGCGACAACGCACGCTATTCGCCCGCCCAAAGCGCCATCATGGCGAATGCGGTCACCCTGCACTATCCCGCCATTTCAGTGGTTCTCACAGAAGATGAACGCCGCCGCCTGCGCCAGCAAGTTCTGAACCTGCCAAATGCCGGCAGCGATGCCGTCCTCCGGGAAGCTCTTACGCGGATGAAAACTGCTGTGCTCAAGTAGAACAGGTTTTCATGCCGGCATATGATCGACCCGTGCAGCCAAGCGTCTTCGGCGCCAACCTCAAATCCCCGTTGGCTTTCCGTCAATGCTCACTGCGTTTTTGCGATTCCAATAGGCGCTAACATCGTCGGGCTGCATAGCTTCATAGAAAGGTAACAGCTCGGCGGGGCCGCGCTGGGAAACAAATTGAAGGATTGGAATGCCCGTACCACAGGAGCTTTGCACAAGGTCGATATCCAGCTCGAAAACCTGCCGCGATCCCGCCATGGCCGGGAATTGCTTGATATAGGTATCCCACTCGGGCGCAGCAGGGTGAATAGCTTTGGCATTTCCATAGACCCGGAGGATTCGCGCATCGCCGTCAAACGCGCAAAACATCAACGTCATGCGCGGGTGTTCGCGCAAATGCGCGGCTGTCTCGTTGCCACTGCCTGTGAGGTTAAGCCAAATTATCCGTGTGTCGCTCACCACTCGCAATGAATCGAGTCCCTTGGGCGAAAGATTTACCCGGCCCCCCGGTGCTGCCGTTGCTACAAAGAAAAGCGGCTGGGCTGCAATAAAGGCTTTCAAAGTGGCGTTCAGTTTGGGTGCAGGCGTGGCCATGGCTGTCCTTTCAAGAGCTTGAAGTGCGCTCGTCAATAGTACATGCAAGGACACTGGGTTGTCAGTATTGTGTGGCTTCCGGCGTTCTTGCCGATCCAATAGGCGCGAAAGCAAGCTCCTACGTCTTCGAAGCCTTGGCCCGTTCAATGCCTTCCAGGATCATTTTCTCGGCTTCGGCGGCATTTCCCCAGCCCAGCACCTTGACCCATTTGTTGGGTTCGAGGTCTTTGTAGTGCACAAAGAAATGCTCGATCTGCTGGATGGTGATTTCCGGCAGGTCGAGGTAGTTGTGAACATTTTCGTAACGGCGGGTGAGGCGAGGCACCGGCACTGCGATAATCTTTTCATCGCCGCCCGCTTCATCCTGCATCTTCAAAACACCTACCGGCCTGCAGGCCACGACCGCTCCGGGAATGATGCCGCGCTGGTTGGCGATCAGCACGTCGACGGGATCACCATCGCCTGATAGCGTGTGCGGGATGAAGCCGTAGTTTCCGGGGTAGCGCATGGACGTATAAAGAAAACGGTCCACCACCAGGGTGCCTGCCTCTTTGTCCATTTCATACTTGACGGGTTCGCCGCCCACGGGCACTTCAACGATGACGTTGACTTCCTTGGGCGGGTTTCGACCCATTGAAATAGCATCGATGCGCATTTGACACTCCGAAGATCAGGCGACGTCGGCTGCTTCCTTGGCCCGGCTCATGCGCTTTCTTTCGTTGGCGTCGAGGTAGATTTTGCGCAAGCGGATGGATTTTGGCGTGATTTCCACAAGCTCGTCGTCGCCCACATAGGCCAGCGCTTTTTCCAATGACATCTTGATGGGGGGCGTCAGCACAACAGCTTCGTCCTTGCCGGAAGCACGGACGTTGGTGAGTTTCTTGCCCTTGATCACGTTGAGCTCGAGATCATTGCCGCGCGTATGCTCGCCAATGATCATACCGGCATAGACCTTGGTTCCGTGTTCAATGAACATGGGGCCGCGATCCTGCAGGTTGAAAATGGCATAGGCCACGGCTTCGCCATCGCCATTTGAGAGCAGTGCGCCGGTGTGGCGGCCAGGAATATCGCCAACATAGGGAGCGTATTTGTAGAACAGGCGGTTCATGATTGCGGTGCCTCTGGTATCGGACATGAGTTCACCCTGATAACCGATGAGACCGCGCGTTGGGGCATGAAACACCAGCCGCTGGCGGCCCGCACCTGACGGGCGCATGTCGCGCATCTCGGCACGGCGTTCCGAAAGTTTTTGAACGACGATGCCCGAATGCACCTCATCCACGTCGACGATCACTTCCTCGATGGGTTCCAGCCTCTGGCCAGCTTCATCGGTGCGGAACACAACGCGGGGACGACCGACGGTTAATTCGAAGCCTTCGCGCCGCATGGTTTCGATCAGGATGCCGAGCTGCAATTCGCCGCGGCCTGCCACTTCGAAGGCGTCAGTTTCATTTTCCGATGCCGTGACTTTGAGGGCCACGTTGCCTTCAGCCTCGCGCAGCAGGCGCTCGCGGATCACGCGGCTTTGCACCTTGTCGCCTTCTTTGCCAGCCAAGGGGCCGTCATTGATGCGGAAGGTCATGGTGAGGGTGGGCGGGTCGATGGGTTGGGCGGCGATGGGTTCGGTCACGGTTGGATCGCAGATCGTATCGGCCACCGTTGATGTCGTGAGACCAGAGATCGCCACGATATCGCCCGCAAAACATTCTTCAACCGGCAGTCGTTCGAGACCGCGGAATGCCAGCACTTTGGAAACCCTGCCCTGCTCGACAACTTTGCCATCCTGCGACAGGGCGCGAACCTGCTGGTTTGTCTTGATGGAGCCAGAGCGCACGCGACCGGTCAGAACGCGGCCCAGGAAGGGGTTGGCTTCAATGGTGGTGACCAACATGCGGAAGGGGCCTTCCTCAATCACGGGCGGATTGAAGTGCGAGACGATGAGATCAAACAGGGGAGCCATGGTATCAACTGATTTTTCCGGCTTGGCTGACATCCAGCCGTGCTTGGCTGAACCATAAATGATCGGGAAGTCGAGCTGCTCCTCGCTTGCCTCAAGGGCGGCAAACAAATCAAACACTTCGTTCACCACTTCTGTGTGACGCTCGTCGGGGCGGTCAATCTTGTTGATGCAAACGATGGGCCGGAGGCCGATTTTCAAGGCTTTTTGCAGCACGAACTTGGTCTGCGGCATGGGGCCTTCTGCAGCATCCACCAACAGCACTGCGCCATCCACCATATTCAGGATGCGCTCGACTTCGCCGCCGAAATCGGCGTGGCCTGGCGTATCGACGATGTTGATGCGGGTCTCCTTCCATTGCAGCGAGGTTACCTTGGCCAGAATGGTAATGCCGCGTTCGCGTTCCAGATCGTTCGAATCCATGGCGCGCTCGGCCACTTTCTGGTTGTCGCGGAAGGACCCTGATTGTGACAGGAGACGGTCAATCATGGTGGTTTTGCCATGGTCAACGTGGGCAATAATCGCAATGTTGCGCAAATTCATGTGGCGCCGAAACTTTCTTGTTTGTGTGGAGTTGGTGGGGCCATAGCATGGCTCGCCACATAAGGCAATTTGCAGTATTGGAGCGAAATCCGCCTATTTTCTGTCGGCCAGAAACGAATCCATGGCGGCGAAAAACTGGGCACGGACTTCATCGCGCTCGAGCAGAATTTCATGCAGGGCTTCGCGAATAATGGTCAGCGAGACGCCCGGCACCCTCTGGGCAAATTCCCGTGTGGCGTCATTGTCGACGATGCTATCCTGGCCAGCCATGACAACCAGGACCGGACTGCGGAGGGAGGTTGTGCTTTTCATGCGGCGAAGCCCGTCAATGGCATCCAGGGCCGCGCGCAACCATTTGTAGGTGGGTGCTCCAACACCAAGTCTGGGGTTGGCTTCAAGCACCGCACAGTCGCGGTTCCAGCGGTTTTGGTCGAGGCTCAGGGGATTGCTGGCAAAGTCAGCTCGACCCATGGGACTCTTTTGCCGTCCCGGCAGGAAAACCCATCCCAATCCCGTCAGGCTGAAGACGCGGCTCAGAAAACGAACGACAGTTACCGGCCAGGCCCCATATTTGAGATCAATCAGGGGAGAAACGATGACGACCTTTTTGAACCAATTGCGCTGGCGGAGGGCGCGCAGAATGATATTGCCGCCGGTTGAGTGGGCCAGCGCAAAATAGGGCGGGGGGCAATCTGGCAATACAACTTGCGTCATGAAGCTTCGGACATCCTCGTCATATTCATCGAAGCTGTTGATGTGGCCACGCAGCGGATTTTTGGCGATGCGCTGCGAGCCGCCCTGGCCCCTGAGATCAACTGAGGCCACACAGTAGCCCCGCGCCATGAGATCGCGCATGGTTTCAAAATAGCGCTCCATGAAATCCGCTCGCCCGCCAACAATAATGATTGTGCCCTTGGCGTTGCTGACGCGGGCCGACATGGCGCGGAGTTTCACGCCATCACTTGTTGTAATAGCCGTGCACTCTGCGCCAACCGGCAGAAGATTATCTGGAGTTGATACGAGTTCCATGGCCCCTGCTCTAACGCAGTGGCCTTAACACGGCAAGCAAGTCTGTTGACTTACTGGATCTTCTTGACTTCGGTCAGCTCGCCACTGGCAGAACTGAGTTTCACCAAATAGTTCTTGCCGCTCCGCGTTGCGTTGAAGACATAGACTTTGCCGGTGCAGCTTTGCGGCTTGATGCTGGTGAAGCCATAGCCCGAAATTATATTTCCGGCCTTGTCACAACTCATGCCGGATTTGGAGGCCGTTGTGGCGACAGCGGGGTTTTTTGCAGCAGTGGCAACTTTCTTTTTGACAACCGGCTTCGGCTCGACGCTTACGATCTTCTTTTTCTTCCTGGGAGTTACAAATTCCGGCTCATCGTCGGGATCAACGAACCGCGGCTCGTAGAAGTCCTCGTCGCCGATGTCAGGCTCGTAGAACTCCGGATCATTCTCATCGAAGGTGTAATATTGGGGCAGAAAAAAATTCAGCCGCCACCGCGAACCTGCTTCGGCTGTACCTGGTGCAATTGAAGCGCCCGCGACTGCAGCCAACGCGGCAATAGCCAATAGTCGATGTAACATTTGTTTCTCCCTCATCTAATCCGGCGAATTGAAATAATTTCACCGCCAAATGAGCTGACCTTGATTTGAAACTGTTTGCCTTTTCTCAGCCCGATGAAGGTGTAGGACGCGCCCCGACATTCGACGGTCGATACTCTGCGGTAGCCGCGCTCGCTCACGATCCAGCGGGCTTCGCGGCAGGAGACGCGGTCGCCATAAAAGGGTTCATCATCATAATCATAAAAGTGATTGTCGGGCCTGTAGCGATAACCATTGCAATGATATGGGTCATAGCGATAGCCGCAATAGGTGGGAAATCCCCCAACGCCGATGGTGACGTTGACTTTTGCTTCGGCAACTGCGGCGGAAGCAGCGAGCGCTGCGGTCATACCTGCGACAACAAGTAGTTTCTTGAACATGACATCATCCTCCAGATTCTGGGGCGCTACAGCCTTATGAAATTACATCATGGCAGAATCTTGCTGAACGAACACCGAAGGGCTCGTTCATCTGGCATTCATATTGGCAGATAAAACCCGGAGCGCCGCACAGGCGTTCCGGGTTTTGGCAATGATCTTAGTACAGTGGCCGCACTTGGACAATGTCGCCTTCCATGTTGACCTTCACGCGGTATGGGTTGCCGAATTTCCAGGCCTTGTACTTGTAAACCGGGCCGTGGCAATTAATTGGTTGTACATTACGGAAACCGGCCCACCTTACGATTTTCTTGCCCTTGTGGCAGCTGATGCCGCCGTAATCGTCGCCGTAGCCGCCGCCATAACCAGGATCGATGACAGGATAGTATCCGTCATAACCATGGTCAGGATAGTAGCCGCCCCCGAGGCCGAGGTTGATGTCGACGTTAACTTTTGCTTCTGCCTTTTCAACGGGGGCAAATGCGGTGAGGGATGCGGCAACTGCGGCTGTTGCGATAAGGGACTTGATGATCATTTTACTTCTCCTTGGGTTTGGCGTTTTGTCTGTTGGGATGACTTGGTTGCCATCGATGATCACAACCTAGACCAGCGAACTTGAACGCAATCCGAAGGGGTCGTTCATTTTCAATTCATTTTGGGGGTGCCCCTTGTATTCAGATATTCAGAAATTATCTCTGAGAGGTGCGGATGCCAATTCATGGGTCCGCCATCAACACATTGCTCTAGGAGAATGTTAAATGTTTGATTTTACGCCACTTTATCGGTCCAGCATCGGTTTTGACCGGCTCGCTCGAATGCTTGATGACGCTGCCAGTTTCGAGGCCCCGGCCTATCCGCCCTATAATATTGAGCGGGTTGGCGAGGATGAATACCGGATTACCATCGCAATTGCCGGCTTTTCAGCCTCTGATATCAACCTCGAAGTCAAAGGCAATGCACTCACTGTTACCGGCAAAAAGACCGAAAAACCCGAGCTGAAGAACGAATATCTGCATCAGGGCATTGCGGCGCGCAATTTTGAGCGGCGCTTCCAGCTGGCTGATCACGTTGAAGTGATCGGCGCCGATCTTACCAATGGATTGCTCCATATTTCGCTGAAGCGCGAAATTCCGGAGGCTTTGAAGCCACGGACAATTGCCATTCGCAGCGGCAATGACCAAAAAGTTCTTGAAGCGAAGAAAGCTGCCTAAATAAAAATGGGGGGTGCTCTCCTTGAGCGCCCCTTAAACGTTCAGTTCCTTCACCAACGCCAGGAATTTTTTGACGTCTGTAGCAGGCGTGGCAAATGACAGCACAAAACGCACCAGCATTTCATTGGCGGCCAGGCTCGCATCGGCCCAGTCGTAAAATTTCGCGCCCGAGGCCAGGAGTTTTTCTCCCAATGGGCGTGGCAAAACTACAAATACTTCATTGGCCTGCATCGGATTGGGCATCCTGATGTTGGCATGTTTCAGCAGTCCCTCAGCCAGTTCCCGGGCCAGGCCATTGGCGGTTCTGGCGTTTTCCAGCCAGAGGTCATTGTTCAAATAAGCCAGCATTTGAGCGCCTAAATAGCGGCCTTTGGATACCAACTGGCCGGCGCGCATGCGGCGATGGCTGAAATCTTCGGCGAGATTGGCATCAAAAAACACCACAGCTTCCAGCATCATGGCGCCATTTTTGGTGGCCCCAAACGACATGACATCAACGCCGGACTTCCAGGTCAAATCAGCGGGTGAGCAGTTTTGCCCTGCGACCGCATTGGCAAAGCGTGCGCCATCCACGTGGAGCTTCATGCCGCGTGGACGAATGAGATCGGAAATCGCCTGGGTTTCGGCCGGTGAATAAACTGTGCCCAGTTCACTTGCATTGGTAATGGAAACGCCCTTGGGTTTTGGATCATGGGTATTGCGAACAAGGGTGTTGAGTTTTGCTTCAATGATGGCGGGTGTGAGCTTTCCACCGGGTGCGGCAAGTCCCATTATCTTGGCGCCGCCCGTAAACAGTTCTGGCGAGTTGCACTCGTCCCAGAAGATATGAGCTTCGCTGTGGCACAGGATTGCACCGTAGCCCGGCGTTATGGTCGACAACGCCAGGCCATTTGCCACGGTTCCAGTCGTCACCAAAAAGGCCCGCACGTCTTTTTCAAAAATCCTGGACAGCTTTTCCTCGGATTTCTTCGAATAGTCATCGCCTGCATAGGAGGGCGCCGTTCCGGAGTTTACTTCGGTGAGGGCAGTTAGAATTTGGGGATGAACGCCGTAAACATTGTCTGATGCAAAATTCATTAAGGGGCTCCGGATCAAGCGCCTGCCCTAGCTTGTTGCCTGGCAAAGGTCGAGAGCCCAAAACCATATCGGCGAAATATTATTGCGTATTTTGCCTCCAAACGAATCTTTACTTGCGCAATCCTCAAACTCGTGTCATTTTGTAGAAAGGACAGTATGGCTGTCCTTTCTAGTTGGCTTTTTTGGACTTGTGAGCCCGGATGAACCGGAATACGACCACAGCAAATCTGAAAGCGACGGCAAAATCTGCCGCCGAAGCCTTTTGCCTGCTCAAGCCCAAGACTAAGAAACGTAAATAAGGGCAGGCTCGGGCGGAAAGAACGCCTTTAGAGTTTGATCCTGAAAACAAGGTTCTGGCCGCCCTAAAAACGGCCTCCGAAAGATCAAACCTCAAAGGCAAGAAACAGAAAACGGTCAGTTTGACCGGAATGGAACAAGGACGATTGTGATGAGCGCACCGAACCATTTATTGCCTGAGGGCATCCCTGAGGCCAACGGCCTGTACAATCCCCGCAACGAGCACGATGCTTGCGGCATTGGCCTCATCGTCAACATCAACAACATCAAGAGCCACCGCATCATTGATGACGGTTTGAGCATTCTCAAAAATCTTGAACACCGGGGAGCCGTAGGCGCTGACCCCAAGGCTGGCGATGGTTCAGGCATCCTCCTGCAAATTCCCCATGGATTTTTTTCAGAAGAAGCAAAGCGACTTGGCTTTGAGCTGCCGGCGCCGCAATCCTATGGCGTGGCCCATCTCTTCATGCCGCGCGAAACAGTCTATCGGCAGGATATCGAACGCATCTGGTGGGAAACCACGCGCGAAGAAGGCCTCAAGGTTCTGGGCTGGCGCGATGTGCCGGTTGATTCGTCCGTACTCGGATATTCGGTCAAAGGGACTGAACCATTTCACCGGCAGGTGTTCATCGGGCGGGGTCCCACAATTCGCGATGAGAACCATTTTGAGCGCAAGCTGTTTGTCTGCCGCAAGGTTGTTTCAAACCGTGTGCTGGAAGTTCTCGGCGCCAAGGCCCGCACCTATTATCCGGTTTCAGTTTCGAGCCGCACGATTGTGTACAAAGGCCTGGTGCTCGGCAAGGATTTGGGTTCCTACTATAAAGACCTGACGGATCCCCGCCTCGAGTCCGCTTTGGCATTGGTGCACCAACGCTTTTCAACCAACACTTTCCCAAGCTGGCCATTGGCGCACCCCTACAGGTTTGTCTGCCACAATGGCGAGATCAACACGGTGCGCGGCAACTACAACTGGATGGCGGCCCGCCAGGCCAACATGAAATCCAAAGTGCTGGGTGAAGACCTGTCCAAGCTATGGCCAATTTCCTATGAGGGCCAGTCGGATACGGCGTGCTTTGACAACGCACTCGAATTCCTGACCATGGGTGGTTATTCGCTGCCGCATGCCATGATGATGCTTATTCCAGAAGCCTGGGCTGGCAATCCGCTGATGGATGAAGATCGCCGGGCATTTTACGAGCATCACGCGGCTATCATGGAGCCATGGGATGGCCCAGCAGCCATGACATTCACCGATGGCCGTATGATTGGCGCCACACTGGATCGCAACGGTCTGCGGCCTGCGCGTTATCTTACAACTGATGATGGGTTTGTATTGCTGGCTTCCGAAATGGGGTGCCTGCAATTTGCCGAGGAACGCATTACGCACAAGTGGCGTTTGCAACCCGGCAAGATGCTGCTCATTGATCTCGATCAAAAGCGCATCATCTCCGATGATGAGTTGAAGAAAACACTTTCAACAGCGCACCCTTACAAGGATTGGCTGAAGCGCACGCAAGTTGTGCTGCGGGACTTGCCCAAGGCCAAAACCAAGCGGCCCAAAATCAATGTGCCATTGCTCGACCGTCAGCAGGCATTTGGTTACAGCCAGGAAGATTTGAAAATCCTGATGGCGCCGATGGCACAGACGGGCCAGGAAGCTATTGGTTCCATGGGCAACGACGCGCCGATATCGGTCCTGTCAGACCGCGCCAAGATGCTGGATACCTATTTCAAGCAGAATTTTGCGCAGGTGACCAATCCGCCGATTGATCCCATTCGCGAGGAACTGGTGATGTCGCTGGTTTCCTTCATTGGCCCGCGGCCAAACCTGCTCGATCTGGAAGGCACGTCCACGCATATGCGTTTGGAGGTTTCCCAACCCATTCTGACCAATGAAGAGCTGGAGCGCATTCGCACCATTGGAGCCGTGCGTGAAAATCCGTTCCGGACCGCCACCATCGACATCACTTATGACGTGGCCAATGGCGTTGAATACATGGAAGCGGCACTTGATAGCGTGTGCGCGCTGGCTGAGCGCGCCGTGAAGGATGGTTATAACATCATCATCCTGTCGGACCGCGCGGTGTCCGCAGAACGCATTCCAATTCCTGCCTTGCTCGCAACGTCAGCCACGCATCATTACTTGATCCGCAGGGGTTTGCGCACCTCCGTGGGACTTGTGGTTGAATCGGGCGAGCCACGCGAAGTGCATCAGTTTTGCACCCTGGCTGGTTATGGCGCTGAAGCCATCAACCCCTATCTGGCCTTTGAAACACTGGAAAGCATGGCCTCACAGCTCGAAGAGGATGTGACGCCCTATGAGGCGGTGAAGCGCTATATCAAAGCAGTGGACAAGGGCATTCTCAAAGTCATGTCCAAGATGGGCATTTCCACTTATCAATCCTACTGCGGTGCGCAGATATTTGACGCCATCGGACTCTCAACAGATTTCGTCAACCGCTATTTCACCGGCACCGCCACGCAGATTGAAGGTGTGGGCCTGGCCGAAATTGCCGAAGAGGCCTTCCGCCGCCACGAGGATGCCTTTGGGGTGAACCCGGTTCTCAAGACGTCGCTTGATGTGGGCGGCGACTACGCCATGCGCATTCGGGGGGAAGCGCATGTGTGGACGGCGGATACGGTTTCGAACCTGCAACACGCGGTGCGCGGCAACTCGGTTGACAAGTACCGCGCCTTCGCGCGCCATGTGAACGAGCAGGCCGAACGCCTCAAAACCATGCGGGGCCTCTTCAAAATCAAGATCGCCGAAGAGATGGGCCGCAAGCCTGTTGATCTCGATGAAGTTGAAACCGCCAAATCGATTGTAAAGCGTTTCTCCACGGGCGCCATGTCGTTTGGTTCGATCAGCCGGGAGGCTCATACAACACTGGCCATCGCCATGAACCGGATCGGCGGCAAATCAAACACCGGCGAAGGCGGTGAAGAGGCGGATCGATTTGTGCCGCTGGCCAATGGCGATTCCATGCGCTCTGCCATCAAGCAAGTGGCTTCCGGGCGCTTTGGCGTTACGACAGAATATCTCGTCAACTCGGACATGATGCAAATCAAGATGGCGCAGGGTGCCAAACCCGGCGAAGGCGGGCAATTGCCGGGCCACAAGGTGGACAGCGTTATTGCCAGGGTGCGCCATTCAACGCCGGGTGTTGGATTGATTTCACCGCCACCACATCATGATATCTATTCGATTGAAGATCTGGCGCAACTGATTTTCGATTTGAAGAACGTCAATCCGACGGGTCAGGTTTCGGTAAAGCTGGTCTCGGAAGTGGGCGTGGGAACTGTGGCCGCCGGTGTTTCCAAGGCGCATGCGGATCATGTGACGATTTCCGGGTATGAAGGGGGCACTGGCGCTTCGCCCTTGACCTCGATCAAGCATGCGGGCAGCCCATGGGAAATTGGCTTGGCTGAAACCCAGCAGACCTTGGTTGCCAATGATTTGCGGGGTCGCATTGCGGTGCAGGCCGATGGCGGCATTCGCACTGGTCGCGATGTGCTGATTGCAGCCCTTCTTGGCGCTGATGAAATCGGGTTTGCCACAGCGCCTCTCATTGCCGCAGGCTGCATCATGATGCGGAAGTGTCATTTGAATACGTGCCCTGTTGGCGTTGCCACACAAGACCCGGAACTTCGCAAGCGCTTCAAGGGTCAGCCGGAACACGTCATCAACTATTTCTTCTTTGTGGCGGAGGAACTTCGTGAACTGATGGCCGCCATGGGCATCAAGTCATATAGCGAACTGATCGGGGCTACCGAATGGCTCAACCAGAGGGAAGCGATCAGCCACTGGAAAGCGCGCGGACTGGATTTCTCGAAAGTATTTGCCAAGGCCGATGTGCAGGGACCCATTGCGACGAAGAGAGTTACAACTCAGGATCATGGCATTGACCACATTCTTGATCGCAAGCTGATCGAACAGGCAATGCCTGCCCTTGAATCTGGTACGGCCGTGGTCATTGAAACGGCGATCCGCAATTCAGACCGGACAGCTGGCGCCATGCTTTCAGGAGAAGTGGCCAAGCGTTATGGCCATGCTGGACTTGCCGAGGATACGATCACAGTCAAGCTCTCGGGTGTTGCGGGCCAAAGCTTTGGCGCGTGGGCAGCACACGGCGTCACACTTGATCTCACGGGCGAGGCCAATGATTATGTTGGCAAGGGTCTTTCTGGCGGCAAACTCATCATCAAGCCGCAAGACAAAATCGGCTTTGTGCCGGAAAAATCCATCATCGTTGGCAACACTGTCTTGTATGGCGCAATTACGGGCGAGTGCTATTTGCGTGGCGTTGCGGGCGAGCGTTTTGCGGTCCGGAACTCCGGTGCGGTTGCTGTTGTTGAAGGCGTTGGCGATCACGGCTGCGAATACATGACGGGCGGCTGCGTGCTGGTGATCGGTGATACGGGCCGCAATTTTGCCGCAGGCATGTCGGGCGGCGTGGCCTACGTTCTCGATGAAACAGGCGATTTCGCCCAGCGCTGCAATCTCGCCATGGTTGACTTGCAACCGGTTCCCGATGAAGAAGCCACGATAGAGCGGTTGCATCATCATGGCGGTGATCTGGAGGCTCATGGGCTGGTGGATGTCACTGCCCACATGGACAAGAATGACGCGACGCGGATTTTTGAACTGCTGTCGCGGCATTACAAGTACACCAACTCGTCACGGGCACAGGACATCATCGACAACTGGTCGCTTTTCCTGCCGAAGTTTGTGAAGGTGATGCCGGTTGAATATGCCCGCGCCCTGGCAGATCTGGAAAAAGCACAAGAAACCAGCGATGGCATGACCATCGGTGTCAAGAGGGGCGCATAATGGGAAAAGTTACCGGCTTTCTTGAGATTGACAGGCAGGAGCGGAAGTATGCGCCGGCTTCTGACCGGGTGCGGCATTACAATGAGTTTGTCATTCCGCTTTCGGAGGAGGGAACGCGCAATCAGGCGGCGCGCTGCATGGATTGCGGCATTCCCTATTGTCACAATGGTTGTCCGGTCAACAACCAGATTCCGGATTGGAATGATCTCGTCTACAACAATCGTTGGGAAGAGGCTTCGCGCAACCTGCATTCCACCAATAATTTCCCCGAATTCACGGGCCGCATCTGCCCTGCTCCATGTGAAGCTTCCTGTACGCTGAACATTGACGATAATCCGGTCACCATCAAATCCATTGAATGCGCCATTGTTGATCGCGGTTGGGCTGAAGGCTGGATCAGGCCGGAAGTTGCCGCGGAAAAAACCGGGAAAAAAGTCGCCGTTGTGGGTGGCGGTCCGGCGGGTTTGGCAGCAGCCCAACAATTGGCGCGGGCCGGACATTCCGTTCACCTGTTTGAAAAAAACCGCAAGATGGGCGGCCTTCTGCGCTACGGCATTCCGGATTTCAAGATGGAGAAGCATCACATCGACCGGCGTGTTGCCCAAATGGAAGCTGAAGGCGTGACATTCCATTACGGGGCTCATATCGGTGTCACCCAAGATGCCAAGCAACTGGTTGACAGTTTTGATGCAGTGCTGCTGACAGGTGGTGCGGAGAAACCACGCGATCTGCCAATTCCCGGTCGCGAACTTTCGGGCATTCACCCCGCCATGGATTTCCTGCCGCAACAGAACCGCCGTGTTTCAAAAGAATCGCCACTCGATAACCAGCCGATACTTGCAGGCGGCAAGCATGTGATTGTGATCGGCGGCGGCGATACAGGTTCGGACTGCATTGGCACGTCGCACCGGCAGGGCGCACTTTCGGTCACCCAACTTGAAATCATGCCGCGGCCACCGGATAGGGAAAACAAGGCACTGGCGTGGCCGGATTGGCCGTTGAAATACCGTACATCATCGAGCCAGCAGGAAGGGGCGGAACGGGATTTTTCCGTCGTCACCAAATCCTTCTCCGGTGAAAGCGGCGAGGTGAAGAAGCTTCACTGCGTCAAGGTTGACGCCAAAATGCAGCCCGTTCCCGGCACCGAGTTTGAACTCAAGGCTGATCTCGTGCTGCTCGCCATGGGCTTTCTGGGCCCAGTTCAGGACGGCATGCTGGCCTCACTCGGCTTGAGGTTTGATGCCCGTGGCAATGTTGAAGCCAACATGCAGAACTACAAGTCCAGCTTGCCGAAGGTGTTTTCCGCTGGCGACATGCGGCGCGGTCAATCGCTGGTGGTGTGGGCTATCCGTGAGGGACGCCAGGCAGCGCGCTCTGTCGATGAGTTCCTCATGGGAGAAACAACACTGCCGCGCTGATTATTCGGCTGGTGTCACCATGGTGAAGTCATCGAAGCGCCCGGCGGGGGCTGGCGGTGCTTCGCCCTGAACGAAGAGTTTCTCAGCACTGCTGCCGGGAACAATATCAGTGCGCGTGATTTTGCCATTGCTGGCAATCATCGCCTGAACCCTGGTGGCTTCGGCAATCTTGGCAATGTCGGGTTGAATCGTTGCATCTATCCCATCAATTGTCAGTTGACCAAAAATCGGGGTCAGGTCTTTTGGCGCCAGGGTTGCCGGAGAGGCCTGCTGCGGTGTATTGGCGATTTCGCGATTGATTTCGGCAAACAGCAATTGGCCAAAGCGATTGTTACCCTGCCTCAGGAACTCCACGCCGTCGCGGCCTCGAAGTTTGCGGACTTCGCCTGTGTCATCGGGGCCTGTGTCTGTGTAAGTGCCATCGGGATTGGTGAAGTTGGCCCGCAGATCCACGTAAACAGCGCCCTTGCTCAAGGCTTCGGCCTTTTGAAGCGAGGCCAGAATTTGCATATCACGATCGTAAAGCGCATCCCCCATGGGAGGTATGGCAACCCAGAAGATTTTGGCGCCCGATGCTTTCAAAATGTCCAGCAATTGCGCTGTCCGGGTTTTATATGCCGCGAGCCATTCCGGCGAATTGAACTCATGTTTGGCTTCGCCAACACGGATACTCTGGCGATCATTGGCGCCCATCAGCACAACAACCGAGTTGAAGTTCTTGCCCTCCATCATGATTGGCAGGCTGGCGGCCCAATCATAAACTTGCGGGCGTGCGATTCCCGATGTTTCCTGATAGCGGTTGATGATTTCAAACTTTGGGTCGGCCTCGGCCATGCGGGCGAGGCCTGCTCCCAACCCCCCTGCCAATGCATCGCCGATTACAAGAACGCGATGGGTGTCCTCGACTGTCTGTTGAATGAGTTCCTCAATTGACTGGGAACCCATGATGGGTTGCTCGGCATTCTCCTGTGCCTGCACTTGCGAACAGCACAGCAACAGGGCGAAGACTATGATGGCGAGGAACCGCTGCATCTTGCTGTTCTAGCCCGCACCCTGCAGGCGCTCAAGCAGCTTGAGACTGGGCTTGCCATCAAGCGGCAGACCAACGCTTTTCTGGTAGGCAATGATGGCTTCATAGGTTCTGGCGCCAAAACGGCCATCACTGCCGCCAGTTTCAAAACCCAAATTGCTCAAGCGCCTTTGCAACTCAATGCGCTGGGCGAAACTCAAATCGTAGCTGACATCCGGCCACGACCCCATGAAAGGCCCAGCACCCCTTATGCGGTCGCCCAAGTGACCCACGGCCAGAGCGTAGGAATGGGAAAAATTATAGGCCATGATGGCTTGGAAGTTTTTAGTGACGAGAAACGCCGGGCCGTCGATGCCTTGCGGGATCATGACGAAGGCATCGGCCTGTGGCGCATTGAAGCTGCCGCCCGTTGCTGGCGTGATGCCCGCCTTCATCCAATCGGCGACGGTCCGCCATTTGGTGCGGCCAATGAGCGCCTTGTTGAAATTCTTGGGGAGCGACACTTCCCAGCCCCAGGGGCGATCAGATTTCCACCCGGCTTTGGCCAGGTAATTGGCGGTCGAGGCCAGCGCATCTTCTTTCGAACCCCAGATGTCCTTCTGGCCATCGCCTGTCCAGTCGACAGCATATGACAGATAGGACGTCGGAATGAACTGCGTGTGGCCCATGGCAGCGGCCCACGACCCGGTGAAATTGCGGGGCGAACGCATGCCCCGTTTCAAGATCTTGAGGGCGGCGATGATTTGCTCATTGGCATATTTTTTCTTGCGACCCGCGTAGGAAAGCGTGGCCAGAGAGCGCATAACCCCCATGGAGCCCTTATCCTTGCCGAAATTTGATTCCATGCCCCAGATACCCAGGAGGATATGACGATCGACGCCGTATTTGTTTTCGATCGCAGAAAGAAGCGCAGCCTCACTGGTTTTCAGTTGCCTTCCACTGTCGATCCGAATGGGCGTCACGGCCTTGGCGAGATAGGCCGATGTTGTTGAGGTGAATTCCGGTTGTGTTTCGGCCAATTTCAACACAGCCGGATCGGGCTCGGTGACACCTGAAAAAGCCGCATCAAAAAGTTCGCGCGGAATTCCTGCGGCCTTGGCCCTGGGCCATATGGTCTGGATGAAGGCTTCAAACTTTGCGTCTGCCAGGGCGGGCCCTGCCATCAAAGGGATTGCAATAGCCCAAAGGCTCAAGAATTTTTTCAACATTTGCCCTGTCCCGCGTTTCGGCAACGATTCGCCATTGGAACCCATGTCTAACAGGAAAACATAAAAGCCAGAAATTGTGACCTGAATCGGGCTAGGCTGGCCAAAACTGTCCGTGCTATTCATTCCTTAACGGGTCAACAAACCTGTGTTACTCAATGATTCTTCATCCGGCAGCCGTAGGGGGCCAAATCATGCAGCGACCTATCAAAAAAGCAGTCTTTCCGGTCGCCGGATTGGGCACACGTTTTTTGCCTGCGACCAAGGCCATGCCAAAGGAAATGCTTACGGTGGTTGACCGGCCGCTCATCCAGTTGGCGTTCGATGAGGCCCGGGAAGCCGGGATAGAGCATTTCATCTTTGTGACGGGACGCAACAAAAGCGTCATCGAGGATCACTTTGATAAGCAATACGAGTTGGAGAACACGCTGCGCAAGCGCGGCAAGTCCACCGAACTGGATATTCTGGAAAGTGATTTGCCGGCCGCCGGTCAAACCAGTTTCACCCGCCAGCAAGAACCATTGGGGTTGGGCCACGCCATATGGTGTGCCCGCAATCTTGTTGGGCATGAGCCTTTTGCTGTCATTTTGCCGGATATGGTCATGCATGCGAAACCCGGATGCCTCAGCCAGATGATTGGCATTTACAATGAGCGGGGCGGCGGCAATGTCATCGCCGTTGAGGAAGTAAGTTCCGATCAGGTGCATCGCTATGGCGTCGTGGGCGCCGAAAGCTGGAAAGGCCGAGGGTTCACAATCAACAAGATGATCGAAAAGCCAAAGCGCGAAGATGCGCCTTCGAATTTTATCATTTCCGGGCGCTATATTTTGCAGCCGGAAATATTTGATGAAATTTCGTTGCAAACTCCTGGCGCTGGCGGCGAGATTCAGATTACTGATGCCATGATACGCCTGATGGCGCGGCAGCCTTTTCATGGCCTGGCCTATGATGGCACGACATATGATTGCGGTGACAAGCTGGGCTATCTCACAGCCAATGTTGCCTATGGCTTGGATCGCCAAGACCTGGCGCCTGGGTTTAGGCAGGCACTGGAGAAAATTGTTGCTGCTCATGGCGGCAAATTGAGTTGGAAGGCCACATGATGGCAGCGCCAGCAAGCCAGCGATTGAGTTCGGCCCGGCGTACGCTTGAAACGGAAGCCCAAGGCATGGCCAGCCTCATTGCGGCCCTTGATGGTGCATTGGGTGAGGCGATTGCCAAGGCTGTTGGCCTGATTGCGGCCGCGAGTGGGCGCGTGATTATTTCAGGCATGGGGAAAAGTGGTCATGTGGGGCGGAAGATCGCGTCCACCCTGGCTTCCACTGGAACTCCTGCCATGTTTGTACATCCGGCTGAGGCAAGCCACGGCGACCTTGGCATGATTACGGCGCAGGATGTGGTAGTGGTGATTTCGAACTCAGGCGAGTCAGTAGAGCTCAGCGCCATTCTCAACTACACGCAACGTTTTGCAGTGCCGCTTATTGCCATTACCGCGCGTGCAGACAGTGCTTTGGGCAAGGCCGCTGATGTCGTGTTGCAGCTGCCGCAGGTGGCTGAGGCGTGTCCAAATGGCCTTGCCCCTACCACATCAACGCTGCTGCAACTTGCCCTGGGAGATGCCCTGGCCATTGCCCTGCTCGAGGAAAAAGGATTTACCGCGAAGAATTTTCACGAATTTCACCCCGGCGGAAAGCTTGGCGCGCAGCTGAAGCATGTGTCGGACATCATGCGGAAGGGAGGCGACATACCTCTGTCGGCGCCCGACCTCAAGATGTCGGAGGCGCTTGTCATCATGACGGAAAAGTCCTGCGGGTGCCTGGGAATTATTGACGAGGGCGGACACCTGATTGGCATTCTCACGGATGGCGATCTTCGCCGTCATATGCGAAGCGATCTTCTCGATTTGCATGTTCGCGACGTGATGACAAAATCACCCAAGACAATTGGCGCCGATGCCTTGGCGAGCGAGGCGCTGGAATTTTTGAACTCTGGCAGCATCACCAGCATTTTTGTCATCGATAGCGAGAAGAGGCCCATCGGCCTCATTCACATTCACGATCTTTTGCGGATTGGCGTGAATTAGGCAGCGGCCACCCGGAGCTTCATGCCTTCAACGGCCGTGACGCGCACCGTTGTGCCTGCGGCCATGTCAGGCCCAAGCAGATCCCAACGGGTTCCATCGATGTTGAGCTTGCCCTGGCCAGCCGTGATTGCCTCCGTCAATACATACGTGTTGCCGACGAAGCTGTAGATGCGTTGATTGAGGTTGGGCTGGTCGCTGCTGGGCATTTTGGCTTTGGAATAGAAGGGTCTGGCCAGATAGACATAGGCTATGGAGAAAGCTGCAAAGAGGGCTGTTTCGATTTGCCAGCTCAAGTCCGTGAAATAGTCAATCACGCCAACCGATGCGGCCGCAAAGGCGAGCCACATCAGAAACACACCGGGCGCCACAAGCTCCATGAACAGCAGAACAGCAGCGGTTATCCACCATGCCCAGGGGCCAAGCGCGGGAAGCATGTCTTGCATCGGGATATCCCCTCTATAATTTGACGCCGGTCGTTGGAACACTGCCGCCGCGACGGCGTGGCGGGTCGTCATCGCGATTGCCAAATGCTTCGCGGGCGATTTCCGCGATGCCACCGATGGAGCCCAGAATGGATGTTGCGTCCAATGGCATCATCAAAATCTTCTGGTTTGGCGATTGGGCCAAGGCTTCGAGCGCCTTGATGTAGTTATTGGCAACGAAATAGTTGATGGCCTGCACATCACCGTTGGCAATAGCCGTGCTCACCAGTTCGGTGGCCTTGGCTTCTGCCTCAGCTGAACGTTCGCGGGCTTCAGCGTCCTTGAAAGCAGCTTCACGGCGGCCTTCGGCTTGCAGCACGACGGATTGTTTTTCACCTTCGGCTTTCAAAATGGCGGCTTGGCGCAAACCTTCGGCTTCCAGAATGGAGGCCCGCTTTTCGCGCTCGGCCTTCATCTGGCGCCCCATGGAGTCCACCAGATCACGTGGCGGATTAATGTCCTTGATTTCAATACGGGTCATTTTCACGCCCCATGGGCTGGTGGCTTGATCGACCACACCCAGAAGTTTGTGATTGATGTCGTCACGCTGGGACAGCAAACTGTCGAGTTCCATGGAACCCATGACGGTGCGGATATTGGTCATCACCATGTTGATGATGGCATTCTCCAAGCCCGTCACTTCATAGGTTGCCTTTGGCGCATCCATGACCTGATAAAAAGCCACGCCATCGACGGTTACCATGGCGTTGTCCTTGGTGATGACCTCCTGGCTTGGCACCTGGATCACCTGTTCCATCATATTCATCTTGGCGCCGACGCGATCGACGAATGGAATGATCAGGCCAAGTCCTGGTCCCAGGGTTCGGACGTATCGGCCAAATCTTTCGACCGTATAGTTATAGCCCTGCGGCACCATGCGGATGGCGCGCAGGAGGTAGAAAACGACTACCGCAAGAACAATCAACACGAAAATTCCAGAGGCCCCAAAATCCATCGTCATTCTCCCTCAAGTTCAAACTACGTGCATGTTTAGATGGGAATTCATTCTCGACATTGCAAGGGTAAGTGATTCGCATCAATAGGCGAAATCGCGAAATACCCGCTCGATATTGCAATTCCATGGCCCATGGTAAAGATCGAGCAAATTCTCGGCGGCGGTTTTTCCTGTGCTCACCGTTTCGTCCAGAACATCGAGGAAAGATGCCTCGGTTTTGCCCTTGCAGCCCAGGCGATGGCGGGCATCCAGGCCTGCCCGCGATAGCTTGAGCATATCCCTGGCAACGTCCTGGACTGTCCGTCCACGGATTATTGCCTTGAGGCCCTCACGGGGGACTGCATCGCGCAACTCCTGGCGTTCGGTGGCGGTCCAGTCCTTGACGAGATCCCAAGCTGCATCGAGTGGGCCTTGCTCATAAAGAACGCCGGTCCAGAGAGCTGGCAAGGCGCAGAGCCTGCGCCAGGGTCCAGAATCAGCGCCCCGCATTTCAAGGTATTTCTTGAGGCGCACTTCCGGGAAAATCGTTGTGATGTGATCGGCCCAATCCTTGATGACGGGTTTTTCGCCGGGCAACTGCGGCAGCTTGCCGTCGAGAAACTGGCGGAAGCTTTCGCCGGCCACGTTGATGTATTCGCCTTGGCGCATCATAAAATACATGGGCACGTCGAGGGCGTAATCCACGTAGCGCTCAAAACTCATGCCGTCCTCAAAGACAAAAGGCAGCATGCCGGCGCGGGCGTTGTCGGTATCCGTCCAGACTTCGGAGCGGAAGGACTGGAAGCCGTTGGGCTTGCCATCGAGAAATGGCGAATTGGCAAAGAGTGCGGTGGCGACAGGTTGCAGGGCGAGGGAGACCCGGAGCTTTTTTACCATGTCGGCTTCAGAACCAAAGTCCAAGTTCACCTGGACAGTGCAGGTTCTGAACATCATGTCGCGGCCATAGCGGCCAACCTTGTCCATATAGGGCGCCATGATGTCATAGCGACCCTTGGGCATCACCGGGGTTTGGGCCCGTGACCAGGTGGGCGATGCACCGAGCCCCAAAAACCCAATGCCAAGCGCATCACCAATTTCGCGGACCTGCACCAAATGCTCGTGCACTTCCTCGCAGGTGTCGTGGACGGTTTCGAGGGGTGCGCCTGACAGCTCAAATTGCCCACCGGGTTCCAGGGAAACACTGCCCATGCCGTTGGGATCGCTCAAGGCAATTATCTTATCTTTTTCATAAACGCCGGCCCAACCGAAACGGTCGCGCAAGCCTTCGAGGAGGGCCCTGATTGAACGTGGGCCCTCGTAGGGTACGGGTTCCAAGGTATCTGTGAGAAACGGGAACTTCTCGTGTTCAGTGCCAATGCGCCAGGCTGACTTTGGTTTTGAACCACTGCTCAGGACTTCAATGAGTTGGGACTTGGTCTCGATGGGTGTTCGCGCTTCGTCGGTATCGGGGGTGGGTCCACTCACGGGGCGTTTCCTTGTTGCCGTTTGAATTGATGATGTAGGGGGTGGGAAAGTTTCCGGCAAGTCAAAGATTTATGACCAGTCACCGGCTGCGGCCTGAACCAGCGTGAGGGCGGCGATGGCCGCCGTGTCGGCGCGCATGATGCGTGGGCCTAGGGAAATCGGGATGACGAAGCTCTGGGATTTCAGCATCTGTTTCTCGTCGTCGGTAAAGCCTCCCTCCGGGCCCACCAGCACGGCGGTCGGGGTTTTCAGATCTTTGAGACTCTGGACCGGACTGACAACCCCCAGGGTTTCATCACAATAGACCAGCGATCTGGAGCCATCCCACTCTGCCAGAACGCTTGCAAGTTTTTGAGGCTCCAGCACTTCGGGCACATGCACCAGATTGCACTGTTCGGCGGCCTCAATCACATTGGCACGCATGCGGTCGAGGTTGACCCGCTCAGCCACCGTGCGTCGGGTGATCACCGGGCGCAGACGCCTGGCCCCCAGTTCGGTTGCCTTTTGCACCATGTAATCAAGCCTCGCATGCTTGAGGGGGGCAAAGACATAGTCAATGTCGGGTGGAGGCTTGGCGTCCACCGTGTGGCGCTCACAGCGGAGCGAGGCAGACTTTTTTGTTACAGTTGCGAGATAGCACAGCCACTCGCCATCGCGCCCATTGAAGGCCCGCACCGCATCGCCCGCAGATAGCCGCAAGACACCTGTCAGATAGTGGGCTTGCTCACGCGACAGGGTAATTTCAGCAGTCTTTGCCAGACTTTCCGGGATGTGAATACGAGGTGTGGTTTTCATTATCTGTCTGATGTAACACGAGGCCCATGACGGAAGCCAGTCACCACGTTGCGGATGCCAAAGCTGATAATTGGGTTGAGCGCTATCTCCCCCTGGCAGCGCAGCCCTATGCGCAGCTCATGCGGGCAGACCGTCCCATTGGCTGGTGGCTGCTGCTGCTGCCCTGCTGGTGGGGGCTCTTGCTGGTGCAAATTGCCAGGGGTGGTTCGCTGCCGAACCTGTGGTTTGCGCTGCTATTTTTTCTGGGCGCTGTGGTCATGCGGGGGGCGGGGTGCACTCTCAATGATATTATTGACCGCAACATTGATGCCCAGGTCGCCCGCACAAAATCGCGGCCCATTCCTTCGGGTCGGGTCACCTCAAGACAGGCGGTTGTTTTTCTTGTTGCGCAAGCCTTGTTGGGCCTTGCAATCCTGCTGCAATTCAATAATTTCACCATAACGATGGGCGTTGCCTCATTGGCCATCGTTGCGATCTATCCCTTCATGAAGCGCATAACCTACTGGCCGCAACTGGTGTTGGGACTTGCCTTCAACTGGGGGGCGCTGATGGGGTGGAGCGCTGTTGAAGGTTCCCTGTCCTGGCCACCTCTTGCACTCTATATCGGCGGGATTTTTTGGACGCTGGCCTATGACACGATATATGCCCATCAGGACACAGAAGATGATTTGCTGGTCGGGGTCAAATCAACAGCGCTGAAATTCGGCGAGGCTACCAAGTTCTGGCTCGCTGGATTTTTTGCCGCCGCCATCATTGCAATCGATGCGGCATTGTGGCTTGCGGGAGCGAGCTTCATTTCCCATATGGGTGTTGGCTTGGCGGCGACTCACGGCATCTGGCAGATATCGCGTTTTGAAATCAACACTGCGAGCCGTTGTCTGGAAGTGTTCAAATCCAACCGCACTTTCGGCCTTGTCATAACTGCTTTTCTTTTTCTGGATTGTATTTTCCCATGACCGATGAACTTTTGAATGTCGCCCAAGATATTGTAGCCCGGGCAACGAAGCTTGGCGCCACTGCGGTTGATGCGCTGGCCATTGACGCGCAAGGCACTGACATTGAAATGCGCGAGGGGCAGATTGAAAAGCTTGAGCGAACTGAAGCGCGGGCAATCGGGCTTCGGGTGTTCGTTGGCCAGTCATCGGCGATGATCTCGGGCAGCGTGTTTTCATCCGAATCCCTGCAGCGCCTGGCCGAAACTGCAATCGCCATGGCGCGCGAAGCACCGCCCGATGAATTTGCCGGGTTGGCCCCACCAGAACTTCTCGCCAAAAACATTCAGTCGCTTGATCTCATGTCAAGCTACCTGCCGTCATCGGATGAATTGAAGGAACTGAGCCTTGCTGTTGAGCAAGCCGCACTCGCAGTTCCGGGCGTTACAAAATCAAGCGGCGCTGACGCTTCTGCTTCCGAGCGGGCCATTGCGCTCGTCACCAGCACCGGATTTGCGCAGACCTACCGGCGCTCCGGCATTTCAATCAGCGTTTCAGCAATTGCCGGCGAAGGCACTGCCATGGAGCGTGACTACGACTATTCGTCAGCCTGCCATTTTTCAGATTTGAAACGCCCTGAATATGTGGGCACAAGAGCTGGCGAACGCGCCGTCAAGCGCTTGCATGCCAGAAAAGTGCCGTCGCAATCGGCACCCGTTATTTATGACCGCAGGATTTCCGCAAGTTTGGTCGGGCATTTTTCGAGCGCCATCAATGGCAGCTCAATTGCCCGCGGAACGGGTTTTTTGAAGCACCGCATGGGACACCAGATTTTCGCCAAGGGCGTTGCCATTGTTGATGATCCATTGCGGCCGCGCGGAATGGGATCGCGGCCCTTCGATGGCGAGGGATTGGCGGTTTCCAAACGTGAACTTGTGGCCGACGGTATTTTGCAGGGGTGGCTGCTGGATATGCGGGCGGCCCGGCAACTCAAACTCACGCCCACGGGCAATGGTGCGCGCGGCCTGAGCAGCCCGCCCAGCCCGTCTTCGTCCAATCTCCATCTGGAGCCTGGCCCCCTTTCACCGGCGGAGATGATTGGCTCCATCAAGCAGGGCCTCTATATTACCGAGCTTATGGGCAGCAGCGTTGACATGGTCACCGGCGATTACAGCCGGGGTGCATCCGGGTTCTGGATTGAAAATGGCGAGCTGGCCTATCCCGTCTCTGAAATTACGATTGCCGGAAATCTCAAAGACATGTTCATGACACTGGAACCTGCCAATGATCTTGAATTCAATTCGTCAACCAATGCGCCGAGTTGCCGGGTTGAGGGGTTGACCATTGCCGGCACCTAAGTTTTGAAAGAGGAATAGATAGATTATGCCGGAACAACTTGTTCATCTGGTTTTTGGCGGCGAGCTGAATGACGTCCGGGATGTTGATTTCAAGGATCTCAGCAAGATTGACGTTGTCGGGTTCTATCCAAATTATGATGCAGCCCACAGTGCCTGGCTCAGCAAAGCGCGCGAAACCATCGACAACGCCCAGATGCGCTATTTCATCGTGCACCTGCACCGGCTGCTCGATCCGGCAAGCGATGCAAACAGGAAAAAATAAAATTTCTAGATCAGACCCTGGTCCTGCGCGCGCCCAAGCGGATAGGACGTATACGGACTGTTTTCTTGCAAGCCGTTCAGAAGCTCTCTTGCTTTTGCGCAGTCATCCCGCATCTGCTGCTGCAGTTCACTCAACGAGCCAAATTTCTGGTCAGGCCGGATGAGGTCGATAAATTCCACCAGCAGGGTTCTGCCATAAATATCACCGTCGAAGTCGAGCAAAAACACTTCGAGAAAACTCCGCGTGGTTTCAAACGTCGGGCGGTCGCCGAAATATCCGGCGCCATGCCAAAATTCTTTCGCTTCGCTGTCGCGAACCCGAACAGCATAAATCCCACGCAGGGGTTCGGTTCCTGGCTCTAAAATGATATTTGCTGTGGGAAAACCCATGCCGCGGCCACGCTGGTCACCGCGGACAACTTCGCCCATCACCGTCCAGTAATAACCCAGTTCACGTGCTGCTGCGGCCAGGTGGCCGTGGCGCAGGCTGGCGCGGATGGAGCTTGAGGAAAACGGCGAGTGACTATCGCCCTCATCCGAGACCTGATCAACAATTGTCACGGCGAAGCCGGCTCGCGATCCCAGCTCTTTCAAGATTATGGGATTGCCTTTGCGGCCCCGCCCGAAATGAAAATCATAGCCCGTAACCACATGGGCGACGCGCATATGGCCAACCAAATAACGGTCAATAAAAGCCTCGGGTTCCAGCGATGCCAGGTTTTTATCGAAGGCCAGGTTCAAGACGAATGATGCACCCAGCGCTGCGGCCAGCCTTGCCTTGAGCGGCAGTGGCGTCAGGCGAAAGACAGGTTCATCGGGTTTGAAAAAACTTCTGGGGTGCGGTTCGAAGGTGACAATGCCCCAGGGCACGCCACGCCGATTTGCTTCGCTTTGCGCTACCCGCAACAATTCCTGGTGACCACGATGCATGCCATCGAAATTGCCGATGGCCACGACAGCATGGTGGAATTCCTGAGGGATAGGCTCATCGCCCTTGAGCAACTGCATTCAAACTCACATCAATTCCGTGACGGCACAAACACCGTGGCCTCGCCCTCTAACACAATTTTTCCGCCAACTTCGCAAAAACAGGATAGCTCAGCGCGGCGCTTTGTCATATCGAGGCTTTCGACACGGGCCAGCGCCTTGACAGTGTCACCAATCCGGACGGGCGCTATGAAGCGCAAAGACTGAGAAAGGTAAATACAGCCGTGTCCTGGCATCCTGGTGCCCAGAACGGACGAAATGAAGCTGGCGGTCAACATTCCATGGGCGATGCGCGACTTGAAGTAGGTTCCCGCTGCGTATTCATGATCCATGTGGAGCGGATTGAAATCACCTGATACTTCAGCAAAGCCATTGATATCATTTTCGGAAACGGTCCTCTCGTGGCTGGCTTCCATGCCAACACACAGGTCTTCAATGAAATAGGATGACACCTTGATATCCCTCCGCCCGCTACTTTTGCAGAGCAGCATAGATTTTGCGGCACCGCAACACAAATACTAGAACCAGGAGAGATGGCCCATGGTTTTCCGAATTCTGGCTTGCGGGACAAGGCGCTGAACATGGGCCTGGGCCGCCTCCAGGCCTTTTGAGGCGTCGGTCACCCCATCGGCGATCAGTACCGCGTCGAGGCCAAAATCTGCCGCCCCCTTGATGTCGGTTTCGGGGCCATCGCCAATGGCAAGTATGCGATATTTGGGAAGTTCCTGTTTTGCCAAATCGGTGGCCAATTTGTAGGCGAGTTCATAGATGGGCGCATAGGGCTTGCCGGCCATGATGACTTTGCCACCCATGGCGGCATATTTTTCAGCCAGGGCTCCCGCACAATACAAGAGCCGGTCGCCTTTGCGAACCATCTTGTCCGGATTGGCGCAGATCATCGGCAGGTTCAGCGCGTGCGCGTGGGTCAGGAGGGAGGTGTAATCGTCGGGAGTTTCCACCTCGTCGTTGACCAATCCTGTGCAAAGAACAGCATTGGCGTAAGGCAAATCGACACGTTCTATTTTGATATCTTCAAAAATTGACAGATCCCGATTGGCGCCGAGATGAAAGACCCTGCCTTGTTCAACCTGCATCATGAGGGTTTGGGTTACATCGCCTGAGGTTACGATTGCGTCGTAGCATTCGTTCGGAACAGCTATCTCGGCCAGCTGCCGGGCAACGCCTTTTGCGGTGCGCGGCGAGTTGGTGATCAAGATTACGATGCCGCCAGCATTTCGATGCTTTGCAAGGGCGTAGGTTGCCGGTTCAAACGAGACGAAACCATTGTGAACCACGCCCCAGATGTCGCAAAGCCAAACCGGATATTGGGCCGAAAAGTTTTCCATTTCAGGTCAGGCGGCAACGCTCAAGTCATTGGCTCCAGCAACGCCCACATTGGATTTGACGCGCCGTGGCGGTGCAAAAAATGGTCCTGAGACATAGCGGGCAATTTGCGCCGATGACGCAGCCTGCGTGGACGTGGTGACATCGGTCAACAGGATTTGAAGCTGCAATCCGCGTGCGACCTGGAAAAAGGCTTGCCAGCTGGGGTCAACGCCATATCCGGATTCTATTGATTGTGCATCAATGCCGATGAACAGAACGCCGAGCTGGCGAAGGGCAGAAAGATCAAGGCCGGCCACAGATGCATTGGTGACGGCCATGGTGGCGCCCATGCGGGCAATTGTTGCAAGACCGGTTATCCCTGCCTCGTTCAATTTGCCCAGGACGTCATGGGTCAATTCGAACACAATCCCATCCGCCACATCAGCGGCATCGGCAAATGAATTTGCAATTGCTGCCAGTGAGGCCGCACTCATCAGAGTGGCAACGCCTATTGGCAGGAGCAGCCTCATGGCGGGATGCTTGATGCGCAACCGTCTCAGCAGGGGAACGGCCTGACTGACGACAAGACTATCAAGGGAGGGCCTAAGTCCGCTGCGATCTGCGTTGGTCACCAGCTTGCTGAAATCAATTTCGTCGCCATCAACGACCGTCATGCTAAAGCGGGCGCGGTAATGGGCAGTCTGGTTGGTGGACAAATCAATAACGGGCTCCAGCAGAAAATTGAGCTGTTCCAGCGGCTGGGCTGGCTGTTGGCTCTCGGAGAATGCCGGGGGCTCGGAATGGATCTGCTGGCCTGGAGCTGTGGTCATCGTGTCATATCGCCGTAACACGTCGTGAAACTCAGCACGGCTTGCGGCAATGGCCAACTGGATGTCCTTGTCCGTCTGCTCGGCCCGCAACTTCAGTGCGGTGATTTCCTGATCAAAAAAATCTGCAGGCACAAAAGTCTGCCTGAATTTGTCGTCAGTCACGCGTTTCTCAAGGATAATGCTTTTCAACTGGGCGCGAATATTTCCGAATTTTATCCATCCGGAGACCAGCAGAAAAAGCTGGACAAGCGCCAAGGCGCAAATACCTGCAGCGACGGCAATTGCCTGGTTGCTTTCAGCCACCGCAACAAATACGCCACAGGCGATTGCAAAGCAGGATAGCACCGCCAGAAGCAAAACAACGGACCATCCGCGCGACCTAATCACTTGGCACTCGTGTCCCTTTTTTGAGGCTCGAATCAATAGAGCTAGAGACTAAACTAGTCTCCAGCCCTAGGGAATCAGATTCAGGAACGTTTCAGCTGTCTTTTTACGCCACTGATTTCAATACTTTCGGCATCTTGTCAGCGAAAATTTCATCAATATGGTTTTCAGTCAGCATCAGAGGCGGCGACAGGGCAATGGTGTCGGCCGTTATGCGGATCATGAAGCCCAGATCATGGAAGGCATTTTCCATGGCCTTGTAGGCGCGAAGCCCGGGCGAGCCTTCGATGGGCTTCAAATCGATGCCGGCCACAATGCCCAAAGTCCGAACATCTTCAACCAGCGGATTGCCCTTGAGAGACATGGCGGCGTCGGCAAATACAGCCTCGAGTTTAAGGGCGTTTTCAAAGAGCTGCTCATCACGGTAGACATCCATGGTGGCAACACCTGCTGCTGCGGCAATCGGATGGCCTGAATAGGTATAGCCATGGAACAACTCAATGGCGTGGTCTGGCCCATTCATGAAGGCATCATAGATGCCCTGGCGCACCATAACGCCACCCATGGGAACCGTGCCTGAGGTGACCCCCTTGGCAAAGGTGATCATGTCGGGGATTACACCAAAGCGCTCTGCGGCAAATGCATAGCCCAGGCGGCCGAAGCCGGTGATCACTTCATCGAAAATCAGAAGAATGTCGTGCTTGGTGCAGATGGCGCGGATGCGCTCGAGATAACCCTTCGGCGGGATCAGCACGCCGGTCGAACCCGCTACTGGCTCGATGATCAGCGCGGCGATGTTTGAGGCGTCGTGAAGTGCAATGACCTTTTCGAGATCTTCGGCAAACTCGACGCCATATTCAGGCATGCCCTTGGAGAACGCGTTGCGCTCCAGATCATGGGTGTGGCGGATATGGTCGACGCCGGTGAGCAACGAGCCGAAGAATTTGCGGTTGTTGGGAATACCTCCGACTGAGATGCCGCCGAAATTGACGCCATGATAGCCGCGCTCGCGCCCGA
>JANNXN010000179.1:0-19513 GCA_031409595.1 Rhodobiaceae bacterium
TGTCGATAGTAGGTGAATTTTGGTCCATGGCACGATCTCCCTTTTCAAAAACCCGTTGATGCAAGGAATGTGGCATTCCAATACAGGAGTTGCTTACCTACCGATAAGTAACTTGTCAACTAGTAAGTAAAATTGTATATAAAACCGTACTTTTCAAAGTTGCGATTCGAAAATTGCCAGGAAAAATATAGTGGATCAAAAAACTGAAGCTGTTCACACCTCACAACAGATTTTAGATATAGCCCAGCGCCTCGTGCAGACACGGGGATTTAATGCTTTCAGCTATGCCGACATTGCCAACGAGCTGAACGTTTCCAAGGCGAGCCTGCATTATCATTTCACTTCGAAGGCCAAACTCGGTGTGATGCTCATAGAGCGCTACATTAATGATCTTGGAAAAATACTTGGTGAAATTGATAGAAACGCTGATGGGCCGATTGCGAAACTGCGAAGCTATGTTGACATTTACACGCGAGTGTTGGCAAACGAACGCATGTGCCTGTGCGGCATGCTGGCAGCCGAATTTGTAACGCTGCCAAGGCCTATGCAGACGGCTCTTGATGATTATTTTGAAGCAAATGAACTCTGGCTTGCGGGCGTTCTTGAAGAGGGCCGCCATGCTGCCAGCCTGCAATTCAAGGGGTCAGCCAGCGACGCCGCGCAATTCATCATTGGTTCGTTGGAGGGTGCCATGCTGATGGCACGCTCGCATGGCGGCATGGCCCGCTTCAGCGCGGCAACACGTCGGTTGCTCGCTGATTTTGGAATCTAACCCGCGCTCGCCCGCTTAGTGGCTTGAACAGCGTTTTCGAGACCCTGCAGGAATTTTGACCGGTCAGCCGGTGTGAACACCGGATTGTTTCCGCGCACTTCGCCAGTCTCGCGCAGCTGCGCCATCAAATCCCGCATCGCCAGCGCCATGCCAATGCTGTCTTCCGTGAAAGGTTTTCCGGCATGCGACAGAACCCGCGCGCTCTTTTTGATGGCGCGCGACGCCAGCGGAATATCGGCGGTAACCACAATATCTCCAACGCCCGCATGCTCCGCAATCCAGTCATCTGCCGCGTCAACGCCCCCTGCCACAACCACACGCTTCACATTGTCACCCAACGGCAATCGCATATGCGAGTTCGAAACAAAGTGAATGACCAGCCCATGCCGCGTCGCGACCTTCGCTGCCTCCTCCTTCACGGGGCAGGCATCCGCATCAACAACGATTTGAATTGAGGGTATCATTTAACTCGAAAGCCAACCGCCACCACTGATCAAATAGGCATCGCGTACTTCGGCGAGTCGTGGCACTGGAAAATTCAGCTTCGGCAGCAACTCGCGCATGTTGGTGGCGATGAGATCGGCGAAACGTTTTTGACCGCGGCTCGCAAGAATTTCGAGATGTTGTTCTAATTTTCGCACAATCCGCCACAAGGCACTTTCAAGAACACGCTTCTGTGCGGGTCGTCCCACAATGCCGAGAGCAGCCATGAATGACTGGAGATGGTCGAGGTTGACATCGGTAATATGTTTGGCGGAGCCAACGCTATACGAAAATTCATCCGTGAGCTGAGAGTCAAGCCTCGTGGGAAGTATGTCGTAACGGGGCGCCAACTCGGGGTGAACGCCCCTTGAGTGCTGGAAAAATCCTAAATACAGCAGGGCGTGATTTTTGGCGTGGCCATCGCAGTTGCCGACCAGAAGATCAAATATGGTGAGGTCAAGAAATATTCGTCTTGAATGAGCCGGAGCATGAGTTTGATCCAGCACCGTCTTGATGGCTTCGACATTAAAGCGACGGCCTTCGACGCCGTGACGCTCGTGCTTTAGTGAGGATGGAAGGCCGAGCGCCTGGGCAAAATCTTCCTGATGAATGCGATGGATAAGGTTCGTCCGCTCATTATGCACCCGGTCAAACCTGAGGGTGATAAGTGCTTTGATGCCGCCAAATTCATGGACTCGAGAGTCAACGGCGGGGATGCCGCAATTGTGGGACAACCCAAGCGCAAAATTTTCGTGATCTGGATCATTAGGGTGATTGCGGTCCGGGACCTTGAGCACATGGCTTGTCGGCGCACCGGAATCTGGCTTCGCAATTGCAAACTCCGTGCTGTGGCGAAGATACATTAGAGAAATCTTGCTTTGCACGCCAGCCAGCGGCGAGGGATCCTGAAGTTCCTTGGGCAGTGCCTGTCGGAGGTGAAGTGCCCTCACGATTTCAGAAACTTCTTCGTTGCTCAACGGAATATAGTCGGTTTCGAGATTTCCCGGTGACTTTGTAGGCGGCGCTCCTTGCGGCAAAACCGAAACCGAACCTGCACAGTCGCCGCCAACATGATAAAGTAAGCCTGCAACATCACTTGCCGGAATGCCATGTTGGTCCATAACCCGTTGCAGCGGTTGGTCCCGTTCCTGCAAGAGATTGGAAAAGTAAGCGCGCGTCTTGACATCGCCATAGGTCACCTCTGTCAACGGAAGCGAGAACGACAGCGGCAGCAGTCTTGGGTCTTTCAGGTGATCGGTCGAGTAGGTAAAGGACAGTTCACCTCCCGTCCCGCGAGCCAGTATGCCCACCGGTTTGGTAAATCCGTCGAGACGCACCTCAAGTGAGAGTACCGTCATCGCGGCGTTCCATAGAGGTCAATGCCGGCGGCCTTGAGTACTTGAAGAACCTTGCCAAGTTCAAGGCGGGGCTTGCCTGCCTCGCTTTCAGAAAGGAAGCGGCGGCCCACCCCGCACAGATCGGCAAATTCCTGCTGGGTCAGTCCAGTGCGTTTTCTGGCGCCTCGAATAAGTGCACCCAAGTCTTCCGGGGAAGTGATTAACTCAGTCGCGCCTGGCTGAACGGCAACATCTGATATCTGCTTGTTATACTTCGCCATAATTATGCTCTTGATCGGTAGCATAAACTCATACCTGACAACAGTCAAGTTTATTCGACACTGATCGGGAGCAAAAACCTTAAATTTGTTCAAAATGTGGGATTATAAACCCGTTCGGGAGCAAAATCAACTCACCGTGTTCGGAAGTTCAGATTCACGCCGGGCAATGAAGTCCTTCAACCCATCCGCAATGCCTTGCTCAAGGGCTGGCTCTTCGTAGGCGGCAAGCATCGCTGCTGCCTTGTCCCGGCCTCTGGCATCATGGTCCTTGGCGCCTTCAGCCGACCACTGTTCGAAGGAATTGAAATCCATGACCGAGGGAATGAAGAAGGCATTTTCAAAATGTTCAAGCGTATGTTTGGTGCCAAGGAAATGCCCGGCAGGTCCCACTTCGCGGATAGCCGCCATCGCCTCTTTGAAATCTTCAAACGAAGGCCCCTGCGCATACTTGTACCAACCCTGCAACTGCTCGGCGTCGGTTACGAATTTGGAATACCCGCAACACAAACCAGCCTCCAGCCAACCCGCCACATGCCAGATGTAATTGGCGCCCGACAATATGGCCGCGTGCATGAGCATGTTGGATTCATAACCTGCCTGAGCGTCATTGATTTTGGAACCCACATGAAAGCCGGATGTGCGCCACGGCAGATTGTATTTCCGAGCCAGGGCTCCCATCACAAACATCATTTGCGCAGCCTCGGGCGTTCCCCCCATGGGCGCTCCCGTTTTCATATCCACAGTCACCATGAACTGCCCATAGAGCTGCGGCGAACCAGGCCGGATGAGCTGGGTGAATGCAACGCCCGCCAAGGCTTCCGCATTCACTTGCGCCACAGCACCTATCGATGAGGCCGAAGTGGAAGCCCCGCACAAGGCAAAGGGCGCCAAAATCAGAGGTTGATTGTGCCGCGCATAAACCTTCATGGCATCCAGCATCGTTGCATCCCACACCAGCGGTGAATTGCAATTGGTGATCGACACAACAACCGTATTGTCCTTGACATAATCTTCACCAAAAACAATGCCCGCCATTTTCATTACGTCCTCAGCCCGCTCTTTCGAGGTGACAATCCCCATGAAAGGCTTGTCAGAATGCTTGAGGGCAGAATGAATGATGTGAAGATGCCGCTTGGGCACCGGAACCTCCATCGGCTCGCAAATAATCGAACTGGAGGAGTGCAGCGCTGGCGCCATGTAAGAAAGCTTGTGTAGATTATTAAGGTCTTCGAGCGACCCGTAGCGCCGCTCACCATCCAGCCCCCGCACATAAGGTGCCCCATACATCGGCACAAAAATCGTATTCCTGCCGCCCACTTTCACCGTGCGTTCAGGGTTCCGCGCATTCAACGTGAATTCCGGCGGCACCTTGGCCACCAGCTGCAGCAGCAAGGCGCGGTCAATGCGAACCCGTGTGCCCTGCACATCAGCTCCCGCCGCCTTCCACATGTCGATCGCTTCAGCATCGCGAAACTCGCAGCCAATCTCCTCCAGAATTTTCATCGACTCATCGTGGATGAGTTCAACCGCTTCATCGGGAACCATCTGATAGGTGGGAATATTGCGCACCAGTGCAGGAAAGGATGCCATGGGCGCTGACCGCAACACGCGCCTGCCTTCGCGCCCGCCGCTGCGTTTGCCCGTGGCTGTCACTTGCTTGGATAGTTCCATCGTATTGATCATCACGCCATTGAGCACCAAGCAGGCAGCTGAATCAACGGCTGTCTATTGTGCAGTGCAGCAGCAAGTCCACAGGTTGTGTTGACGGATTGCTCACCGCCAGTCACAATGAGGGCTTGGGGAAACTGTGCGTCGGTTGGGGGACTTGGCGCTCGGTATTCAAGTTTCAATCAACGTCGTCCGGGTCCCCTCGGACGTTTAGGGAGGGGCCAACATGGCTGACAAACACAACTTGACTGAGGATGAAAAAGTCCTCCACGGAATGGGTTACGCCCAGGAATTAGCACGACGAATGGGCGGATTTTCAAACTTCGCAATTTCGTTCTCGATCATCTGCATACTCGCTGGCGGCATAACTGCGTTTCCGGTGGCCTTCTCCGCCGGTGGCGGATTCTCAGTTTCAATCGGCTGGGTCATCGGCGGCGTGTTTGCCCTCGTGGTGGCGGCATCGGTAGGTCAAATCGCTTCAGCCTATCCAACGGCTGGCGGCCTCTATCACTGGGCCTCAATTCTCGGCGGTCGTGGCTGGGGCTGGCTCTGCGCATGGGTCAACATGGTGGGTCTGATTTTCGTCGTAGCTTCGGTGAACTTCGGTGTTTACCTGTTGCTGAAAGACCTCGTGCTGACGGGCGTTCTAGGCATGGATACCTCCACTTGGGGTGCGGTGCACGCCAGCATATTCGTAACGATATTTGCTGCTACCCAGGCGCTGTTCAATCACTTCGGCATCAAAGTCACGACGATGCTGACTGACTTTTCAGGCTACCTGATTTTTGTGGTGGCCATCGTGCTGACGCTCTCCATGATCATCTGGGGTGCAGGTTTTGATCTCTCGCGTCTCACAACTTTTGTGAACAACACGGGCGAAATTGGCGGCTCGGTAGTTCCAGAGCCACGCACTGCTCTGGTAGCTTTCCTGATTGGTATTCTTTATCCTCTCTATACCATTACTGGATTTGACGCATCAGCGCACACATCCGAAGAAACCATGAATGCCCGTACGGCTGTGCCAAAAGGCATGCTGCACTCGGTTTTCTGGTCGCTGGTGTTCGGCTTCTTCCTTGCCTCGTCATTCATTTTAGCGATGCCAGATACAACAGCTGCCGCAAAGGACGGTTTCAACTCATTCTTCGTATTGTTCAACAATCATCCGATGCCAGCCGCCCTCAAAGGCCTGCTTGCAATCGGCATCGTTGTTGCCAACTACATCTGCGCATTGGCTGGCATGACATCCACTTCGCGCATGATTTATGCCTTTGCCCGCGACGGCGGACTTCCAATGTCTAGCGCTTTGGCGACTATCCATCCCGTCCATCGCACGCCTGTGAATGCCATCTGGCTAACGGCCGTGTTGTCGGCGGCGGCTTGCTATTACGCGCCCTTTATGTTTGCGCTCGCGGCAGGCTGTGCACTTTTCCTGTACATATCTTACGCAATGCCAGTTGCTGCAGGTATGTTGGCAGAGGGTAAGACGTGGACAGAGTTTGGGCCGTTCCGCCTCGGCGCTTGGTCCAAGCCTTTCGCTATTGTTACGATTGTTGGTGTTGTCATTCTGGCCTATGCCGGAACCCAGCCTCCATTCAATCCAATCATTCTGCCGCTGTTCCCGGATCTTGTATTTCCGTTGAACCAGCTCACCAATCCTCTGATTTTCTTGGCAGTGGCATTGCTGCTCGGCTGGTTCCTGAGTGAGAGCAAGCGTTTCAAAGGCCCGCCGATTGGCGCCGAAATTGCCAAGCGCCAGGCTGAAATTGCAGCTCGTGAAAGAGCTTTGGCGGCTGGCGAGTAACCTGAACTGCAAAATTTGAAGGCGGTCTTCGGGCCGCCTTTTCTATTTGTGGTATAGAGCTGTGGTGCAGAAGAGATTCGATATTGCAATAATAGGCGGCGGCGTGGTGGGTCTCGCGGTGCTGCGCCGTTTTGCGATGGCTGGATTGAAATGCCTGCTGCTGGAACGTGGCGCGGATATTCTATCAGGTGCCTCAAAGGGCAATAGCGCTCTCCTCCACACGGGCTTTGATGCGTCTCCCAAAAGCCTGGAACTCCGTTGCATAAGAACGGGTTACAAGGAATATCTCAACATCCGCGAGAAGTTGAATCTGCCGCTGATCGAAAGCTCAGGCCTTGTCGTGGCATGGACGGATGCAGAGCTTGCAGCACTCCCCGCCATCGTCAAGAAAGCCCACAAGAATGGTGTCGCCGACGTACGGCAAATCTCTGCAACTGAACTTCGCCTGAAAGAACCCAGCTTGGCGAAAGGTGCCATGGGAGCAGTGCATGTTCCTGGTGAACACATCATTGATGCCTGGTCGGCACCTCTGGCCTACGCCCATCAGGCACTGGCCCATGACGCACGCATCGTTCGCCATGCGGAAGTAAAAAGTGGCGACTTGATCAACGGCCAGTGGCAACTCGAAACCGGGCAGGGCACTTTTGCCGCAACCGTCGTGATCAATGCCGCAGGAAATTTTGGCGACCTGGTTGAAGCCATGGCTCGCCCCTCGCCATTCACCATCAAGCCGCGCAAAGGCCAGTTTCTGGTTTTTGACAAGCCGGCCTACAAACTGACGCGCGCAATTATTCTGCCCGCGCCAACCGCGCGCACCAAGGGCATCGTGGTCTTTCGGACCGCCTTTGGAAATTTGGCAGTTGGCCCAACCGCCGAAGATCAGGAGGATCGGGAACTCGCAGCCTGCGACAGCGAGACCCTACACCGGCTCCGATCACGCGCCATCGAAATTGTGCCAGCACTTTCAGACATTGATATCACCGCCAATTACGCCGGCCTTCGCCCCGCCTCGCAGCATCAGGATTATGTCATTGAGGCGGTGAGCGACAAAAACTGGATCACCATTGGCGCCATCCGTTCAACAGGCCTCACAGCCTCGCTCGGCATCGCGGAATACGTCAGCACGCTTTACGCCAAGAACTTTGGGAAATTGCCCAGGAAATCAGGCTCCGCACACTGGACTCCCGTTCCAAATCTGGCTGAGGATCGCATCCGCCCCTATATGAAAGGCGGCGAAATCATCTGTCATTGCGAATGGGTCACCAGCGCTGAAATCTCCGCAGCCCTCGCTGGCCCCTTGCCTGCAACCGATATGGGCGGCCTGAAACGCCGCACCCGCGCCATGATGGGCCGTTGCCAGGGCTTTTATTGTTCAGCCCGCATTACCGAAATCACCAAAGGGCAATTGAATGCCAAGCCATGACGTGATCATCATTGGCGCAGGCCCCGCCGGACTAAGCGCCGCCAGAACCCTCGTTGATCTTGGCGTCAACGATGTGGTGGTGCTGGAACGTGAAAACCAGGCTGGCGGCATTCCGCGCCATTGCGGCCACATGGGTTTTGGCTGGCAAAGCCATGGGCGGTTGTGGACCGGCCCCCGATTTGCCGAGGAGCTCAGAAAATCCACGCAAGGCCTCGACATTCGAACGTCATCCACAGTGCTTGAGTTGGGCACGGAAGGCAGCATCCGCGTCCAGACCGACAACGGTATAAGCGAAATGAAGGCGAGACATGTTCTTCTCGCCACCGGCACGCGCGAGACGCCACGCGCGGCAAGATTTGTGAGCGGCACACGCCCGCACGGTATCATGAACACAGGCGCTCTTCAGCAGCATGTCTATCTCTACGGCAACAAACCATTCGACCGGCCTGTCATCATCGGCAGTGAGTGGGTGTCGTTCTCGGCAATTCTCACCTGCAGGCACTTGGCCATCAAACCCGTTGCAATGATCGAAGAGAACGCTCGCATCACAGCGCCCCGTCCCGGCGATTTGATTGCAAGATTTGCGTTTGGCGTATCCGTCAGAACATCGACAAAACTTGTCGCCATCAGGGGCGGCAGCGCCGTCGAAGCGGTGGAGGTCCTGCATCAGGGAAATCATCAAATCATCCCCTGCGATGGCGTAATTTTCACCGGCCAATTCAGGCCGGAAACAGCTCTGCTCGCAACCGAAAACCTGCCTCAATACATAAGCCTGGCAGGAAATGTTGAGACTCCACTTAAAACCTCCGGCGAGTGTTGGCGACAGGGCAAATTCGCCGCTCAAAAAATTGCACAGGCGCTCAGATGAAAGTTGTTGCAATCGATCAGGGAACCACCAGCACCAAAGCCTTCACACTCGACGATCAAGGTGATTTTCAGTCCATTGCAGCGCTTGATCACCAGCAGATTTACCCGCAAGCCGGATGGGTAGAACATGATCCCGAAGAGCTCCTCAAAAATATTCGCCACGCAATCGAAGCAGCAGGAAAAGTTGACGCAATCGGCATCGACAACCAGGGCGAAACCGTTGTGGCGTGGGATGCGAAAACTGGTCGACCGATCTACAATGCCATCGTTTGGCAAGACGCCCGTACACAAGCTGTAACAGAAAAACTCAAGGCCGATGACGCAGAAGAGTTGACCCTGGCGCGCGCCGGCCTGCCGCTTGATCCCTATTTTTCCGCCAGCAAACTGCGCTGGTTGCTTGATCATGGGGACGAGGCCAAGCCGCTTCTCAGGCAAGGCCGCCTGCGCTTGGGCACCAGCGACGCATTCTTTCATGACCGGTTGACAGGAACTTTCGCCACAGATGTGACCAACGCGTCGCGCACCAGCCTGATGTCGCTCGAAACTTGCAAGTGGGATCCCGAACTCTGCAAACTTTTCGGCGTTCCCATCGAATGCCTGCCAGAAATCCGGCCAACAACTGGCAGCTATGGAACAGTCGGCACATGCCAGGTAACAGCCAGCCTGGTGGACCAGCAAGCCGCTCTTTTTGGACATGGAAACCCGGTGAAGATAACTTTTGGAACCGGCGCTTTTGCCTTGGCCCTAACCGGCACGACCCGCGTTGACGGTTCAAAATTCGGCATCCTTCCAACCGTCGCCTGGAAACTTGGGAGTACAGCCCCGCAATTTGCCATGGAAGGCGGTGTTTACAATGCGGCTTCGGCGGTGAACTGGGCGCGGTCCTTGGGACTTTTCAAGGAATATTCCGAAATCGGGACATTCGAAAACCCGTCGGCCCTGTCGCGCGGCATCATCTTCGTACCAGCCCTTTCAGGTCTGGGCTGCCCGCATTGGGACCGCGCCGCATCAGGCCTGTGGATCGGCATGGGTCTTGACACCACTGCCGGTGACTTGATGCAAGCCTTGCTCGAGGGCATCGCCCTGCGAGCCGCCGAAGTCATCTCGGCCATGGATGAAATCGCGTCGCTTGGACCCTCTATCTCAATAGACGGCGGCTTGACCAAGAATCACTACTTCAACCAGTTCCTGGCCAACGCCATGGGCAAAACCGTCGTGGTGCAAAGCTCCTCAGAACTCACCGCTCTCGGCACAGCGCGCCTGGCAATGCTGGGCGCTGGCCTGAAGTCATTGCCTCCATTGCCAGCGCCCAAAGCCCAAATCAAACCCGATGCGCCGGTGAGCGCCAAGCAGAAGCAGAAATTTGCCGACGCAATTTCCCGGGCGAAAAACTGGAAATAATCAGGCCGCCAGTACTTTTTTCGAAAGGATCAGCAAGTCTCCACTGCCAATCACCAGGCCCTCAGCGCCATCCAATGCGCCAGGAGCAAGTTCCAATCCGAGGAAACGCTTGCGATCAACCGGACCCGGCAAATGCAAATCCTGAACCAGCCCGGGGCGAAATCCGAAGCGGCTGTAATAGGGTTCATCGCCCACAAGAATAACCGCTTCATGGCCGAGCACGCGGGCCATGTTGAGGCCGTGCTGCATGAGTTCGCGCCCAATGCCGCGCCGTTGATAGCGGCCCTCCACAGCGAGCGGACCAAGCAATAGAGTTGGTCCGGCGGACCCCGCAATCACATTCCACAAACGCAAAGTCCCGATCAGGCGACCAGACTTGTTCAAGGCTGAGAAGGCCAGCCCTTCCGCCGGCATGCGTCCATCGCGCAATCGTTGCGACGTTTTGCGGTTGCGGTTGCGTCCAAAAGCGCGATCAAGCAACGCCTCGCGTGACAGTGCGTCAGACAGAAGTTCAGCACGAATGGTGACCATGGAAGCCTCCTAAAGTTTCCTGTTCCAGTAATTCCGGCTTTCACCGGAATGACGATTTGGGAGTAGGTCTAGATGACGAAGGATTGCAGTGGCGCGAAGCCATTGAAAGCCACCGACGCATAAGTCGTCGTGTAGGCTCCCGTTGCTTCGATCAGCACTTCATCACCAACTGTCAGCGTCACCGGCAAATCATAGGGCGTCTTCTCATAGAGCACGTCCGCTGAATCACACGTTGGCCCCGCGATGACGCAAGGCAGCTTCGCATCGCCATCACGTAGCGTGGTGATGGGGTAGCGAATGGCTTCATCCATGGTTTCAGCCAAGCCGCCAAACTTGCCAATGTCGAGATAGACCCAACGCTGGTTGTCATTGGCATGTTTCCTGGAAACCAGGATGACTTCCGCCTTGATCACGCCCGCATTGCCAACCATGCCGCGGCCCGGCTCAATAATGGTTTCAGGAATGGCATTGCCAAAATGCTTGGCGAGGCCCTCGTGAATGGCGTTTGCATAAGTTGCGGTGCCGGGAACCGCTTTGAGATATTTCGTTGGAAATCCGCCGCCCAGATTCACCATCGACAAGGAAATGCCGTGGCCCGCCAGCACATCAAAAATCGCCTTCGACTGCTCAAGCGCAGAGTCCCATGCGCCAAGCCGCGTCTGCTGTGAACCCACATGGAATGAAATTCCGTAGGCCGTGAGGCCGAGTGCATGAGCGTGCAGCAAAACATCCGTCGCCATCTCCGGATCGCAGCCAAACTTGCGTGACAGCGGCCACTCGGCGCCAGCGCCATCAGTCAGGATGCGGCAGAATACACGGGCCCCAGGTGCTGCGCGCGCAACCTTGTCAACTTCCTCAACACAATCCACCGCGAACATTGAAACGCCGAATTGATGCGCAATGGCGATGTCGCGCTCTTTCTTGATCGTATTGCCAAATGAAATGCGGTCCGGAGTGGCGCCGGCAGTCAGCGCCATCTCGATTTCGGCAACCGAGGCCGTGTCAAAGCATGAACCGAGATCGGCCAGAAGCTTGAGAATTTCAGGCGCCGGATTTGCCTTCACCGCATAAAAAATGCGGGTGTCCGGCATCGCCCGCGTGAATGCTTTGTAGTTCTCTTCAATCACCTCGAGATCAACCACGAGGCATGGTCCCTCGGGTCGTCGGTCACGGAGGAAGTCGATGATGCGAGCTGTTGCGGCCATAGGTTTATCTCCCAAATACAAAAAAATTGAGACACCAGCGCTATCCGAAAACCCACGCGATGGAGACGTGGAATTTACAAACCGCGAACTGACTTTTCGCCTTGGCTTGATTGGGAAACCCAATCGCACTGCGGGCAATGATAGTGAAGCCTCTCAGTAAGGCCGGCCTTTGGAGAGCCAACCGAGACCAAAAAGCCCTCACCGTCGTTGCTTTGGGGATATCCTTGCGGCACGTGCGACTCTGGGCACGCGCGATATGGTGGATTCTTGTGTCGCAATCAAGAAAAATTTGCGCCGGAACCAATAATTTTTATTAATTACCGTTAATCATTTGCTGCGCCAAAAGTCTGCCAGCCCGCCAGCAGGCGCGTCACAGTCGTCACAGCGCAGAGCGCGGCATAGATATAGGCGATCGCTGCGAAGTGCTGCGGCCACAAACACATCGCCACAAAGCAGGCAACCGTCTCCGTGCCTTCGGTCAACCCGCCAAGATAGTAGAACGACTTGAAAGGGTAGGCCGTGCTCTTAAGTCCGCGCTTTTCGGCAATGATCGCATAAGCCAGGAAACTCGATCCGGTGCCGACAAACGCGGCTAAAAGCGTAGCCGCTGCCAGCCCATTGTCAGTGGAATTGGAAACCGCAAATCCCAGGGGAATGCTGGCATAGAAAACAAAATCCAATCCAATGTCCAGAAATGCCCCTCGGTCTGTGGGCTCGCCGGCGCGCGCCACCGCCCCGTCAATCCCGTCGCAGGCGCGGCTGGCAAGCAATGGCAGTATCGCAAACGCATAAAAACCCAGCGCGACACAAAGGGCGGAAAACAGCCCCAAGCCAAATCCGGTAAGCGTCACCTGGTCAGCGGTGTAACCCCGCCTGCGAACCTCTCCAGCGGTCCGCTCGATCAGCGGCTTGAAAACCTCCAGAGCAAACCGATCAAGCACGATGCACCTCTCCTTGAGTATTTATGCCAAACACGCGGCCTGCGATTGGCGCATCGTCGCGGTCATGCGTAACCATCAGGCAAGGAATATTACGCTCCCTCAGATGATCGAAAACAAATGCCCGCATGGTTGAGCGAAGCTCCTTGTCGAGTTTGTTGAAAGGCTCATCTAGCAGCATGGCAGCCGGTTTTGCCAGCAAGGCCCGCATCAGGGAAACCCGCCCGCGTTGTCCGCCTGAAAGGGTTTGCGGGCGCCGGTTTTCAAAATCCGCAAGCTCAGCATCGGCAAGTGCTGCCCGCATCAACTCAAGGCGCTGCGATCGCTCCCCACGGGGAATGCCGAACATCAGGTTTTCACCAACCGTCATATGCGGAAACAACAGATCATCCTGAAAAAGCCTGCCAACTCCCCGTTGCTCCGGCCGCACGGAACCCAGATCCACATCGTTGAGAGTAACGCGCCCGCTGCCAGCCAGGGGGACGTCAAGATCACCTGCAATAAAAGCCAGCAATGAAGACTTGCCGCAGCCACTGGGCCCCATGAGTGTCACAACTTCGCCAGGCTTGATCAAAAGCGAAAATGGGCTGATCAGAAGTTCTGAGCCAATACTGATGCTGACATTTTCAAGCTGCAAGCTCATGCTGTCCGCCGCCCCAGTCTTGTGGCCAGGAGAAATCCGATGAGCGGAATGAGCGCCAGCAGCAGGGCATAGACGGCAAGCAAGGGCCGGTTGCCGCCACTTGAAAGGGTTACCGCGTCAGTCGTCAGAGTTGCAATCCTGCCCGAGGCTATGAGCTGCACTGGAACATATTGCGCGATGCTGACGCCAACGCCGACGGCAGCTGCTGCTGCGATCACCGGTTTCATCAAGGGCAGCTTCACCTCCAGCCAAAATTTCCAGGCACTCGCGTTGAGGCCAAGTGACACTGACCGATAACGCGGATCGAACGCCCGATAGGGCCCTTTCATGACAATGAACACATAGGCAAAAACGGGAGTAAGCGTGCTGAGAAAAACACCAAACCACGTGCCGTTCAGATTGAGCCGGAGGAAAGCCAGATATTGCCCGTCCGCAATCAGCAAGGAGGGAACCGCAAGCGCCGCAACTGCCAGCACCAGCAAGTACCGGTCCAGGCTTTCGTGCATGGCTTCAAACCACAACACGGCAAGAACCAGCGCTGCAGCAACACCACTAAGAACCAAAACCAGACTTGCCGCAAGCGGCGCCGGTGAGGACACAAGCTGGGCCCAAGCGTTCAATCTGAACTGTGTTGGCCATAAGTTTGGATAGGGCCACTGCGAGCCAGCAGACATGATGCAAAGCACGATCAGCACCAAAAAATAAATCGTCGCAAGGAAAACCAGAATAAGGGACGCAGATTTATGAGGGCCGCGCCACAACGCCGGACCCCGCACTAGGAATCCTCTGGTAAAACGCGAGAAAATACCAGTAACGACATGAAATAAAATAGCTAATAGTGCCAAAAGAAAAGTCAGGAACACTGCCCCGGCAGTACCCCTTGCATTGATAATCTGGTCAACATTGTTGAGGTCCGACCAAATGATCACCGCCAATGGAGGCGGCTGGGTAGGGCCAATGGCAAGCGCCATGTCAACCACTGAGGCGCCATAAACCCATACGATGATGAGTGGCCACCGCAGCCGCGGCAAAATCTGTGGAATGAAAACCCTGAGCCAGGTTGAGGCGCTGCCATGGCCAAGGCTCTGACTGGCGCGAAACTGTTTGTCCAGCACTTCACCCACATCAGGTCGCGCGAGCAAAGCAGCAATCAGCCAGATGATGAACGGCGCCTCTTTCAAAACGAGAGCAGCCGTGAGGGCAACACCAAACGGATCTTGGGTGGTGACCCATTGCGGCGGTGAACTCCATCCGCCGATCAGCCCAAGCACCCGCGCAAAAATTCCGCTTGGCATGATCAGAAAGCCAAAACCGATTGCAAAAGCCAAATGCGGCAGCGACAGAAATCCCCCCGTCAATGCGGCAATGCTTTTCCACAGCGAAGAACCATACAACCCGGCAACAATCCAAAATGCCAGGAGTGTTGAAATGAAAAGGCTAAGTGCTCCAGTAGCAAGCGACAAACTGAGCGCCGGGAAGAATTGCGGATGTAAGATCAGCGACCGCCAGGAAGCCTCGTCAAAGCCGACTGTGCCGACGGCCATCAGGCCAATCACAAGTGGAAACAGCCACAACAACGCCAGTGGTATGATCCCGCCGAGACGCAACACTGGGTAAATTATGCCCCGTAGCGTTCGAGCCATGCCGCCTCAATGAGTGGAACCCAGCTGCCGTGCGGTTCGGGAATTGCGGGAGCAGGGAACGCCAAACCGCCCGCAACCTCACCCGCGCCAAAATATTTAGCGTCTTCGGCAGAAAGCTTGTCAAGCGCCAACACAGTTGGATCACCCCATGTTTTCAAATCAGCTTTTCGCCCCTGCGCTTCTGGTGAAAGCAGAAAATTGGCAACCACCTGGGCCGCAGCCGCAGCCTGCGAATTTATCGGAATTGCCACAAAATGCGTGTTGCCAATCGTGCCTTCAGTGTGCTGCCAGGCAATCGTTGTTGCAGGCAACTCGCCACTCGCCACCAGATTGGCAGGTTCATTGGGATTGAACGTGAGCGCCATCAGCAATTCACCGTCAGCCAGCATCTGCTTGACCTGTGCCTGCGATTGTGGAAATTGTTTTCCCTCGCGCCACAAATGCGGATGCAGTCTGTCAAGTAACGCAAACGTCGGGCCGCTTTCGCCAACGAAAATATCTTTGATCGCCGACATTTGCAGCAGCCCAGGATCGTCAATTGTCTCCAGCAGAACTTGCTTTACAAACGTTGTGCCGTGAAAATCCGGTGGCGCCGGATAGCTGACGCGGCCTGGATTGGCAGCAGCGAATGCAACCAGGTCTTCCATGCTCTTCGGCGGCGCTGAAATTTTTGCGCCATCACCAAAGAATGTGAGCTGCGCCATGCCCCACGGGCTTTCCAGCCCCTCGGTCGATTCAGCAAAATCAAAAAGCGTCGTGGGCTTTCCCTCAACGTCCACATATTTAAAGTTGGGCAAGTCATTCACAAACGGGCCGAACAAAAGCCCGTCCGCTTTCATCGCGCGGAAATTCTCGCCATTGATCCAAACCAGATCAGCCGAGCCGTCAACCTTGCCTGCTTTCTTTTCATCGCGAACGCGGCGCACAACTTCAGCGGCGTCGGAAATTTTGACATGTTCCAGCGTAACGCCGTAGCGTTCTTTCACCTGCACGCCCACCCAGGCGATGTAGGCGTTGATGGTTTCCGATCCGGCCCAGGCGTTGAAGTAAACCGTTTGACCCTTGGCCTCCGCCTCAATTGCCGCCCAATCCCCGGCAAAGCCCGGGCGCGTGACGAGCGGCAGGCAAACTGCGGCCAACCCGGCCTTCATTAAGCTGCGCTTCGATATGGTCATTTGGTTCCCCCTGATTACTCTTTGGTCATAGGGGTTTCCGCTCCAAAACAAAATGAAACCTGCACACAACCAATCATAACATTGTGATGGTTCATTTTGGCGGCCAGGTCAAAGCGCCGGGTTTTCCGCTCTCCAAAATGTAGAAACTATTGCCCGCCAGCTTTTGCCAATCGCCAAGGCTGCCGTCAGGCCAGATAACGCGCAACTCCGCTTCAACCTGATCGCCCAGCCCAAAATGCCACCAGCCACTCTGGCCGCTGGCGTGGCCGCCGCCCACAGTGATTTCCCGGCGCATCACCTTGTCGCGGCGCTTGACCTCCAGCCAGGCGCCGATTGCATCAGGATTGGGCGCCGGCTGCCGCAGTTTGACCTGAATCCAGTGGCCCGCGTCAGTGCTCGCATTGCGCCACAGCTGGGCCTTTTCCCAACGATTGACCACCACCAGATCGAGCAGCCCATCAAGGTTGAGATCCGCCAAAGCAGCTCCTCGCGACGTGGCGACACTGGCAATGCCTGCCGCTTCGCCCGCTTCTTTGAATTTGCCGTCCGGCCCCTGCAGCAGCAAATTATTGGGGTCCTTCATGGCAAAATCCGGCATCTCTGCCACATTGCCCTTGGCGATAAACAAATCAACCAAGCCATCATTATTCACGTCTTCAAACTGCGTGTGCCACCCCGTACTGGGCCGCAAATCGCTGCCCATATAGGGCCGATGCGCCGTCACACCCTTGGCATATGCCACATCATTGTAGGAGGGCTTGGACGGATCATTGTTTGCGAGGCTTTGCAATTTGTTATCGGCCATGCTGGTGAGGAAATATTCCGGATAGCCGTCAAAGTTGAGATCATAGCTCGCGATGCCCATGCCCCAGATGCGCAAATATTTCCAACCCTCGCTGTCTTTGTAGAGGGCAGGCGCCTTGCCGGGATCAACGTGCCAAAGCTGTTCCTGGCCGCCCTCATAATATTCCCGGTCATTGGAAACCCGAAGGCTCGGGCTTCCAGACCGGTTCCAATCCGTGAACAACATCGAAAGCGGACAATAACTTGGCTTGAGCGCCAGGGGCGGGGCAAATTTGGCGCCGCCTGGCCTGTGCAGCCAATTGTCGGTGCACGAACCCCAAGGCGATGTTTCTTCATGGCGGTTGATATAATTGCCAATCGCAATGGTGGGCCAGGAGGCGCCACGCTCCCAGGTGGCCGCAAGTGCTGTTGACCAGGCATCGCCACCATCAAAGCCCCAACTTTCATTGGCGCGCTCAAACCGGCAGTTGCCAAGCCCGCGCATGGCAATATTTTCGCCAACCCGCAAGATAATCAAATCCGTGTTGCCATCGCTATCAACATCGAGAGGGTAGGCACCGGTGGCTTTGTCGAATTCAAGTCCGCTGTTTTGTAACTTGAAACGCAATGCCGCGCCGCGCGAACTCGTGTTGACATAGAACTTGGCGGGCGCTGTGCCGCCCGCCAGAAACATGTCATCGAACCCGTCAGCGTTGCAGTCAAACGTGGCGACCCCGCCACCTACCATGTATTCCCACTCGCCCATGTAGGAGCTGTCGATGCCGGAGCTGGCGGTTTCATCAACATAGCTGGGAACACTCTGGGCCTCGGCAGAATGCGCGAAAGCCAAAGCGGTGAATGCAAAATACAAAACCCTGATACGCATATTTATCTCCGCGTCCGCAAGGCATTAACGAATGCGCCAACACACCGCCCTTGTTCCAGGCCACGGTTGATTGCGGAGCGGAAGTGAATGCCGCCATACAAGCGGGAAATTCCAGCTTCTTCGGCGGCCGCCCAGAAATTGGGGAACGCCCGCTTGGCCAGTCCGTCGCGGCCATGCGTGGCATCTTCAAACGCAAAGCCCTCACCGAAAATATGCGTCAGCACGGAAGCCGCCGCAGCTGATTGCGTACTGTGGCCACTGGGGTATTCGGGAAATGGCGGAGTGATCAAAAGGGTTTCCCACTTGGGATCAATCACGCGGCGAATATAGGTGACAGGCCGCAACAGGTCATACTGATACTTGGCGTTCCAGCAGCCTACAAATCCATCGGAAATCGCGATGCCGACGCGAGCCAAAACGTCCACACTTCTTTCAATCCCGACAGCGTCACGCTCGAGAATTTGCAAGGCAATTGAAATCCAGTGACCAGGCGGTGTCGGCGACAGCATCGGGTCGTCAGACCAGAACCGCGCAATGGCGCGCTGTTCGGCCGTGAGGTTCTGTTTCGTTTCGTAAACTTCAAGGGCCTCTTTGTAAAAGGCCGATGTCTTGTCTTCGCTGTATTCAGGGGGTGCTGGCAAGGGGCAAGCAGCCCCGTTTGGCATGGCGAAAGTGCGGTTGTTTCCCCACTTCGGCAGCAACGGCTTTTGCTGCATCGCAATTAAACTCGTCGGCACCCAATGGGCAGCACCTTTGGTAAGCGTGTATTCCAGCGGGAAGCCCAGGTTCGCAATCACCGCACCCCCATCATCGCGCGACCACGCCAAAATATGCGTAGCCACCGCCCGGCCATATTCTTCACTGCGGGCTACAACGTCGGCAGGCAATTCTGCTGAAACTTCGTTTCGCAACTTTTTCTCAAGGGCTGCCATCGCGCGCTTGCCGGTGGGGCCCGTGTTGTTGAAAAGCTTCTCCGCAGCAGCAGCCAATGCAGCGTGAACCACCACAGCCTCATCATAAGCCTTGCCCGCCTCGCGCTGCGGCAGGGGCGTCAACCCGTTCAATTGTCCAGCCAGGGACTGTAATTCGCCAGAGCCGCTTGCCGTAGCCTCAAATGCGGTAACGCCGAGATAGGCAAACGAGCGGCTGGCCACAGGTGGCGAATAGGTGGGCGTATGCCGCACCAACTCGAGAACCATTTGATACCAGCTGTGCAACACCTTTTCAGGTTGGGCCGCATTTGCCTGCGACGCTGATACGCCCGAAGCTGCGAACCACGCCAGTCCAACCAGTATGGTTAACGTAACCAACTTGCGTACAATCATCATATGAAGCCGCTCTCGCCCAGGTCAGCTCTAATCCAAGTAATCAATTTTCCAAAACTCCCTCCCACGTGCGTAAATCAATATTGACTTGGAAGGCAACTTGTTACAACAGTTTTGATGGATGCCGAATGTGTCAATTCTGTTGAATCATGGGTCTGGAAGCGCGCCGATTGCAATGTCGGTTTAGGGAGGCGTCCCGCTTGTTCCAGGGCTATTTGGGAGTAAACTACATATGAAAAGCAAGCTTTTAACTCTGGCGGCAGGAGCCCTTATGCTCGGCATGTCGTCCATGTCGGCAATGGCCGCAGGCAAGACAATCGCTGTGTCGTGGAAGACATTCCAGGAAGAGCG
>JANNXN010000180.1:0-39288 GCA_031409595.1 Rhodobiaceae bacterium
GTTCCGTAAAGGCTGCTGACGTTGAAGTTACCCATTGGTGGACATCTGGCGGCGAAGCGGCCGCTGTGGCTGAATTTGCCAAGGCATTCAATGCCACAGGCAACAAATGGGTTGATGGCGCTATCGCTGGTTCGGGCGACGTGGCCCGCCCCATTATCATTTCGCGCATTTTGGGCGGAAACCCCATGGGCGCCACACAGTTGAACCCCGGCAAGGATGCTGATGATCTGGTGAAAGCCGGATTGATGGAAGACCTGACGGAGCTCGCCAAGAAGGAGGACTGGGCCAACATTCTGCGTCCGAAGTCACAGCTTGAAGGCTGCACCGTTGATGGCAAGGTCGTCTGCGTTCCCGTGAACCTGCACTCCGCCCAATGGATGTGGACAAACCGCAAGGTGTTCAAGGATGCGGGCCTTGAGCCGCCAAAGAACTGGAATGACCTTGTTGCCGCTGCTCCTGCTCTGCAGGCCAAAGGCATCATACCACTTGCTGCTGCCGAAGGCTGGCCGATCAACATACTTCTTTCCGACATCGCTGTCGGCGTTGGTGGTGTTCCGCTGCGCATTAAAGTGTATAAAGATCGTGATCTCGAAGCGGCTGCCGGTCCTGAAATGGCCAAAGTGTTCCAGGCTATGGATGCTGCACGCAAGATGGTCGACCCCAAGTCAATGGTGCCGCAATGGAACGAAGCCGTTGGTCTCGTCATCAGTGGCAAGGCTGCTGCCAACGTCATGGGCGATTGGGCCGGTGGTGAATTCCAGGTTGCAGGCATGAAGGCAGGCGAAGACTATGATTGCCTGCCGGGACTTGGCATGGATGACGTTCTCGATACGGGCGGTGACGTGTTCTATTTCCCGAAGAACAAGGATCCGGAAGTGACCAAGGCACAGCTTGTCATGGCGTCCATGATGGTCACCAAGGAAGTTCAGGTTGCCTTCAATCTCAAAAAAGGTTCGTTGCCCATGCGCGCTGATGTTGATCTCGCAGCGGCGAATGACTGCATGCAAAAGGGCTTGGCCATTCTCGCGGACCCCACCAAGGTGTTCCCCGGGGATATCCAGATGATCGATCGCGATTCCATGAACCAGATCCGCGATGTCTTCAACGAGTTCTTCGCCAATCCGGCCGTCACGCCGGAAGCTGCGCAGGCACAGTTCGTTGAAATCATCAAGAACGCCCCGAAGTAAGCGCTTGATTTAATCAAAATCAGCGGATCGGTCTGGCAGTAATGCCGGACCGGTTCGCCTCCAGCATATTTGCACCCGGGACAGCATTATCATGGATAGGCCTAATCCGCTTTTTCGCAATCTCAATTCGAAGATCGCGTCATTGCCCATGGTGTTGATTGTGCTGTTTGTGTTTGTGGGCGGCACGTTGTGGACGGTGGTGTCGTCATTCACCAATATCAGGACGCTGCCGATTTTCACGCCGCAAGAATTTTATGACGCCTATGTGGGATTCGCGCAATATGAGCGGCTGTGGAAGACGCCGCGCTGGATCACCGCGATCACTAATCTCGCCATTTACGGAACACTCTACACGACCTTCGCCTTCATCATCGGCTTTGTGATCGCGGTTTTCATGGACCAGAAAATCCGCCTCGAAGGCGTGTTCCGCACTATCTATCTCTATCCCTTCGCGCTCTCGTTCATCGTCACGGGGCATGTCTGGGCTTGGATCATGAACCCGGCCTTCGGGCTTGAAGGATCGCTGCGGCAGATGGGCTGGACAAGTTTCTCCTTCGACTGGCTCACCAACCGGGAAATGTCGATCTATGCCGTGGTGATCGCCGGGCTCTGGCAAGGCACGGGGCTCGTCATGGCGCTTATGCTGGCGGGACTGCGCGGCATTGATGACGAAATCTGGCGGGCCTCGCGCATTGACGGCATTCCGAAATGGCGCACTTATGTGCAAATCATTGTGCCGATGATGCGGCCTGTTCTCATCACCACCTTTGTGATCGTGGCCTCAGGCGCTGTTCGCACATATGACCTCGTGGTGGCGCTCACCCAAGGCGGCCCCGGCCTCTCATCGCAACTGCCCACACTCTATGTCTATGAGACCATGTTCGTGGGAGCGCTTGCGCAAGGCACCGCGGCCTCCTCCGTTATGCTGCTGGCCACGGCCATCATCCTCATCCCGTGGATATGGGTTGAGTTCGGACGAAAGAGGCACGCATGATGATGACCCCTTCCGGCCCCAGGCCAAAACCGCTGTTGGCACCGGGGCGCGTGTTCGTTTACGCGGTGCTGATCGTCACCTCGCTTTATTATCTCGTGCCGCTTTATGTGATGATCATCACCTCGGTGAAGGATCTGGATGCCATCCGCTATGGCAATATCTTCATTCCAACCAACAACCCCACATTCCAGCCCTGGATCAAGGCCTGGTCAGAAGCCTGCACCGGATTGAACTGCAATGGGCTGGCGCCTGGATTCTGGAATTCGGTGCGGATCACCATTCCCAGCGTCATCGTCTCCATTGCCGTCGCCTCCGTCGCCGGTTATTCGCTGGCCAACTGGCCATTCAAATTCGCGGAGTTCTTCTTCACGGTTCTGCTGCTCGGCTCGTTTGTGCCATATCAGGTGATGCTCTATCCGCTTGTCATCATCACCCGCGAGATGGGCATTTACTCGACATTGTGGGCCGTTGTGTTTGTTCACACTGTCTTCGGCCTGCCTATTTTGACACTGCTATTCCGCAATTATTTTTCCTCGCTGCCGCCTGAATTGTTCAAGGCAGCGCGGGTTGACGGGGCGGGGTACTGGCGGATTTTCTTCCAGGTGATGATGCCCATGTCGGTGCCGATTTTCACGGTTGCCGTCATCTTGCAGGTGACCGGCATCTGGAATGACTTTCTGTTTGGCGTGATTTATGCCGGGCCCACCAATTATCCCATGACCGTGCAGCTCAACAACATTGTGAACTCGCTGCAGGGGGTGAAGGAATACAATGTCGACATGGCGGCCACCATCCTCACCGGCATTGTGCCTCTCACAATCTATTTTTTCTCCGGCAAATATTTTGTCCGCGGCATCGCCGCAGGCGCAGTGAAGGGTTGATCCCATGGCCATGAAATCTCCCAGCGTTTCCATCAGGGGGCTTGCGCTGAGTTATGGAGCGGTCTCGGTGCTCCAGAACCTTGATCTGGATATCGCGCAAGGGGAGTTCATTGTGCTTCTCGGGCCATCGGGATGCGGAAAGTCGACCCTCCTGAATTGCATCGCAGGTCTTCTCGAACCGAGTGAAGGGCAGGTCTTCATCAGTGGCAAGAACGTGACTTGGGAAGAGCCCAAGGATCGCGGCATCGGCATGGTGTTCCAGTCCTATGCTCTCTATCCGCAAATGACAGTTGAAAGAAATCTGTCCTTCGGCTTGCGCGTCAGCGGTCTGCCCAAGGATGAAATCGAAAAACGCGTAAAGCGGGCTGCGGAAATGCTGCAATTGGAAGAATTGCTCCAACGCAAGCCCACAGCGCTCTCCGGCGGCCAGCGCCAGCGCGTGGCCATTGGGCGCGCCCTGGTGCGCGATGTCGATGTGTTCCTGTTCGATGAGCCGCTGTCAAATCTCGACGCCAAGCTTCGCGCCGAACTCCGCGTTGAAATCAAGCGCCTGCATCAAAAACTCGGCAACACCATGATCTATGTGACCCACGACCAGATCGAGGCGCTGACACTGGCAGATCGTGTGGCCGTCATGAAAGGCGGTGTCATCCAGCAGCTCGACGATCCGCATGTGATCTACAACGAACCCAAAAATCTATACGTCGCGAGCTTTATTGGCTCGCCCACCATGAATTTCATCAAGGGCGAAATCGGCGGCACGGCGGCGGCGCCTTCGCTGGCCCTCGGCAAAGGCGGCGTGGCCCTCAAGAGCTATGCGAGCAAGGAAAAACTGGGAGTTGGCCAAAAGGTGGTCTTTGGCGCAAGGCCGGAGCATCTGCGCCTGAATGCCGGCAACGAAGCGGGTCTTTCCGATGCCTTTGACGCCGTCGTTGATCTGGTCGAACCGATGGGCTCTGACAGTCTCGTGTGGCTGAAGCTCGCCAATCAAATGCTGTCGGCGCGGGTTGAATCGAGCGAGATTTACAAGCCTGGCGAAAAAATAAAAGTCCGCTTCCGCGTTGGCCTTTCGTCGATATTTGACGCTCAAAGCGGCGAGCGGCTTTAGAATTCATTTCCAATACTGATAAAGAGGAGTCCACCATGTCATCACGTTTTTCCATGCAGCTCTACTCGGCGCGAAATCATCCGCCCATGGAGGCGATGCTCAAGAAGCTGTCGGGCATGGGCTACGCCGAAGTTGAAGGTTTTGGCGGCGTCTACGGGGAACCAGAGAAAATGCGCGCCGAGATGAACGAATTGGGATTGACCATGCCAAGTGGCCATTTCCCGATTGAAATGCTGGAAAAGGAAAAAAAGAAAGTTCTTAAAATTGCTTCCACCTTGGGCATGAACAAACTTGTTTGTCCCCATCTTGCGGCTGACCAACGGCCGAAAACTGCTAAGGGCTGGAAAGATTTTGGCAGAAGGCTGGAGGCCATTTCCAGGGGCTATCGGGTTGAGGGCCTGGCCTTTGCCTGGCACAACCACGATTTCGAATTCATGGCCCTTAAGGATGGCAGCACGCCCCATGAATTGATGTTCTCAACTGCCCCAACGCTTGATTGGGAAATTGACGTGGCGTGGATCGTGCGGGCGAAATCAAACCCGCTCAAATGGATCAAGGCCTATGCCGGCGTGATTACGCTGGCCCATGTCAAGGACATAGCTCCCAAGGGTGAGTGCGTTGACGAAGACGGCTGGTGTGATGTGGGTCACGGCACCATGAATTGGAAAGCCATCATGGATGCGCTGCGGCAAACACGCTGCATGCATTATGTGCTGGAACACGACAAACCAGCCGACATGGAAAAATTCGCAAAACGCTCCCTCGCTTCCGTCACGAAATACTAAGGATCAGAATTATGAGCAATCTTCGCATTGGTGTCATGGGTTGTGGCAATATTTCAACCACCTATTTCAAGCTCTCACCCCTGTTCAAGGGCATTGAGATAACCGCGTGTGCCGACGTCGTGGCCGATGCAGCCAAAGGCAGGGCCGCAGAATATGGCGTTAAGGCCATGAAGCCTGCGGAACTTCTGGCCAGCCCCGATATCGATCTCGTGCTGAATCTCACGGTTCCCGATGCCCACTTCGGAGTTTCACTTGCCGCTGCAAAGGCAGGCAAGCATGTCTACTCCGAGAAACCGCTGGTGCTTTCGCTGAAAGACGGCCTCGCCCTGAAGAAGGCCGCTGACGCAAAAAAAGTCCGGGTGGGCTGCGCGCCCGATACATTCATGGGCGGCGCCCATCAGCGCGCCCGCAAATCCGTGGATGATGGCGACATCGGCAAGATCACGTCGGGCACGGCAAATGTCATGGGTTTTGGCATGGAGCACTGGCATCCAAATCCCGATTTCTTCTTCAAGCCGGGTGGTGGCCCTATTCTTGATCTGGGTCCCTATTACATCGCCAATCTCATCAACCTGATCGGCCCCATCAAACGTGTGGCCGCGTTGACATCGATAGCGCAAAAGTCCCGGACGATCTCAAGCCAACCCCGCGCCGGCCAGAAGATCAGCGTGAAAACCGCCACTAATGCGCATGCACTTCTTGAGTTTGCCAATGGCGCAACCGTCAGCCTGATTGCGAGCTGGGATGTTTGGGCCCACCGCCACGCCAACATGGAGTTGTATGGCACGGAAGGCTCGCTCTATGTGCCTGATCCCAATTTCTTTGGCGGCGAAGTGCTCGCCACCAAACGGAACGGCAAAGCCGAGGCCCTGTCCGCCTGGGATCATCCCTTCGGCATAGCCAATCAGCAACACCAATCCGGCATGCTGGCGAATTACCGCGCTGCAGGCTTGGCTGACATGGCGGCAGCCATCAAGGGCAAGCGCGACATGCGCTGCTCGCTTGATCGCACTTTGCATGGTGTTGACGTCATGACATCAATATTGGCTTCCGGTGAAACCGGAAAGTTTATTGAACTCAAGACCACATGCACCCGACCGAAGGCCTTAGGCATTGAGGAAGCACAAGCGTTGTTGAGGTAGATCGCCGATGAAGTACAATAATTCCGGTCGCAGCGGGTTGAAATTGCCGGCAGTTTCGCTGGGACTTTGGCATAATTTCGGTGGCGACACGGCCCATGACACGAAGCGAGCGCTGTGCCGCACGGCCTTTGATCTTGGCATCACCCATTTTGATTTGGCCAATAACTATGGCCCGCCGCCTGGCTCGGCTGAATCTGCCTTTGGCCAAATCCTGCGCGAAGATTTCGCCAATCACCGGGATGAGATGGTGATTTCGAGTAAGGCTGGCTATCACATGTGGGATGGACCCTATGGCGAATGGGGAAGCCGCAAATACATGCTGGCAAGCCTTGACCAGAGCCTGAAACGGCTTGGTCTCGACTATGTCGACATTTTCTATTCCCATCGGTTTGATCCCAACACGCCACTTGAAGAAACCATGGGCGCGTTGGATCATGCCGTGCGGAGTGGCCGCGCACTCTACGTTGGCATTTCAAACTATGATGCCAAATCGACCCGCGAGGCTGCCGGAATTTTGCGCGCACTGGGAACGCCGTGCATCATCCATCAACCCAAGTTCTCTTTGCTGGAACAGAACCACATGTCGAGCGGCGCGTTGCAGGCCTGCGTCGATGAGGGTATCGGCACCATTGCATTCTCGGCATTGGCGCAAGGCATGCTTACCAGAAAATACTTGAAAAGCATTCCGCTAGGCAGTCGGGCAACCCAGGGAAAGTCGCTCAATCCTGATCATATCACTGAGGCGACGGTGGCCAAACTCAATCAACTCAATGCAATTGCAGCCAAGCGTGGGCAGACTCTGGCGCAAATGGCAATCGCTTGGCTTTTGGGCAACAAGGGGGTCACATCCGCGCTGATCGGGGCCAGCAGGCCGGAGCAAATCACTGATTGCGTTGGCGCGGTGAACAACTTGGGATTTTCTGCGGCTGAACTGCAGGAGATCAATCAGGCAATTGCCTGAAGCGCTGGGTTATCCCACCTGCGCGCCGCCACCTGCTTCTGGGGTTTGGCAAAGATCGAGAACCCTTTGCAAATCAGCACCGCGGCGGAAGGTTGGTTCGCTGCCCTTGCTACTTAAAACAGCAGTCACAAACCTCCGATGGTTGCTTTCGACGGGGGGGGCAACAATTTTTCGCCATGCCTGCCGATGAACATCATCACCGGAGCAAACACTGAGTTGGGTTGAATCCGGCGCGTGATGCAGCTCCAGCCCGCCCCGGGTTCCAAACACCGCAAGTTTCAAATCATTGGCATAGCCCGACATAAAGCGGCTGGCGTGGACAACTCCCAAGGCGCCATTGGAAAACTCCACGCTCATGATGGCGCTATCGTTGGCATCGAGCTGATACTCGCCAATCCTGTCGCCCTCGGCCTTGTGAAAGGTTTTGAGCCTGGCCTGTACAGATACAGGCATCATGCCGATGGCAAGGGTCGCGAAATCCAGAATGTGTATGCCCACATCTCCCAGCACACCTTTTGACCCATGTTTTTCCGAGAGGCGCCACAGCCATTTGGGGTCGGTTTTCCAATCACCCCAATTATTGGCCACCAGCCAGCTCTGTCGATAGCTTGCCTCTACATGGCGCACCTCGCCAATTTCACCGGAAGCCACAAGGTTGCGGGCCGCATGGATTGCTGCCACGTTGCGATAACTCAGGTTCACCATGTTGACGAGACCGGCATTTTCAGCGGCAGTTGCCATCTCATTGGCGAGGGCGAAATTTTCCGCCAGGGGTTTTTCGCACAACACATGCTTGCCCGCCGCCAACAGCTTCATGGTGGTGGGGTGGTGAATGCTGTCTGGCGTCACATTCATCGCCGCGTCGAACTGGCCCCAGGTGATTGCATCATCAAGCGAACCGAAGGCATTGGGAATGGTGTGTTTGCCTGCAAACTCCTGGGCGCGGCCCAAGTCAACGTCGGCAGCGCCTGTGATCTCTACCCGGCTGTCGTCACGCAGCAGCGCTGCATGTTGGTTTGCCATGCCGCCGGTACCAAGAATGAGGATGCGAGGTTTTCCCATTATCTGTATCCCTCCTCGCCGTCCTGGTGGAGCCTTGGCCCTTTTACTTCGAGCGGAACGGGTGCCTTGTCGTGGGGAACATTGGGGGCGTCACCAATGGCAGCCCAAGCAGGTGCGGGGTTATAGGCCCAGCGGGCAGCATTGTGGATGACTTGCAAAACCTGCGTGTTGTGAAAGGTGGGGTAAGCCTCGTGGCCAGGGCGGAAATAGAATATCTTTCCAGCGCCGCGTTGAAATGTGAGGCCCGAGCGGAAAACTTCGCCGCCTTCAAACCACGAGATAAATACGGTTTCCAGTGGCTCTGGAACAGTGAAGGGTTCGCCATACATTTCTTCGTATTCAATTTCGATATATTCCGGCAGACCTGCCGCAATGGGGTGATTGCGGTTGACCACCCACAGGCGCTCAACTTCGCCGGCTTCACGCCATTTCAATGAACATGGTGTGCCCATCAGTTTTTTGAAAATTTTGGAAAAGTGGCCTGAGTGCAGAACAATAAGCCCCATGCCTTCCCACACCCGCTGTTGAACGCGTTCCACAATTGCATCCGACACGCCGCCATGATTTTTGTGGCCCCACCACACCAGGACATCGGTGTTCTTCAGGCGCTCTTCGGTCAGGCCATGCTCGGGCTGTTCCTGGGTTGCCATTTCAACCGAGATATCCTTTGCGCCAGTGAAGGCTTTTGCAATAGCCCCATGAATGCCCTGCGGATAGATCTTTGCCACCAGGGTATTGGTCCGTTCGTGCTCGTTTTCATTCCATATCGTTACGCGGATAGTCATTGTTTTTTTCCAGTGTTCAGGAGTTGAGGCGCATTTCGTCATCGCCGAAGCGGTGTACATGCTGGGTTATGGGTTTCAAGTTCAATTTCTGGCCAGTTCTGAATTCGGTGCGTCCGGGTTGTCGCACTGTAAGCATGCCAGAAGGCGTTGAGATATAGAGGAAACTGTCGCTCCCAAGAATTTCCGCATAGTCCACAGTGCCTGCGATGTCGGTTTTTTCCGTTGAGAACTCAAAATGTTCGGGCCTGACGCCAATGGACTTGGCCTTGAGCTTTGTTGCTGGCGCACCCGTGATGAAGTTCATTTTTGGCGAGCCGATAAAGCCTGCCACAAAAACGCTGTTGGGATTCTCATAGAGATCCATAGGTGTTCCGACCTGCTGAATCATGCCACTTTTCAACACTACAATGCGGTCAGCCATTGTCATGGCCTCGACCTGATCATGCGTCACATAGATCATGGTGGTGTTGGGCAGATCGCGCTTGAGTTTGGCAATTTCCATTCGCATTTGAACCCGCAGCGCGGCGTCGAGGTTTGACAGTGGCTCATCAAACAGAAATACCTTTGCGCCGCGCACGATGGCGCGCCCGATGGCAACGCGCTGGCGCTGACCGCCGGACAGGGCCTTCGGCAATCTCGCAAGATAGGAGGTGAGCTGCAGCATTTCGCCGACGGCCTCGACCTTCTTTTTTATTTCGGCACGGCTGAGGCCCTGGTTTTCAAGCGCAAAGCCGATGTTTTCAAACACGCTCATGTGCGGGTAAAGCGCATAGGATTGGAACACCATGGCGATGCCGCGCTTTGAGGGCGGCACCTCGTTCACAACCGCGTGATCAATTTCAAGGGTGCCAGACGTCACGTTGTCTAATCCCGAAATTGAGCGGAGCAAGGTTGACTTGCCGCAGCCCGATGGACCAACAAACACTATAAATTCGCCTGACTTTATTTCCAGGTTGATATCCTTGAGGATGCTGACGGCACCGTAGGATTTATTGAGGTTTGTAAGCCTGATATCAGCCATGATTAGCCTCCCTTGACCGAGCCCGCGAGCAGGCCGCGCACGAAGTAGCGTTGCAGTGAAAAAAATACGGTGAGTGGAACGATGATGGTGACGAATGCCGAAGCGGTCAGAATTTCCCAATTGCCGCCACGTGAACCGAGCAGGGCGTTGAGCTTGCCCGTCAACACCAACTGGTCTGGGCCACTGCCCAGAAAAACGATGGCGACGAGTAGATCATTCCATACCCACAGGAATTGAAAAATGGCGAATGATGCGAGTGCCGGAAATGTCAGCGGCAAGACGATGCGGCGGAAAATTTTAAAATCATTGGCGCCATCGATTTGCGCAGACTCGATAAGGTCTTTTGGCAGGCCCGCGATGTAGCTTCGCAGCAAATAAATTGCGAAGGGCAGCCCGAACCCTGTGTGCGCCAACCAGATGCCGAGATAGGTTTTTGATGGCACGCCCATAAAGGTTCCTGCAGCGTTATAAAGCTTGAGCAGCGGAATGAGCGACATCTGCAACGGAACAACGAGAAGGCCCACTATTATCGCAATAATCAGGCCGCGAAACGGCAACTTCATCCAAGCCAAGGCATAGGCCGCAAATGCCGCAATGAGGATGGGAATGATGGTTGCGGGAACGGTCACGGTCAATGAGTTGACAAAGGACCGGCCAATGCCTTCCGAGAACAGAACAGTCTGATAATTCTCGACGGTGAAACGCGGCGGCTGGGATGAAATAAAGAAGATGCGACCGCCGCGGTCATTTTCAAAAGCGGTCGGCGAGGTTAGAATGTAGGATCCATCGACATCGACTTTGAGTGTTTGGCCATTTTCGAGATCAACGCTGGAACCTGCCGGATTTGCGCCCGGCGCCTGCACCTTGGCGCCAAAGGCCGAGACTTTTCCTGAAACTGCATCCTGTCCTTCAAAGAGATTCCCCGATATGACGAACTTGCCGTCTTTTTCAACCTGATCGGCCTTGCCCTTCATGCGGCCCACTTGGTTGCGATCAGCGCTTGCCAGCGCTGTCCACCAGCCAGAAGCTGCAATGTCATTCTTGTCGCGGAGTGAGCTTATGAGCAGGCCCGCTGTTGGCAATGTCCATAGGGTAATGATGAAGATTACCGCCAGGTTCAGGGCGATGCGTGATGGCTCGAGGGCAAATCTCTTCAACATGTCAATGTCCTCCCTGCTCTTTTTTGGCCTGGCGGATGTTCCAGATCATGATGGGAAGTACTGCAACCATGATGACGATGGCGATGGCGGCACCCCGGCCAAAATCACCACCACCCCTGAACATCCAATCGAACATGAGGTTTGCGAGAACGGTTGTGTCCCACTGGCTGTTGGTCATGGTCAACACAATGTCGAAGATTTTCAACACAAGCACAGTAATTGTTGTCCACACCACCAGTATGGTGCCGTAGATTTGCGGCACCATGATGCGGTAAAAAATCTTGAAGGGGCCAGCGCCATCAATTGTTGCGGCCTCCAAAGTGTCCTCAGGAATGCCGCGCAGCGCTGCCGCCAGAATGACGGTGGCAAAACCGGTTTGAATCCACACCAGAATGGTCATGAGGAAGAAGTTGTTCCAGAAGGGCAGCGCAATCCACACTTGCGGGGATAGACCGAAATAACCCACTATCGCATTCAAGATGCCAATCTGCTCCTGGCCTTCGCCACGATAGTCATAGACGAATTTCCAAATCACGCTTGCGCCCACAAAGGAAATTGCGAGTGGCATGAATATCAGGCTCTTGGCAAGGTTGCCCCACCACAGGCGGTCAGTCAGCACGGCAATAATAAGGCCCATGAACGTGCATAGGGCTGGCACTGCGGCAAGCCATAGAATGTTGTTGAAAATGGACAGGCGGAACTCATCGTCATTGAAGGCCCATGAGTAGTTTGCAAAGCCCACAAATTCGTCGCCCGCACGGTCGTGGAAGGATAGCCAGAGGGTTTGGATGACGGGGAAAATCAGATAAAGGCTGAGCAGAATGAGTGCGGGGGCAAGAAACAGCCATGGCCGGATGTTGGCCTGTATTCTGAGATTGCGAATGGCGCTGGCATCATTGTTGTCATTGGCCGGAAATACACGGTCCAGAAGCCAGTTCGATCCATAGAAATAACCGAAGCATCCGCCAACACCTAAAACAATGGTGAAAAAAGCGTACAAAATTTGAGCTGTCATCTGGTTCACTCCCGCGGAAACTTCAAGCACGGAAAGAGAGGCGCTCCGGACCGGGATTCAGATCCGGAGCTTGGTTTGCGGCCTTATATAGAATTTATACTACTTGATCGCATCCCAGGCTTTCTGAATTTCAGCAGCCGTATCAGCCGATGATTTGCCGCCGACGAAATCAACCATGCCAGTCCAGAATGCGCCTGCACCAATCTTTCCGGGCATCAGGTCTGAGCCGTCAAAACGGAAAGTTGAAGCGGTTGCCATGATGTCACCCTGCTTGCGGGCTGCGTCACTGGCATAGGCGGCCGGGTTGGCAGATTTGAGCGGCGTCAGGAAACCGCCATCAGCCATCCAGAGTTCATGGGCCAAAGGCAATTTCAGATATTCGATGAAGGCGCGTGCTGCCTTTGAATCCTTGGTGATGGTAAAGAGCGTGCCTGCACCGAGAACTGGTTTGCCAAGTTCAGGCTTGGACGCATAAGTGGGGAAGTAGAAGAAGTCCGCGTCCTCGCCCATCTTGGTGCCTTCCGGGAAGAAAGAAGGAATGAACGACGCCTGATGGTGCATGTAGCACTTGGGCGGCGTTGAGAAGAGGCCCTTGGGGCTGTCGCGGAAGTCGGTTGAGGCAACACCTGCCGCACCGCCATCAACATAGGCCTCGTTCTTGGCAAATGCGCCGAAAATATCCAAGGCGCCAACGACTGCTGGATCGGTGAACTTCACTTCGTTGGAAACCCATTTGTCGTAGACATCGGGGGCCTGGGTGCGCAGCATGATGTCTTCAATCCAATCTGTTGCGGGCCATCCGGTCGCGCCGCCTGAGCCCAAGCCGATGCACCAGGGTTTGCCGCCATCGGCCACGATCTGGTCAGAGAGGGCAATGAGCTCTTCCATCGTCGCTGGCACTGCATAGCCAGCGTCCTTGAAGTTCTCGGGGCTGAACCAGACGAGACTCTTCACGTCTGTTTTGTAGGAGAAGCCGAAGAACTGGGCTTTGCCGTCCTTGTCCTTGGCAGTACCGATGTCGACCCACGACTGGCCTGCGCCATAGTTTTCGACCATCCAACTCTTGTCGGCATCAGAAAGCGGCGCAAGCAGACCCTTGGCAGCAAGGTCAGCAATCAGGCCGGGCTGTGGCAGAATAGAAATATTTGCGGGGCTTCCAGCTTGCGTATCGATCACAACCTGTTGCTCATAGTTCTCGGACGAAGAGTATTTTACGTCAGCTCCGGTGGCTTCGCGGAAGTAGTCAAGAATGACTTGGACGTGGGCTTCATCATCGCCACGCCATGGGCCAAAAATCGTGAGCGTTTCGCCTTTGAGATCGACCTTCTTCAGTTCCTCGAAATTGGCCCAGTTGAATTTTGCATCTTCACCGGGCTTGTACTTGAGTTCGGCAAGCGCTGGTGTGGTTAAAATCAAGGCAGCCAATGCTGCTCCTAGCAATAACTTCTTCGTCACGGCCTAGTCCTCCCTATTGAACAAATTGTCTGCACGACTTTTTGGGCTTTGGTCTTATTGTTATATTTCCCAAAGCGCTTTGAATAAATTATTTATTGCTCATTTCGCAAATATCGTCAAGTTTTTTTTCATTTTTCTATGTTGCAGTGCGGCGCGACGAGTGTTCAATGGATCGAAATATTGAAAGCGCTTTGAATATGTGGCAAGATGTACCCATGAATCTCAAGCAATTAGCCAAGCACCTCAATCTGTCGCCCACCACGGTGAGCCGGGCACTCAATGGCTATCCTGAGGTGAGGGCGGAAACGCGACGGCGCGTTGATGAGGAGGCGCGAAAAGTTGGGTATCGTCCGAACCCCCATGCCATGCGCCTCGCTACTGGGCGATCGCATGCGATTGGCCATGTGCTGCCTTCTGACCGCATATTGATGATCGATCCGCATTTTTCTGATTTCATTGCGGGCGCCGGTGACGTCTACAGCGCCAATGGCTTCGATGTGATGCTGCATGTCGGCGGTTCTGAAGCTGAGGAAACCGTTTACAAGCGTTACGCCCAAAGCGGCGCCGTTGACGGCGTTGTTGTCATGGGACCCAGACTGAATGATTTTCGTATTGCTTTGCTTACAGAACTTGACCTGCCGTTCATTGTGCATGGACGCGCTGGTGATCTGGAGGAAGGCTATGCCTGGCTTGACATTGACAATCGTGGAGCGTTTCGACAGGCCACAAAACTGCTGATTGATCTTGGCCACCGGCGGATTGGTTTGATCAATGGCAATGAGGCCATGACTTTTGCCACCCATCGCAGGCAGGGTTATGAAGATGCTTTGACGGCGTGTGGCCTGAATGCCGACCCTGCCATCATGACGAGCGATGCCATGACCGAAGTGAATGGCTATTTGCAAACCAAACGACTGCTGTCGTCGGCCAACCGGCCATCGGCGCTACTGTTTTCAAGCATGCTTTTTGTGTCAGGCGCGATGCGGGCTGCACACGAACTTGGCCTGCAGATTGGAACGGAAGTTTCCTTGATCGCCCATGATGATGGATTGCCATTTCTGAATGCCGAAGGGCTGGTGCCGTCACTGACCACGATGCGCTCTTCGATCCGTGCGGCGGGCAGTCGTGTCGCGGAGTTGCTGATCGAAATGATCAAAAATCCCGCAAGCGCTCAGCCCCATGAATTGTGGAATGTTGATCTCATCGTTCGCGGGTCTACGGGGCCAGCGCCCAAGGCTTGACCGGATCCAATATCCGCGCTCTGCTGGTTCAGAATTTTCCGATGGCGTTTACAAAAAAGCCCTGATCGTCATAGGTCAGGTCGCGGAGATCGTCTGAGAAAATTCCGAAATTGTAGCCGACGCCGAGCTTGAAGTTATCATTGATGTGGCGATACACGCCGCCGATTAGTCCCATGTTGCTTGTGTGGGTTTCAGGCTGCCAAAGAATCCGCCCCTCAAGCAATGCATCCCAGTCTTGAACGACGTGGATATCAGCCCGCAGAATGCCCAGGTGGGCTGACGATTTAACCCAGGAAGAGCCGGCTGAACGCTCCCTGATTTCGCCAAAACGCACGCCGTATTTGGCGCCAATCGTAAGGTAATTGTTGAGATCGTAGCTGGCGTCGCCGGAGAAGATATAGGACTGCTGCATGGGGCCTGCTGTGGTGCCGTCAATGGTTACTTGATCAATTCCGGGAAGATCGTAGAGATAGGTGTATTTTGCCAGAGCATTGAAGCGGTCGCCCTCGGCTGGCCGATAGGCAAAACCAACGGAAGCCTCCACATATTCACCTCGCCGGGTTGTTACGCTTGCGTCTGAGAAAACGGCGTCAAGCGTGCCAAGTGCTCGCCAGTCTTCCGATGCGTTGACGCCAAATCCCCCAGCCAAAAGGTAGGACGTCATATCCCGACTGTTGTCACTTAAATCCTCCAAGCGCAGCTCGCCCTTGGCGCGGCCATCAACACCAACCTCATTGTGATAGTTGGCTGCCAGCGATATTGCCCTGCGGTCAAAGTCACTGTTCTTGAGGCCGGTGTCTGGATCGATGGTGTCATCTTCGATGGCGCCAACTTCCATGCCGCTATCAAACGCCCAGCGCGCATCCGGGGTATAGTTCACACCATAGGCCTGGGTCAGGGAAATCCGGTCGCCAAACATATCGTAGTTGTCTTCGGCATAAGCTGAAAGCCAGTCGCTGAAGCGGTGGCGCGTTCCTGCGACAATAACACCGAGATCATCTCCAGACAGAGCAAAGGGCCAGCTGTTTGCGAGGGAGCGCTCGGGATCAAGCCTGTAGCCCAGATAATAGTGATCATCGACGGTTGGCGCATAATCCAGGGTTGCTGCAGCTTTCAGCCCGAGCGTGCCTTCTGACAGCTCACCGGCCACGCCAATTTTTTCAGCTACTTTCGTGGTTGCACCGATGCCAACCCGATCATCCCGCTTAAGTCCGCCCTGCTTTGCCACGGTGGTATTGCCAAGCATATAGACCTTTGCATCCTCATTGAACTGATACGATACGACTGCTGTGGCGTCTTCACGTGAGCCCTGCTCAGTCAAAGGCCCGGCAGGCTGAACACGTTTGCGGTGCTTGAAACCCGGCTCGACGCTCCAGTGGTCATCAATGTCAACACGGGTTGCGGCAAGTATCTCACGCTCACGCTTTCCATCTGCAGAGTGCTGTTCGTCATAACGCGCAGTTGTCGAAATATTTGCGGAAACCTGCACGCTTGCCTTGGCTCCCCAGTTTTCTTCGCCGACTGTTTTCTGCCGGTCGAGTGAGGAGAAACCTTTTCCAAAATTTTCATAATAGGCTTCAGTTTTCCCCTTGAGCCTGTCGTTTGATAATTCGTCGAGATCTGCCGCGCCACGCAGACGGTAGGCTTTCGCAGTCGTGCCGCTGGCACCGGCACTGCCAATGGTGTCGTTCGTGTTTCCACCATCCACCGAATACGTGTTGCCAAATCCCGGCCCCCGTGTCTGAGCCACTTCTGCTTCAACGAAAGTGTTTTCGGAACTCTGCAGGCGCAGGTCAGCGCCGTACAGCTTCTGATCGGCAGCGCCCGTTTTTTCCGACATGGCGGTGGCACCAAGCCTCATATGATTGCCCATCCATTGCTGAGCACGCCCGCCATAGGCGTAGCCATCAGCATCACCGGCAACCGGCGTGAATTCATAATTCGCAACCAGGAAATTCTCCTGGCCACTCCCGGTTGAAGACGGGAGTGGCCGTTTCAGAAGGATAACACCTTGCACATAATCGAAGTCAAAATCGACACCATATGCCAGTCTCTGTCTTTCAATCACTGCGCCCGTCACAGAACTTCTGATTTCAATGCTGACCGTTCCCGAACCCGTTGTGATATCCTGATGCTTGAGGAAATAGGCTGAGCCCCCGGTGCCGCGGAAAACATCGCGCTGCGGCAGGGTGCCGGGGAGCGCTGCATAGGCATTCGCTTCGCTCCGGCGATCACCGCCAGGGGTCACCTCCGGAGAACGATAGACGGCGCCAGCGCCATAGAGTGCGCGTTCACTGCGCAGAAACTCTGTACCCGTCAAGCGTGATTTGAAGTTGCCCCACATCACATGGCTGTCACCGCGGTCAAGGCGCACATAGAACTTGCCGCGCGTAGGCGCGTCTTCAACAGCAGTCGAGTCATCGCCATAAACCGGATAGTAGTCATCAGGATCAAGACGCTTCAAATATTCGCGCGGGTTCTTGCCATCGAGACCGCGGAAAATATCCTGTAATTTGCCCTCACCCGTATCAGCAGCGGCCGTCAGCAGATAGCGGCCTTTGATCTTGCCTTTTACATAATAGGCCAATCTACCCTTGCTATAAACGTCGTCATATTCACCGGGTTTCACCGCCTCAATGTTGTCTGAGGCCGCGCGATAGCCAACCGTCAAATCGGCCAACCCCACATAGAACCATTCGTTTTCCGGAATTTCGATCTCACGGGAGAAATCAAGGCCCTTACCGTCAGCCTTAACAGAAATATCAACCGTGTGATGGCCGGGAGGAAGTATCTGCTGGTTGACAAAGGCGTTATCAGCATCAAGTGGAACCGTCCGTCCCAGCACGGCCACTGCGTGCCCTGTGGGCACATTTCTACCGTAAACCGTGATGGCCCCGCCATAGACCGGAATATTGCGAAGCGCTGTACGGTCCTCTGAATAGCCGGGTGCGGTGGCTGCCGCTTGCGGCTCGTGTTGCGCAAGCGTTGAATCAGTACGTGACAATGGCAATGGCACAGTCTCATCAAAGCGACCTTCGCTATCCGTTACGCGAAGCACGTAGTACATCTGCGCTGGCGCATCAGACGGCACCTGCCAGGTTGCAAGACCATGAGGCGACACCGGGACAACATATTTCAAACGGGATGAACCGGTTTCCTTGAGATCATAAATGCGAATTTCCGATGTTGCTATCCAAGCGGGATAATTGGAGCTTGCGAGGAACTCCAACGTATCGCCAGGCTGATAGGAGGCCCTGATTGGGTTGGTTGAGACATTGAGCATGGGCTTTACGCCAAGCCCGTCAAACTTCACCTGAATATCAACCGCCTCAAGTCTTCCATCCTCGGAGACTGCACTGCCATCGGTTTGAGCGCCATCCACGGTGATTTTGAACGGTATAGTTTCCTCTGCAAGCGAAGGCCCGCTTGAGATGAGCAATGCCAGCGCAATTGCACAGCTGTGCAGCAGACCGGCGGTCCACATCCCAGTATTGACGCCGCTGCTCACAGTAAGCCGCTCATCGATTATCCATGACTCGGACTTCGATGGGCAGTTGGCTATCCCTCGAACGCTTCCTCCATTCCTTACGCACTATCTTTTCAACTGCCCCCAGCCTCTTCGTCACCAAATCCATCGTGTCGGCGCCGACAAAATAGGTGATTCGCAATATTGACGGACTTTGTTCAAGAATGGCTACCAACTTGACTATGCCATCGGCCCATGCGGGTTGAAGTGCTGTGCTGCCCGGCACAAAAGCTTCATCACGGATGTCCAGCCGAACGAGTTGCGAGATTGCCGCACCAAAGTTGAGCTTCACCACTTTGCCGCGGGTAACCCTTACGTCGCGCGGATTTTCGGTTGTGAGGCTGTAGCCCGTTGGCAGTGTGCGCGTGTCAAGCTTCATGATGAAGTTCGACCCAATATCAGCATCGGGAACGGCTGCGCAGGGCACGTTGAAGCGGCCATGCTTATCGGTTGTCACCAGAATGCCTCTGACTGTTGCAAGCCGGACACCGGGAAGTCCGGGCTCATTTTCATCGGCATAGCCATTGCGGTTCTTGTCATCAAAGACACGGCCAATGATGTCGCTGCAATCAAACACTGCTTCAGTCACGACCCTGACACTGTCCTGAGCGGCGCCCACAGTGGCGCCTGTTGCGGGATCAACGAGCAGTGCCTGGTTTACATATTCGCCAGGCGTTACGGCTGCTGTTGCAACCAACGTCAACCGAATGATGATGGCGCCGGCCACGTCGGGTACGAGGCCGTCAAAAGTAAGGTTGCGGCCATCAATGATTGGTACTACCGGCACTGCATTGGCGGTGACCGAGCCTGGGACCAAGGTGAAACCTGGCGGCATGATGTCAATAATCTGCGCTGGCGTGAAGGTTACTGCAGCAGCGGAGATCACATATGGCACCTGCTCGCCGCGACGAACTTCCTCGCGCAACGCTGTCTTCGTCAAATTGCCTGTGCCAATCCCAATCGGATCAATCGGCAAGTGATTATTGACCACATCCCGGTCACCCGCTGCCAACAGGAAGGCGAGGAAATAGACGACTGATGCTGCTGTTGGCGGCGACTGGTTGGCATCAACTTGGCATGCACCACCTGGAACCGCATCAATGGCACAAACAGTTGCGTCAAGAGGTCCTGCCTGTGGCAACAAGACTGCAGAGAAACCAGGACTGTATCCCGCGGGCACCGTAATGGCGATCCTGTATTCCGTCTCTCCCGGCGGACAGGCCGCAGCACCAGCGGGCACAACATCAAAGCGGTAGTAGCCCGTGGGCCCGGTTACCTGGCTTTGCTGACCGGCGTTCACCAGACATGCGGCAGGAAGAGGAACATCGGCTGCGTCAGTTATTACAACAGTTGCGCCTGGAACGCCCGCACGGGTGACGGAATTATAAACGAAACCGGAAGGATCGATCGGCTGGTTCTGATCGATAACGGTGTTTCCTGGCGCCAAAGTCAGATTGTTGATGACGCCAAGCAGCGTATCCATGGGTGTCTTAAATTCAATCCGATAATTTGTGCCGGGCACCGTATTGAATGCATAATTGCCGGACGCGTCGGTTGTCGTTGTTGCAACGAGAATGTTAAGGCTATCATAAAGTTCCACAATATAGCCGGCACCCGCCGAAGCTTCGCCCGGATCGACGATTGAGTTGCTGTTGCTATCGACGAACACAGTTCCGGTGACCGAGGCAATGACAGCAGGGAGTGGCACCGATGCAGCGGTCGGCTGATCGGGCAGCTCATTTGTCGCGACGGTGGCGGTGTTATCAATATAACCATCACCGCCGCCATTGCTGTCTATATCTGTCTGCAACAGAACATAGCTGCCGGTATAGGTCCAGGTTTCACCCGGATCGAGCATGCCAACAGCGAGCGCATCACCTGACACATAGGCGAGTGTCAGCATCGGATCTGTCAACGCCACACCGGTCAGCGAGATGTTGCCGGTGTTTGCAATCGTAACAGTGAAAGCAATTGTATCGCCTGCGGTGAGGCCCGGTGTTCCGTCATCATCGTTAAGGACACCGGACTTGAGCACAGTCATTGCCGGTGCGGCGTTCGCCACATCGACCGATTCCATCGCGTTAGCTGTCACAGGCAGGCCGTTGGCCGTTCCGCTGGCAGTAACGGTATTTACAATCGCGGCAAGGGAGAATTGCACCTGGGCCAGAGTGAGCAGGATGGCAAGCAGCAGCGCAGCCGGAGACTTGCGTCTCCAGCCAACCTGCTTTTGCATTCCTGTTTTCCGGCCCATGGCCATTGTATCGCCCTTGCTTTCCAGCGCCTATTGCAACGTGTCGATGTCGGACTGGAGAACGGTGTAAGTTGCGGTGAAGGTGGCGGAGTCACCGGGATACAGCGATTCAATCGTGTTATCGGCACCTGTGTTGACTGAAAGCGTGCTGGTGTTGGTCAGCGACACGAAGTTTGGTGTCAGAGCATTGAGAACGCCCTTGTGTGTATCCGAAAGCGTGATGCTGGTGATCGGCACGTTGCCGTTGTTCGATACGACATAGGTATAAGTGATCAATTGGCCAGCAACGACATCTGTTGTGTCATCGGCTGTCTTGGTTACCAGCAAGGAGGAATTGATGTAGAGAGGGACAGAGTCCGTATCGGTCGCGGTTTGCGGCGTGATGACCGTTCCATCGTTATAATCGCCTGTTGCTGTAACCGTGTTGTCGATTGCGCCATTTCCTGCGCCATTGCCGGACACGTCACCTGACTGAACCGTGTATGTCGCGGTAAAATTCACCGAGTCGCCGGGCGCCAGAAAATCCCAGTTGTTGTCTAGGGTATCGTCAGTAGAGGGCGTTATGAGGTTCGCATCGGTGAGAGGAACCGCCGCAAAGACAGGTCCGGTAAGTGCGCCGGTTCCATCCTCAACATCCGAAATCGACACGTTTTCCAAGTAGGTGTTGCCGGAGTTGGTGACGGTGTAGGTATAGGTGATCACGTCGCCGACTTCAGCGCCGACCGAACCTGTATCGGTGAATGTATGCGCCTTGTTAACCGTGATGCCCGGCGCCGCCGGAACTGGCGCCACGTTTTCGGTGTCAGTATCCGTGATGGTTGCTGCGCTGGGCGAAGTGCCGGTCACGGTGACTGTGTTGTCGATAGTTGCATAGGCCGGCACAACCTGGCCAAGGCCAATGGCGAGCGCCAGGGGTGCAACGGCAAGGCGCAGGGCATTCTTGCGGGAATTCTGATTGGCAGCGCTGGATTGGATGATGGTCATTTTGTGGTCCTTTGTGATGCTTAATTTGATGTTGGTATTCAAGGATGTTATTTGAGTTCGTTTTCGAAAAAGCTCTGGACTTCGCCATCGTCGCTCTCGTGGCCCGTCGTCAAAAAATGCGCGCCTGGTCCAAATCAATGTCATTGCAACGTGTCCACATCTGATTGGGTGACGGTGTAGGTTGAGGTAAATGTCACGCTGTCGCCGGGAGCCAGAACACTCCAAATGCCATCACTGCCTGTTGCATCTGTTGAATCGCCAAGGGGCCCGTTATCGGTGAGAGTTTCATTGTCTGGCACAGGTGGCGGACCTGAACCCCCGTGAGCATCTGAAGGCGTGATGCCAGTGAGTGTCAGGTTGCCTGTGTTGGTCACGAGATATGAATAGATGATCACCTGACCTGCGATGACGTTGACTGTGACGTCAGCGGTCTTGATGACACTCAATGTGGCTACGCCAGGCACTACTGGCACAGCCTCAGTATCGGGTGCTGAAAGAAAATCATTGCCGCCATATGTGCCTTTGGCGACGGCTATGTTGTCGATATCGGCTAAAGCAAAACTGGATTGCGAAACAAGCACAAGACCGGCAAGCGCAAGTGCTGCGGAAGATTTGAATCTCCCGCAGCGCGCGCCTTTCGGCCTGGTGCTGTGCCGCAACCGTTTCATGTAATGCGAATGTTTCTTCGCTTACTGCGCGTTTACTTCGGCTTGTGTCACAGTATGGGCATAAGTGAAGGTGATAGACGCGCCGGGCTGCAGCAAGTCCCAACTTCCGTTGACAGCCGCATCGGCCGACGCTGGTGTTCCAAGCGGCCCTTCAACCAGAGTGCCCTCGGAGAACACGCCCTGTGCCAGCAATGCACCTTCATGTGTATCGTTGATCACTACGTTGGTGAAGGCCACGTTGCCAGTGTTGGTGACCAGATATGTATAGGTGACGACGTCACCCGCGTCCGCCGGTGTTGATCCGGTTGTGAAGGAGTAGTTTTTGACGACGCTCAATATTGGCCCTGCGGCTATTGTTGTTTCAGCCGTTCCCGGAGGAACGACACCCAGGGTTCCGGATATTGGCGTTCCGTTTGCAGTGGAACTGTTGCTCACCCCATTGGGCGAGGTCAATCCGGCAGAGCGGTAGACGTCAACGTTCGTGAGCGTATAGACGGCGGTGTAGGTCGCCGTCTGATTGGGGTTCAAAACGGCCGTATTGCCAGGGCCGGGGGTTCCAGTGCCTGTCGTTGATACAAGCGTGAAGCCGCTCATCGAACCCGTTCCGGCCGCATTCGAAAGCCCAAACAGCGGCCCTGAATCAACGGGAGCCACGGCACTGATTTGCACGTTGCCATTGTTGGTCACGATATATCGATACGTGATCGTATCGCCGGCATCCGTAATGGTGCTTTGAACGCCGTTTGCAACAGTTGCTGCCGTAAAAATGGATTTGGCAATGCTGAGTGAGGGCGCTGCAGCCGTCACTGGCACTGACTCAGAATCTTGCGCCGATGTTACGGTTCCGGCGTTGTAGGTGCCCGATGCCGTGGCATCGTTGGTGATTGCCGCATAGGAAGGTGAAACAGTGCCAGCTGCCATCAGCAACGCGAGGGTTGAAACGCCTGCTGCCCTGACGCGATTGAAATTCCGGCTGCCATTTGTTTGTGTCGGGTATTGCATTTTTTGTGTCCCCTTGCATTGAAGTAATTCTGAATTCGAATGGGTTGTGTCATTGACTGTCATGATGATTGAGCCCTCGGCATTATGTTGCGCCCATATGGTTGGCGGATTTTGCTGCCCGTCATTGCAGCAAGTCCACATCTTGCTGGGTTACGGTGTAGGCCCAGGTAAATTTGATGCTGTCGCCGGGAGCGAGCGTGTCCCAGCTTCCGTTGGTGCCCGCGTCGGTTGAATTGCCGAGGGGCGCCACATCGATGTTGATGACCTCGTTGGTCACGACGGGCGCTGCGCCGTAGCCATTGTGAATATCATTCACCGTGATTCCGGTGATTGGCACATTGCCTGAATTGGTTACGGTGTAGGTATAGGTGATGACGTCGTTGACTGCGACTGGGCCTGCGGTGTTGGCTGTTTTGAGGATGCTGAGTTGCGACACGATCAAGGCATTAGTGAAAGTGCAGGCAATTGCAGCACCCGGCACAGTGGCCGCCGCATCCAGGGTGAGGACGTTTCCGGCAAGGCTTGCATTGCCACCCGCGCCAAGACCTGTGCAGCTTGCGGATGCCAGCAAATATCCAGATGGAACAGTCTCGGTGATGGTTGTTGCCGTGGAGGCGGCTGTCAGGGTTTGTGCTGCCCCCGCAACACCCACGCCTGACGTTGCTGTCGTGATCGTCTGGCTGGCAAAGCCATTGCTGGGAGTGCTGTTAAAAGTGAAAGGCCCAACGCCACCATTTGAAACCTTAGTCACCGTCACCGTGGGCAGTTTGGTGTTGGTGAAAGTGCAGACGATATCATTAGCTGCGGCGGTTGCCGTTGTATTGAGCAGCACTGATCCGGCGCCAAGGTTCGGTGTTGCAGTTCCAGCACCCAAGCCTGTGCAACTTATGTTCGCAACAGCGTAACCGGCCGGAATTGTTTCAGTAATCGTTGTCGCAACACCAGCGGCGGTGAGAGCCCTGACGTTGCCTGAGACAGCAACGCCGGATGTTACAGTCGTAACGGTGTCAGCCGCGTATCCATTGGTGCCGGTGAAGTTGAATGCACCCACCGCGCCCAAGCTGATCTTGCTCGCCTGAACGGTGGGCAGCTGTTTTGTGTTGGTGAACGTACATACAATTGTCAGGTTTGCGCCAACACCCGCATTTGTGAATGCGACGGTGCGGGCTGCCAGATTGACCGTTGGAGCGGCTCCTGCACCTGTGCAACTCGCTGCAGTCAAAGCATAGCCCGGCACCGCTGCTTCGGTAATAGTTAATGCAGTACTGTTTGCTGTTACTGTTTTTATGGCACCTGCAACGTTGGTACCAGAAACTGCAGTCGTAATGCTATCCGAGCCGTAGCCATTGCCGGCGCTAAAGGAAAACGTTCCGACATTGCCAATGCTGGTTTTGGTAACCTGAATTGTCGTGCGTCTTTGATTTGTAAATGTGCAGACAACAGACGAACCCAGTGCCGTTGCGGCTGCGTTGAGGGTAACGGTGCGATTTGGCAAATCGACTGTGGCAGCACCCCCTGCGCCCATTCCTGTGCAGGCAATTGCGGTGACAGTCCAGCCCGCAACCGCTGTTTCAGTCAGGGTTGTTGATGTGCCTGGTGCTGCAAGTATTCGGGCCGAGCCAGCAACAGTTGCGCTTGCCGTTGAGGCGATCGTATCGGCTGTGTATCCGTTTGAACCCGTAAACGAAAAATTGACACCGCCCGCGCCGTCGGCAGCTCGTGTCTTCTGGGCCCGCAACGTCGTTGTTGCGTTGGTGAATGTGCACAGAATCACGTTGCCTGGTGCAGTTGCTGCAGCGTTCAATGTAATAGTCCCGGCCGCAAGATCGGCGGTCGCCGATCCGGCGCCGATGCCTGTACAGGTTGCTGCCGTAAGTGTGTATCCGGTTGGAATTGTTTCCGTTAATACAGTGGAAGTGGAGGCGGCGCCGAGTGTCACAACTGCGCCAGAGACGCCTGTACCGGATGTGGCCGTTGTGACGGTTTGAGCGGCGCCAAACCCGTTGGTGCCATTGAAAGTGAAGGGACGTACGCCGCCGTTGCTGATTTTGGTGATCTGCACAGTTGGCAGCTTGGTATTGGTGAAATTGCAAACAATGTCGCTGCGCGACGCTGTGGCCGCCGCATCCAGCGTCAGCACGGCGCCTGCAAGGGTTGCGGTGCCCCCGATGCCATGCCCGTGCAGGTGGCCGTGAGCGCATACCCCGCCGGGACAGTTTCAGTGATGGTAGTTGCGGTGGAAACAGCTGTAAGCGTTCGGGTTACGCCAGCGATAGTTACGCCGGAAGTGAGGGTTGTAAGAGTTTGGGCGCCAAAACCGTTGCTCGCGTTAAAGGCGAACGCGCCGACAGCGCCCACGCTGGTCTTGGTCAGGGTAAGTGTTGAGACCGTGCCAAATGTCAGATCATCGATGCTAATAATTTGGAGGGCAGGGTCGGTTGCGCCTGTGATGTCTGCCGCAATATGCTGCACGGAGACATTGCTGACCGGACCAGCAAAGCACACACGCAGATCGCCCGAGGTGTCTCCGGTTGTCGATCCATTTGTCGAGGCTCTTCCCGTGCCCGCATTGTAGTTGACGTTGGAGCCGACAAATGAAGCGGACGTTGGAACAGGTGTAAACTGGACATTGTCATTGAAACCGCCGGTCGCCGTCGTGCCATCGATATCCACCACAGTAAAACACAGGTTTGTGACGGCGCTCGAAAAGGCGAATGAAATTGTATTGATCACACTCCCATTATCGGTGGCGGCGTCAATAGACGACTGAACAATACCGGTATGAGTGTTGGAAGTTCCGGCTGGCAATATGCTGATGACTCTGGTGCCGGTCACGGTTCCGACGCCTGTGCCTGAACTGGTAATAGTGACTGCGCCTACCGCTGCGCTGTCGGCGGCGGCGGGAGAGAGGATGCTAACGTTTGGCCGCGTGGACCAGTCCAGGGTTTCTGCCTGTGCAAATTGCCAGACGCCGCAGAACAGCAAGACAACCAGCGCAAACAACCAGCGCAGACTAAAATTGCGCGCGCGTATCAGGAACTCAATTTCAAAACCGCTTCCGTCAAGGGATGAGGCTCTCATCGCAAGGTCAACTGATGATGAAGGGCTTCCTGAAACAGATCAGATTGCAATAGTGAGAGAAAGGCGTAGCGGAATGGTTTTTGCGCCCCTTCCCAAAGCCGGATTGGGGCCCGCCCCAGGCATGCCCGGCAATATGCCAATAGTAAGACCAAAAACAAATTGCGCCCCCGTGCAACTTAATAACCTTCTTTTACGCGATTGCCACAAACACAAAAGTGATAACGCCAAACGACCCACCAATTAGCGCAAAATCAAACTGCGCTATTGGCGACCCAAAACAACTGGCATCAAAAGAACAGATTACCCCTGATCGATTTAGCAACCGACCGCCCTATCGAGAATCCAACCGCAATCTCGAATCAATACGACCCCGCGACTTTGTAATGTTGCTGAGATTCGCGGTCAAACATTATCTGCTCAATGTTCCAATGACAATCTGGGGCAGATGAAACGCGACCGGCGCCTGATGAACAGATCAAGCTCCACTTTGCCCGCAACCGCTGGCAACAGCTCAATCTGCTTAATCGCTCGCCCGCAACACGACGGCGGTCGCATCGTCGGCCGGTTTGAACCGGGGATACTTCTGACATGCCGGATCGGAAGCTTCAATGGCACGGACATTTGCCAAGACTTGCTTGGCGCCGTCCTTGCCAAGGGAAGCCTCAATGAGCGTTTCGTCCGTATGGAGTTCGTAATGATCAACGGCGCGGTAGTAGCCATCGGTGCAGAGAAGAATATCCTGGGGTGCGCCAAGATCGAAATATTCGGCGAACTGCGCAGCGATTTCGTTCGCTTCGAGAATGCCATAGCCACCTGGCTTATTGCGCAAATTGCGGCCCCGCAAGAGTTGTGGGCGGAATTCGGCCACGAGTGCTTTCATGTCAACCACGCCTGCGTCCCGGCGTCTGGCCGCCTCAATCGACAACCAGTGATCAAAGGCATTGTTAGGCGAAGCAGCAATAATCGTGTTAGCGCCGTTGCCAGCCCGGGCAAGCAAACATGAGTCACCCAGGCGCAGCGCCTTCCATGTTGCACCGTATCGTTTCAGCAGAAGGAGACAGGCGGCTGGAGGATCATAATCCTTTGGAACAACAAAATTTTCAGTGGCCGTGCTGAAGTCAACTATCAAAGATTGCACGAGTCTTGAAAGGATTTCACGGAAGCCCAGGTCAAGCCCAGCGAGTTTCAGCAAATGGCCATGGGCTTTTGCAACGAACCAGGCCGCATCGCCTCCGGCAGATACTAGAGTTTTTTCATTTATGCCGGTAACACCATCAAATACCCATGCAGCGGCAACGTCGTCAGTGCTGCCGAGAAATCCCCAGCCATCCTCGTTCACAGCACCGCTTCCCTCGGTGATAGCGCCTTGCAACTTCAAAGGGACACCACCTGCCCCGTTCGCACGCTTTCATCAGCAGCGAGCACGATGCGGAGCGAATTGATCGCATCTTCTATGTGGCCGCTCATGTCGAGGTCGCGCCTGATTGCATTCAGGAACAGTTCTTGTTCGCGGTTGCATAACTCCTGATGGCTGGGTTCATCGTCCATGCGGATGATCTCATCGGGTGTCACGAAGTTTCCATCGGGCGTTAGCAGCGCGTGATGCACGCACAGTGCGCTGGTGCGGGTGTGGCTATCGATATTGGAGGATGCCGTCTTTGATTCTTCCATTGCAATTGATACGGAGCCCTTGGGCCCGATCATGTCTTTCACAAAAAACGCGGTCTCGCTCATCATTGGACCCCAGCCTGCTTCGTACCAACCCACAGAACCGTCATCAAAGGCCACATGGAGGTGGCCATAGTTGTACATATGCGCATCGACTTCGTTGGTGAGGCGCGCGCCAACGGCATGGACGCTAACAGGCTTGGCGCCTGTCACCTGGCACATGACGTCGACATAGTGAACGCCGCAATCGACTATGGGTGAGATGGAATTCATGAGGTGTTTGTGGACAGTCCACTGCGCGCCTGACGACTGCTGATTAAGATTCATCCGCATGACCAAGGGTTTGCCGAGCGTTTTTCCGACCTCAACAAACTTCACCCAGGAGGGATGAACCCGAAGAATGTAACCGATCACCAATTTCTTGCCGGAAGCCTTGGCGAGTCTTGCGATTTCCCGGGCCTCGGCCACCGTATCGGCCAAAGGCTTCTCGATGAATATATGGCAGCCTGCCTTCAAGGCCAGCTTGGCATAGGCGGCATGAGTGTCAGGCCAGGTATTGATCGACACGGCGTCTGGCTTGGTGGCGTCGAGCGCCTGCACGTAGTCGGAATAGAGGGGGGCGTCCGGAAATTCATTCTTGATCTCGTCACTGGCGCTGATGCCACGGCTGCACAGCCCGGCAATCTCAAATCCCTTGATGGACTGGTAGGCGCGGGCATGGCTCAACCCCATATTGCCAAGACCTACAACAAGCACTCTGATTTTCTTCATCGGCCATCAATCCAGGTTTCAAGAACGCGCAGGTCATCATCAAGATGGACAAGGCTCGCAAGATATCCTGGCTTAATACGGCCAAGTTCGTGATCGCGCCCGAGGAAAGCGGCGGGATTGAGCGAGGCCATTTGCAAGGCATCCTCCAGGACGACACCGAGCCGCTCCACACAATAACGCAGGGCCACATCCATGGTCAGGTTGGAGCCAGCGAGTGTTCCGTCAGCCAGCAGCAGCTTGCCATTGACACGCTGAACAGCGCGGCCCTGCAATTCGAAGCTGTCAGGACCACCGGCTGCGGTTGGCATGGCATCGGTAATCAGCATCATACGGTCTTTCGGCTTTGCTGCAAGAGCTACTCTCATCGCGGCATCATGCACATGGTAACCATCTGCAATCAACCCACAGAAACTGTGCGGGTCGGCCAGCGCTGCACCCACCATGCCAGGATCCCGGCCATTCATCTGGCTCATGGCATTGAAAATATGCGTGAAGGCTCTTGCTCCCGAAGCCAACGCGTTCGTAACTTCGGCAAGGCTTGCTTCAGAGTGACCGAGACTGACGAACACTCCGTTCGCTGCAAGTGACTTGATCAGGGTTGGCGCCACCCTGTTAGGCGCAAGGGTCAACATCACGCTGCCACAGTCGATGGCAGTGATCTGCGTCACATCCGCTTCAGTCATCTCGCGGATGAAACGCAACGCGTGAGCGCCTCTACGCTCCTTGTCGAGGAATGGCCCTTCAATATGAATGCCGAGAATTCCGGGAACACTTTCGGCTCGCGCCGCTTTCACGGCGGCGATTGCCTTCGATAGAACATCCGGCGCATCGGTGATAACTGTTGGCAACAATCCCGTGGTTCCAAACTTGCGATGGGATTCAGCAATGCGGCGCACAGTGTCGATTGTGGGATTGTCATTGAGCAAGGCGCCGCCGCCGCCATTAACCTGCACGTCGATGAAACCTGGAACCAGCAAGCCACCGTCCAGGTTGTGCCTTTTGATGCCCATTGACAGGTTCTCATTGGCCACGACATCAACGATGCATGCGCCCTCGATGACAACAGCCAGACCATCATTGATGCGTTCGCCGTCAAAAACCCTGGCTCCTGTGAGGGCAAATGCCATCATGTTGTTTCCGTTACTTTCTTGAGGAGGCGTGGCTTGTCGGGGTCACGGCCACGGGCCACGGCCGTTGCCTCAACAAAACCATAGGCCGTTTGAATCATGGAAATCGGATCAAGCCAGGAAGCGCTGGTATGTACATAGGGCAGCCCACCCTCCTCAACGGCCACCAGACGCGCACCGGTTTTGCGCATTGTGGCGAGTGACAGCTGTGATGATTGACGAGACTGGTCTTCAGGTGAAAAGGCCAACACCGGGAACCCTTCATCCAGCAATTCAAGGGGGCCGTGCATGACTTCAGCGATGGAATAGGCTTCGGCGTGGATGGCGCAGGTTTCTTTCAGCTTCAATGCCGTTTCTGTGGCGATGGGTAGCGAAGGCCCGCGACCCACGACAAAAAGCGACTCTGCATTCATTGCGAGATCAACTGCTTCGGGCCAATCGAGTTTTGCGGCCTTTGCCAATTGTTCAGGCAAGTCAGCAATGGCTGCAATCAAGTCTTGATGGTCCAGCCAATGTGCCACAATTGCTGCCCCAGCGACCAATGACACGATGTATGATTTTGTTGCCGCCACGCTCAGTTCCGGACCCGCATAAAGCGGCAGGCAAATATCAGCAGCATGGGCGGCGGGTGAATCTTCAACGTTTACCAGCGCCACTGTCAAGGCGCCTGCCTTTCGGGCCGCATCCTGAAGCGCCACGATATCCGGACTTTTCCCCGACTGTGAAATGGTCACACACAATCCATTTTTCAATTGAAGCTTTGCGCCATAAACAGACACAACTGATGCTCCCACTGACGAACATGGAATTCCGGCCAGAATCTCCGTCAGATATTTGAAATAGCCTGCGGCACTGTCGGAGCTTCCGCGCGCCGATGTAATGATGACAGGAGGCGGCCGGCGCTTGAGCTGGGCCCCGATATGCCTGAGCACGTTGGCATTGCGTTCCAGAAAACGGGCCACGGCTTCTGGCGCCTCGGCTGCTTCGCGCGCCATGTGGCTCATGTCTTTACTCCCGGTGAAATGGTGAGTTCGGCGACGAAGTCATAACTGTCACCACGATAATGGGAGCGGGTGAATTCAACGATGCGGCCATCGGGAAGATAGGAAATGCGTTCAATGAAAAGTGCCGGACTGCCGTCTGGCAGGTCGAGGAGTTTAGCTTCCTGCATGGTGAGTGACGTTGCATGCAAACGCTGCAGGGCTCGCACGGGCCTGACGCCGCGTGCATCAAGGGCTTCATAGAGTGAGCCTTTGACGCTTGCCGGATCGGGCAAAAAGTGTTGCGGAATCACGGCCAACTCAATGGCCATGGGAACGCCATCGGCGCGGCGCAGACGGTGAAACCGCGAGATGTATTGGCTCGGAGATATTGACAGCTTTAGCGCTTCCTCAGGTGTGGGCAGTCCGGTTGAACGTTCCAGCCAGTCGGCATCGGTTTTGAGACCGCGAAGATGCATGTCCTGGGTGAAACTGGTGAGACGCGACAGTGGTTGCTCAATGCGCCGTGCTGGCCCGCTCACATAGGTTCCGGAACCCCGGCGTTGCACAAGGATCCCTTCGGCCACGAGATCGGTGAATGCCTTGCGCACGGTAACGCGCGAAATATCGAGCAGCACGGCCACGTCGCGCTCGCCCGGAATGGCATCGCCCTGCTTGAGAATGCCAGCGGCAACCGCATCCTGCACCAGTTTTTTTACACGCAAGTAACGCGGGGCGCTGCTGTCTCGTTCAAAGCGGCTACGCTGGAAGATGGTTTGAAAAGCGCTCATGACCAATTCACCGAAAGGCCCTGGGACTGACGCGCCATCATGATGGCGCCATCCAGCGCATCGGCGTTGGGCACCGTAAACGCCGCCTTCACATCGGCATCCAGATAGGGCGGGTAGACCTTGGAAACACCACCGAGCAGGCAGAGCTTTCCGGCGCCGCGGGCCAGCAATGCGCGACCCAGATTGGAAATGGCGGCTGCTCCCTCAATCACGATGGTCATGCCAACCACATCACCTTTGGCGGCGCACTCAAAAACAAGCGGCGCCATTTCAGCGTAGTCCTTTGGCATGGCACGCTCAGACCAGCGCGAGAGGTCGAACCTGTTACGGCCAACCCGGGACAGAACTTCCTCAATGAGTGGCGTGGGCTGCAGCAGGCCATCAATGGCGAGGGCTGCGCGGCGCACCGCGTGATGCCCGAGCCAAGCCCCTGAGCCATGATCGCCAAGAGCAAAGCCCCAACCGCCCACCATATGGCGAACGCCTTTAATGGCGGCAAATCCGATAGAGCCGGTGCCCGCAATAACAATGCCGCCGTCGCCTCCAGCAAAGGCCCCGACGCAGGCCGCATAGGCATCATTATCGGCAATCACAGAAGCGAAAGGAAGGTTTGCTTCAGCAATCCTCTCGACTCCTACGGACGTTACAATGCCCGCAAGACCCAACCCGGCGTGAAGGTCGGTTGTCTGGAGTTGCGCCTTGGCTGCTGCCGCAGCGGCAGTGGCGATAATGTTGCCCAAGGCACCATCAAAATCCTGATAAATATTGGAGGAACCGCCAATGGCTTCGCCCAACATGCGCCCGGAAGCATCACGAATGCGGGCCCGGCAACGACTACCGCCGCCATCGATGCCCAAAAAATATGCCATGGCTTGTTTCATTTCTCTACAATACCAAAACAATACCAAATGGGAAGAGTTTTGTTAACAAAATTCAAAATTTCAACAAATTCCCCTATTAATCAATGGTTAATACTTTTCTCTGGACAAGTGGTATTTATTTGGTATTGTTGAATTCATGGAAGCACGCTTGAGAAAAACTGAAACTAGTTTGCCGGAGTCGGCTGGCATCGACACATGGAGCGACGCAGAGGTTCTGGGCGCGTTTGTAGGCGGACAGGAACGGGCCATCGCTGCCGTCAAGGCCGCCATTCCACAAATTTCAAAGGCTGCCAATGCCGTTGCAGCTTGCTTGGCTGGCGGCGGCAGCCTGTTTTATGCAGGGGCCGGAACGTCCATCCGCATTGGCGTACAGGATGGTTCGGAACTGTCGGCGACCTTTGGCATGGCGGAAGACAAAATTGGCTATCTCATTGCTGGCGGGCGCGCTGCCATGTTCGAAACGCTCGCGGACGCCGAGGATGATGCGGGAGAGGGTAACCGGGTTGCCTCCATCTGCAAAGCTGGCGATGTCCTGATTGCCATCGCGGCGTCGGGCTCGACGCCCTATACAATTGCCGCCGCCAAACGCGCCAGGGAACTTGGCGCGCGCGTCGTTGCCGTCGTCAATAATCCAAACTCGGCCTTGGCAGCGGCTGCGGACATGGAGATATTTCTTGATTCCGGGCCTGAGATTATTACGGGATCGACGCGCATGGGTGCCGGCACGGCGCAGAAGGCAGCCCTCAATCTTTTATCCACGCTCGCGCATATCAGGCTTGGCGCCGTCCATGATGGCATGATGGTCAATGTGCGAGCCGATAATCTCAAGCTCAAGGCCCGGGCGCGTGGCATTGTTTCACGCATAGCGAATGTAAATGAGAAAGATGCTGCATCGGCACTTGAGATCACCAAGGGCGAGGTAAAGCCCGCAGTCCTGATTTGTGCAGGCGCTAAATCTTTTGAAGCTGCACAAAGGTTGCTCCTTGAGGCCAAGGGTAATTTGCGGTTAGCTCTTCTGCGGCTAGCTGCGAAAGGTTAAGCTTTGAAACAACATCAAACAGAGGAAGGGAAAAGACCCATGCTAAAGACTGGACTGAAGACCATGCTGCTCACGGCAGTCGCCATAACAGCAATTGCAAGCGCCGCATCGGCCGGCAAGCTCACCATCGAGAGCTGGCGCAACGATGATGCGGCGATCTGGAAGGAAAAGATCATTCCTGCTTTCCAGGCCAAATTTCCGGATATCACGGTTGAGTTCACGCCAACGGCGCCGAAGGAATATAACGCGGCGCTAAATGCCCGCCTTGAAGGCGGCACGGCTGGCGATATCATTACCTGTCGGCCCTTTGATGCTTCGCTTGAGCTTTTCAACAAGGGCCATCTCGCAGGCCTGAATGATTTGCCAAGCATGGCGGGTTTTTCCGATGTGGCCAAGAGCGCCTGGACGACAGATGACGGCAAGACCACCTTCTGCGTGCCAATGGCATCGGTGATTCACGGCTTTATTTACAACAAGGATATCTTCGCCGAATTGAAACTCACAGAACCCAAGACCGAGGAAGAGTTTCTGGCTGTCCTCGAAGCCATCAAGACCGACGGCAAATATGTACCGCTGGTGTTGGGGACCAACGACCAGTGGGAAGCCGCGACCATGGGTTTCCAAAACATCGGACCCAACTACTGGAAAGGCGAAGAAGGCCGCAAGAAGCTGATCGACGGTACAGGCAAGCTCACCGATCCGGAGTATGTGAACACCTTTGCAGCGCTGGCGAAATGGGCGCCTTATCTGGGTGACGGCTACAAGGCGCAAACCTATCCGGACAGCCAGAATCTCTTTGGCCTCGGCAAGGGGGCAATCTATGCGGCGGGCTCGTGGGATATTTCCACCTTCCGTGGCCAGAACGTTCCCATGGGCGCCTTCAAGGCTCCGCCGCCAGCAGGCGCATCCGATTGCTATATTTCAGACCATACGGATATTGGCATCGGCATGAACGCGAAGTCGGCCAATGCCGCCGACGCCAAGGTCTTCCTTGACTGGATCGGTTCGGACGAATTCGCCAACATCTTCGCAAACTCCTTGCCTGGCTTTTTCCCGCTATCAAGCGCGAAAGTCACGATAACTGACGATGTGGCGCAATCTTTTGTGAGCTGGCGTGGCGAATGCAAGTCAACCATTCGCGACTCCTACCAAATTCTGTCGCGCGGAACGCCCAATCTTGAAAATGAAATGTGGAACGTGTCCGCCCAGGTGCTCAATGGCGCCATGACACCTGAAGCCGCGGCAGCCCAACTCGAAGACGGGTTGAAAAAGTGGTACGCACCGCATCAGAAATAACGCCAAGCAAGTTGGGGCCGCTGATCGCTGATCGGCGGCCTTTAATGTGGGACGGGGAACATGCCGGAACCAACAACATCAGTTAACAATGGCATTGTCGGCATGGGTCGCGGATCGTACCTCTGGCTGCTGACCTTCTTCCTGGCCCCTGCTGTCGTCATCTATACCGTCTTTTCAATTTATCCCCTCGTCGCCACGATTTACAATTCGCTCTATCTGCGCCTGCCCGATGGAGGCTATGTATTCAACAGCTTGGGCAATTTCCAAACCCTGCTGACTGACACCACATGGTCGGCGCCGTTCTGGAATGCTTTCCGCAATAACTGCTATTTCTTCTTCATTCACATGTTCGTGCAGAACCCGATTGGACTGGCGCTAGCGGCAATGCTCAGCTTGCCGCAACTGCGGCTGCGCGCGACCTATCGCACACTGATTTTCATGCCGACAATGCTGTCTGTCGTGGTCATCGGCTTTAGCTGGCAACTCATCCTTTCGCCCCTTTGGGGAATCTCCAAGACGTTGCTGCAGGCCGTAGGCCTCGGCTTCCTGTTTGCGCCGTGGCTCGGCCAAGAGTCGTCCGCCCTTATCACCATCTCGCTCATTTCAGTTTGGCAATTTGTCGGCATTCCAATGATTTTGATTTATACGGCATTGCTGGCAATCCCCGAGGAGCTCATGGACGCCGCAACGGTTGATGGTCTTAACCAATTCCAAGCCTTCATCTGGGTGAAATTGCCGCTCATCTGGCCAACCATCGGGCTTGTTTCCGTGCTGACGTTTGTCAACAATTTCAATGCGTTTGACCTGGTGTATGCGATGAAGGGCGCGCTTGCAGGGCCCAATTTTTCCGCCGATATCATGGGCACGCTGTTCTACCGCACATTTTTTGGCAACCAGCTCCAAAACGGTGATCTTTCCATGGGCTCAACCATAGCCACAATGATGTTCATCATCATTCTCATCGGCGTGATGATTTATCTCTTCCTCATCCAGCGCCGCATGCAGCGCTACTCCTTTTGAAATCGCTCGCCATGAAAAAGCCAATCAGCGCGTTTGTCGTCCATGGCATTCTTGGACTTTATACCGCGATCGCACTTGCGCCGATCATTCTCGTGATCATGAATTCATTCAAGGCACGCAAGGCAATTTTTGGAGAGCCGCTGGCCTTTCCAACACCATCAACATTTTCACTCATCGGCTACAACAAGGTTTTTGGCGACAGTTCAGTTATCAGTTACTATGCAAACTCAATCACGGTAACGGCGGGCACAATTTTCTTTACGCTGCTGTTTGGCGCCATGGCCGCATGGGCGCTTTCAGAATACAAATTCCGCTGGAACACGCTGCTTGCCCTGTTTCTGGCCATTGGCATCATGGTGCCGATCCGCTTGGGATCGGTGTCGATCATCCAGCTCGTTGTTCAGTTGAACCTCATCAATACGCTGACAGCCCTGATCCTCGTTTACACCGCACAAAACCTGCCACTGGCCATTTTCATTCTTTCAGAATTCATGGCCCAGATTCCCAAGGACTTGCGCGAAGCGGCGCGCTGCGATGGTCTCAGCGAATACAACATTTTCTTTTTCATTGTGATGCCCCTGATCAGGCCGGCAATGGCGACCGTTGCCGTATTCACCATGATCCCTGTGTGGAATGACTTGTGGTTCCCCTTGCTCCTGGCGCCCACCGGCGGCAAGCAGACCATCACACTCGGCATTCAACAATACCTCGGGCAATATATTACGGATTGGAATGCCGTGCTTTCGGCCTTATCGACTGCAATCATTCCGGTGCTCATTTTCTACGTCATCTTTTCCCGCCAATTGATCCGGGGACTTACCTCAGGAGCCGTCAAGTGAGCCTTCCATGTCAGAAGTAAAAATCGAAAAACTTTGCAAGTCCTATGGTTCTGTCGAGGTGCTCAAGAATATTGATCTCACCGTCGAAGACGGCTCTTTTGTCGTCCTTGTTGGCCCCTCAGGCTGTGGCAAGTCCACGCTGTTGCGCTCAATCGCAGGACTGGAGCCCGTCATGTCTGGCCGCATGACCATTGGCGGCAAAATTGTAAATGACCTGCCGCCCGCACAACGCGAGATCGCCATGGTGTTTCAATCCTATGCGCTCTATCCGCACATGGATGTCTACAATAACATGGCATTTGGCTTGAAGTTTGCAAAAACACCCAAAGCTGAAATCAATGCCCGCGTCAACGAGGCCGCACGCATTTTGCAGCTTGAACCCCTTCTCAAACGCAGGCCCCGTGAACTTTCCGGTGGGCAGCGGCAGAGGGTTGCCATCGGTCGAGCAATCGTCCGCAAACCGCAGGTGTTCCTCTTCGATGAGCCCTTGTCAAATCTTGATGCGGCACTGCGCATCAACACGCGCGTTGAAATCGCCAAGCTGCACAAGATGCTTAAGGCCACCATCGTCTATGTGACGCATGACCAGGTGGAAGCCATGACACTTGCGGACAAGATTGTGGTGATGAACAAGGGCTGCGTAGAGCAGATTGGCAAGCCAATTGAGCTTTACTACAAGCCCGACAACCTCTTTGTTGCCGGTTTTATCGGTTCACCCGCAATGAACTTCTTGCCAGCCACCGTGCGGAAAGGCGGCATTCTTGCACTTGCCGACGGGCAGGAGTTAAACCTGAAACTTCCAAATTCCTGCAAGCCAGGTGACAAGGTTACGCTTGGCTGTCGACCGGAGCATATGGGCCTTGGCGGAACTGGTAAATCCACGCTCAAGGGAACGGTCGATATTGTTGAACGCCTGGGGGAGTCGGGTTTTGCTCATGTGCGACTTCCCGCTGGCCCAATCGTGGTCGTCGAAGTGCGCGGCGATCCAGGCGTCGGCTCTGGCGATGCTGTTCACATAGCGTTGCAAACCAAGCACCTTCACCTATTTGATGCACACGGTCATCGCATGGACTGACGAGTTTGGAGATGGCGTATATATCCCGCATATATCCCGCAGTTATATACTTGACACATGCAATTATCTTTCCTATATTCAGATCATAGAGTTACAGGGATTAGGAAAATGAACCTCTCAAACGCCATTTACCACGATGCAGACAAGGCTCGCGAGCACTTGGAAGCCCTGCTTTGGGCTGATGGTCCTGTCTGTCCCCATTGCAAAACCCGCGACCGCGCCAGCAAGATCAAGGGTGGCCGCAAGGGCCTCTACTTCTGCAACGTAGGCAATTGCCGCAAGCAGTTTTCAGTGACCGTTGGCACCGTATTTGAGCGTTCAAAAATTCCCCTGAACAAGTGGGTACTGGCAACGCATCTGATGTCGGCTTCCAAGACTGGCGTTTCTGCCCATCAGCTTCACCGCATGCTGGACATCACCTACAAGTCGGCTTGGTTCATGTGCCATCGCATTCGTGAGGCAATGGGCGTTAGCCCTGATGCCCCTCCCATGGGCGGTGAAGGCGAACAAGTCCAGTCTGATGAAACGTACTTGGGCAATACCTCAAAGCGTGCCAAGGGCTATCAGAAGGGCCATGGCAAGAGGATGAAAGTTCACGCTCTTGTCGAACCTAAGACGGGTGAGGCCCGCGCCTTCCGTGTTGCCAATCTGGACTATATCCGCGTTCGCAAGGGCCTTGTCGGTCATGTAGATCGCAAGTCAACATTGGTGACTGATGAAGCTAGGATTTACAGCCATGTGGGCAAAGAATTTGCCGCCCATGAGTGGGTTTCCCATAAGAAGGGCCGCTACGTCAATAAAATGGGCTTCACCACAAACAATGTTGAAAACTTTTTCGGCGTGTTCAAGCGCGTGATGAAGGCTCATATCCACATCGAAGATCAACACTTGCAACGCTACCTCAACGAAACGGCTTTCCGTTACACAAACCGCAAGATCAATGATTTTGAACGTGCTCTAGAAGCCCTTAAGGGCATTGAAGGCAAGCGTTTGACCTATCGGCCAATTGGCTAAGCCCATCACCCGTAAACAGCTAGTCCGCAAGTTGTGGTGGATGCGAAAGACTCCCAAAGATCGCAAAAGTGGTGTACCCTGAGTTATCCTCACATGGAGCCCGTTCGGAAGCCGACACGTCAGTCCGCGACCCCGGCGGGGACCTCTCATGCCTGTGGCTGACAATGCGGTAGAACTTTGACAAAAAGCGACCTTCGCATCGAGTCAGGACGACACAGGGTACACGAGGACCTAACCAAGGTGGTTCGCGGCCACCAAGGCTGGGCTGATGCAGCTATGAACGGCGGTTATCCGTTCGGTAGCCTAGACTCCTTAAACCCTTGTGGTCTGAGGGGCCCCGAAGACCAGAGAGGATGAGAGCCAATGGCTCGAACCAACCTGGAAATGAAAGTGGAAGTGCGGATTAACCTTGCTTCGGCCTTATGGCCGATTGTTTGGTTGGTCGCGGTACTCGCCACCTGATTTGGAGGCGTGGGTG
>JANNXN010000181.1:0-11820 GCA_031409595.1 Rhodobiaceae bacterium
TCTTCTCCGGCGATGCCGAAATTGCCCGCAGCCCACGGCTCTATGCTGACCGCACTCATGTCGGTGATGCCGCGAAGGCCGCAGGCTTCGATGAAGCGGGGATCAGCCTTGGCAATTTCACCGCCCTGCACAAACTCATCCATCACGATGCGGGCCTGCGCGCCCGGCACATGATGCCAGTTCTCAAGGGCGCTGGTGGCGAGATTGGCAATACCGTCCCATGTCTGCCCGCTGGCGGGATCATAGCAGCACACAAAGGCGCGGCGCGGCACGGCGGCCTGTTTCAACGCGGCCTTTTCCGGTTCCTGCAGGGCAATTGTCTCAAACCAGGCCTGCTGGCTGAGCCCGCCAAGCCTGCGGATAAGGCCGGCCGCCTGTTCAATTTCGTTCGACGTTAGGGGATCAAGAGGATGCACAATAGACATGAATGAATTCGTAAACGGTCCGCCCGCTCTGAATTGTCTTGCCTGCGACTGGCGGTATCAGGTTTTCGACATCGTGTTGATTTTTTCCTGCATCGCCGTGAGTTGGTCCTTCATGGCCTGCAGGTCTTCATTGGACGGCGGTGTTTTAGGCGCCGGTTGGGCAAAGGGCGCCGAACCCGGTTGGCCCATGGCCATGGCGGCAAACGGATTGAACAGTTTCATCGCATCACTGAACATCGCCATATTGCGCTTGGCATGTTCTTCCATGTTTTTGAAGGGCTCGCCCGAGAAAGCCCCCAGCATCTGCTCGCGCAGCTTGTCATGTTCCTTGGTGAGATTTTCGAGCGAAAATTCCAGATAGCCCGGCACCAGCGTCTGCATGCTGTCGCCATAATAGCGGATGAGCTGGCGCAGGAAATTGATGGGCAGCAGGTTTGTGCCTTTGTTTTCTTCTTCAAAAATAATCTGGGTGAGAACTGAGCGCGTGATATCTTCGCTGGTCTTGGCGTCATAGACCACAAAATCCGTGCCGGCTTTCACCATGGCCGAAAGATCATCGAGCGTTACATAGGTGCTGGTGGCTGTATTATAGAGCCGCCGGTTGGCATATTTCTTGATGACGACTGCATTCTTGGGGGCCGTTTTGTCTTCACTCAAAATTCACACTCCTTTGTCCCGACAGGCAATCAGGCTCCATATCTGCACTGCAAAAACTTGCTCCCCGCAATGCACAATTGCAAGTGCAAAAAACTATGGCGCAATGCAAAACCAATGCTAAGAGAGTCTGAAATCAGCCCCTGACTGACAGGAGAACCTCCAGTGTCCAACGATATCGTCATTGTTTCCGCCGCCCGAACCCCCGTGGGCTCCTTTAACGGCGCCCTTTCCAGTGTTTCCGCCTCATTCCTGGGAACCATTGCCCTGAAAGCTGCCATCGAACGCGCCAAGCTGGAGCCAGCCGAAATTGACGAGGTCATCCTGGGCCAGATCCTGACCGCCGGTCAGGGCCAAAACCCGGCCCGGCAAGCGGCCGTTCATGCCGGAATCCCCGTAACCACTCCCGCCTGGGGGGTGAACCAGCTCTGTGGTTCAGGCCTGCGGGCCGTAGCCCTTGCCATGCAGCAGATCACCAGTGGCGATGCCAAGATCGTGGCGGCCGGTGGCCAGGAATCCATGAGCAAGGCTCCCCACGTGACCCATTTGCGCGATGGCGTGAAAATGGGCGACTGGCAACTGATTGACACCATGATCCGTGACGGGTTGTGGGATGCATTCAATGGCTATCATATGGGCAACACCGCTGAAAACGTCGCCCGCCAATGGCAGATCACCAGGGAAACCCAGGACGCATTCGCGGTTGCCTCGCAGAACAAGGCCGAGGCAGCCCAGACGGCTGGAAAATTCAAGGATGAAATCATCCCCGTAACCATCGCCGGACGTAAAGGCGATGTGATTGTCTCCGATGACGAATACATCAAGAAGGGTGTCACCCTCGAAAGCGTTGCCAAGCTCAAGCCAGCCTTCGCCAAGGATGGCAGCGTGACGGCAGCCAACGCCTCAGGCATCAATGATGGGGCTGCAGTTCTCATCATGATGAGCGCTGCCGAAGCCTCCAGGCGTGGCCTCACGCCGCTCGCCCGCATCGCCTCCTGGGCAAGCGTTGGGGTTGATCCCGCAATCATGGGGTCAGGCCCAATTCCGGCATCGCAAGCAGCGCTGAAAAAGGCTGGCTGGAAAGCTGCCGATCTTGATCTGGTGGAAGCCAATGAAGCCTTCGCAGCACAGGCCTGTGCGGTGAACAAGGACATGGGCTGGAACCCCGACATCGTGAACGTCAATGGCGGCGCCATCGCCATCGGCCATCCGGTGGGGGCCTCCGGCGCCCGCGTTCTCACCACCCTGCTGCATGAAATGCAGAAACGCAAATCCAAGAAGGGCCTTGCAACCCTTTGCATTGGCGGAGGCATGGGCATTGCCATGTGCGTGGAACGCTGATGGCCCGCGTCGCAGTCGTAACCGGTGGCAGCCGCGGCATTGGCGCCGCAGTTTCAAAAGCGTTGAAGGCGGCAGGCTACACGGTAGCTGCCACATATGCCGGCAATGACGAAGCCGCCAATGCATTCAATGCGGAAACCGGTATTCCGGTTTACAAATGGGATGTCTCCAGCACCGAGGCCTGCGCAGCCGGATTAAAGCAGGTTGAGGCCGATTTCGGTCCTATCGAAATTCTGGTGAACAATGCGGGGATAACCAAAGACAGCGCCTTTCACCGCATGACGGCGGAGCAATGGCACGCGGTTATCAACACCAATCTCAATTCATTGTTTAACATGACGCGCCCCGTCATCGAGGGAATGCGGGCACGGAAATTTGGCCGGATCATCAACATCTCGTCAATCAATGGCCAAAAAGGGCAATTCGGCCAAACAAACTATTCAGCTGCGAAGGCGGGTGATCTGGGCTTTACCAAAGCGCTCGCCCAGGAAAGCGCCAAGCTCGGAATCACGGTAAATGCCATCTGTCCGGGCTATGTTGCCACAGAAATGGTGATGGCCGTTCCACAGGATATCCGCGAGAAAAATATAATTCCGCAAATCCCTGTAGGCCGCCTCGGCGAAGTTGACGAAATTGCCCGCTGCGTGGTTTTCCTCGCCAGCGATGATGCAGGTTTCATTACGGGCTCAACCCTTTCCGCCAATGGCGGACAATATATGTAAAGAACTGGAAACGGGGCCGAAATGAAAATAACGGCCAGCGATCTGGCCTGTGAGCGGGGCGGCAGGGTTGTTTTTACCGGCCTGAATTTTGCCGTTGAAAGTGGCAGGTTCCTTCAGCTCACGGGACCCAACGGGGCCGGAAAATCATCCCTGCTGCGTCTGATCTCAGGCCTCAGCGAACCAAGCCACGGTGCGCTCAAGCTTGCAGGTGGCGATGGCGATCTGACACTCGCCGAACAGTCCCACTACATCGCCCACAGCGAGGCCTCCAAATCCGCCTTGAGTGTGACCGAAAACCTGAAGTTTTGGCGGGATTTTCTGGGCGGCGGCGATCTGGGTCGCGCGCTTGATGCGGTTAATCTTGGCGAGCTGGCGGACTATCCCGTGGCCCTTCTCTCGGAGGGCCAGAAGCGGCGGTTGGCGCTGGCAAGGCTTGCCCTTGTCACGCGCCCCATCTGGTTGCTTGATGAACCAAGCGTGGGCCTCGACACCTCCTCGCAAAAATTGTTGGTCAGCCTTATGCGCCAGCAACTCAAACGTGATGGCATCATCATTGCCACCACCCATGTTTCGCTTGGATTGGAGCCCGACCAAAGCCTGCAGCTGAAGGGCCAAACGCTGTGATGAAGCCGTTGCTGTCATTGCTCCGCCGCGATCTCGTTCTGGCGGCCCGCCAGGGCGGTGGCGTTGGAACAGCGCTCGGTTTCTTTCTGACCGTCTTGGTGCTGCTCCCCATCGGTATCGGGCCCGATCAATTCACCCTGCAGCGCCTGGCACCCGGCATCCTCTGGATCACCTTGCTGCTGGCTGTGCTGCTGTCTGCCGACCGCATATTCCAACAGGACTATGAGGATGGATCGCTTGAAATCATGGCCATGGCAACCACGCCATTTGAACTCGTGGTGTTCACCAAGGCCATCGCCCACTGGCTTTCAACCAGCCTGCCCTTGAGCCTGGCAGCGCCACTGCTGGGTGTATTGCTCAACCTTCACCCGGATACGATTTGGCCACTCATGGCGGCCATGGGGCTGGGTTCCATCGGTCTTTCATTCATCGCCAGCATCGGCGCTTCCTTCACCCTGAACCTGCGCCGTGGCGGGTTGTTGATTTCAATACTGGTGCTGCCGCTCTATGTGCCAATCTTGGTGTTCGGCATGTCAGCCTCCACCGGCAATCCCGATCTTGTGATGCCGTCGCTCCTTATTTTGTCCGCAATTACGCTGGCAAGTCTGGTGCTGGCCCCCATGGCTGCGGCTGCGGCACTCAGAGCCTACTTGAAATAAGCGAATCCCTTTAGAGTTAAAGCATGCAAAAATTTGCCAACCCGACGCGCTTCCTGAAAATTGCCAACGCATCTCTGCCCTATGTCTGGGCGTTAAGCCTGTTGCTGCTTGCGGTCGGTCTCTATGGCGCGTTGTTCACGGCGCCCGCCGACTACCAGCAAGGCGAAACCGTGCGCATCATGTTTGTGCATGTGCCAGCAGCCTGGATGGCGCTTTTTGTTTACACCGTGATGGCCCTCGCAAGCGCTCTGGCAATCATCTTCAGGCATCCCCTGGCTGACGTCGCAGCCAAAGCGGCTGCCCCCATTGGAGCCGTATTCTGCTTTCTGGCGTTGGCCACCGGCTCGCTGTGGGGCAAGCCCATGTGGGGTGCGTGGTGGGTATGGGATGCGAGATTGACATCGATGTTTGTGCTGATGCTGCTCTATATCGGCTACATCGCAATCTGGCAGGCCATAGAAGAACCAAGCCGCGCCGCCCTGATTGCGCGCATTGTAGCGCTTGTGGGCTTCATCAATATCCCCATCATCAAGTTTTCGGTGGACTGGTGGAATTCCCTGCACCAGCCAGCCAGCGTATTCAGAATGGGCGGACCCACCATCGACAAATCCATGTTGTGGCCGCTGCTGGTGATGGGGCTGGCCTACACATTTCTCTTTCTTGCCCTGCATCTGGTTTCCGTCAGAAGTGAAATCACCGCCCGCAAATTGCGTAATTTGCGCATTGCCAGAAGTGGAGACAGATGATGGACTGGAACGCCAACTACGCGGGCTTCGTCGTGGCATGCTACGCGCTGAGCTTTGTCTGCATCGCGGGCCTTACCCTCTATACTCTGCTGCGTGATCGTCATAACGCCAAGGCTTTGGCCCTGTTTGAAAAGACCAAGACATGATGCCTGAACCCGCACCGCAAAAACGCCGATTTATTTTCACGCTGGTGCCTGTGGTGATTTTTGCAGGCATCGCCATCAGCCTCTACTTTGGCCTCTTCGGCGATCCCCGCCAATTGCCTTCCGTTCTCATCGGCAAGCCTGCGCCGGAATTTGCGCTTCCTGCCATCAAGGGATCAAATATTCCAGGCCTTGCAACAGCCGAGTTCAAATCTGGTGGGGTGACTGTCATGAACATTTGGGCCTCGTGGTGTGTCCCCTGCCGCTATGAACAGCCCTTGCTCATGGAATTGTCCAAGCGAACCGACATCCGGCTCGTTGGCATCAACTACAAGGATGATGCCCAAAACGCGCTGAAGTTTCTCACTGAGCTGGGCCAGCCCTTCGCCGCAATCGGTGCTGATGAAAGCGGCCGCACGGCCATTGATTGGGGTGGCTACGGTGTGCCGGAAACCTTCATCATTGATGGCAACGGCATCATCCGGTTCAAATGGGTCGGCCCCCTGTCGCCCGAGACACTCGGCGGATTTTTGGCTGAAATCGAAAAAGCAAAAAAACCGCTTTAGAAATTAGCGGCCCTTGCGCGGGCGAACCTTGCGCGTGACTTTTTCCGGTTCTTTTTCCTCAACCTTGTCCATCTCGGAGGCGAGGCTGGACAGGCTCTCCATCACCGTCTTGCGGTCGCTGTTCGGCAATACGGCGAGCAGTTGCTTGTCAACTTCTTCAGCGCCGGACTGCGCCTGCTTCAACATCTTCTTGCCGATAGGCGTGAGACGAATGGCATTGGTGCGCGCATCATCCTTGGTGCGGCGGCGCTGCAACAGGCCCTGCGCCATAAGCCTTGCGACAAGGTCAGCAAGAGTTGAGCGATCAATGCCGGTCATCTTCACCAGCTCGGTCTGGCTGCGGCCCTCATGCTCGTCAGCTGCCAACAACACCGTGAACTGACGATGCGTCAACCCGGACTTGCCGGCTTCACTCATGTACAGATGAATGGAATATTGGACGGCGCGCTTCAACAGGTGCGAAATCGACCGCGTCAGCTGTTTTACGTCTTTGTTGCCACTCATTAGCCCCTGCTCCATTGGCCCGTGTATTGCGAGCCCGCTCCTGTCGAATCTTGTTTTAGTGTCCTGAAAGCCGATGATTCCTAGCGTCTCAGATTTGTGGCGGCAAGCAAAAAAAGCGGCAAAAATCACTGCCACAAAAAATAGTTAAAATCATCCGGGCACGGATTACAACTCTTGACTTCTTAAAATCAGCTATTCAAGCAGATGGCGCTTCAGGTGTCGAAGGTTCGTCGTCGATCATGTGCTTGGCCATGAACGGGGCGTTCGCCAAGGCAAAAACCAGCGTCAGGCCGATAAGGCCAAACACCTTGAAATTGACCCACGTATCGGTTGAGACATGCCTCCAGATAAACTCGTTGAGCCCACCCACGAACAGAAAGAAAAATCCCCACCGCCAGGTGAGCGAACGCCAAGCCTCAATCGGCATGTTGACCGCTTCACCCATGATGGATTTCAAAAACAGCTTTCCGTAGGCCAGCCCGCCAAACAGCGTGACGCCCAGCAGCACATTGATCAAAGTGACTTTGACCTTGATAAAGATATCACTCTGCAACCAGATCGTGAGGCCGCCGAAGATGCCAACGAAGAGAGCGCTGATGAGGGGGAACTTCGCAATTTTCCGCGTCAGTATCCAGGAAGCCGTGAGGGCCACAACCGTTGCCGCCATGAAAATTCCGGTGCCCCAAAATATTCCTCCCTTGAAATTGCCAATAAAGAAAGCAACCAGCGGTCCAAACTCAATCAGGTATTTCGGCAGTGGCTTCATGTGTCCTGAATTCCTGAAATGGCCCTGGCGAATGCCTCGGCATCAAAGGGTTGCAGATCGTCAATGGTTTCACCTACACCAATGGCGTGAATGGGCAAACCAAATTTTTCGGCAATTGCCACCAGAATTCCGCCCCGCGCCGTGCCGTCCAGTTTGGTCATGATGAGGCCCGTGACGCCGGCAACCTTGGTGAAAATCTCGGCTTGCGAAATTGCGTTCTGTCCGGTTGTGGCATCAAGCACCAGCAATACGGCATGCGGTGCGGCTGCATCCTGTTTCTTGATCACGCGCACAATCTTGTCCAGCTCATCCATCAGGTAGGCCTTGTTCTGCAGGCGCCCGGCCGTATCGATAAACAGGATGTCCGTGCCGTTTTGTGTGGCCGTCTGCATGGCATCATAGGCAAGGCCGGACGAATCAGAACCCGTTGGGCGCGATATGGTTGTAGCGCCCACCCGCTGGCCCCAGATGGTCAATTGTTCGATGGCTGCTGCGCGAAAGGTATCGCAGGCGGCAAACATCACCTTGAAACCTTCGCGCGTTGCAATGGAGCCCAGCTTGCCGATTGTTGTCGTCTTGCCAGCCCCATTCACGCCCACGACCAATATGACGAAAGGTTTTTCCTGGCCAAAATTGAAGGGGACTTCAACCGGCTTCAAAACCTTGGCTACTTCCTGCGCCAGAACGCGCTTCACCTCTTCTGGCTCAATTTCCTTGTCATAACGGCCGCTCGAAACCGCCTTGATGATGCGCTCGGATACGGTCACCCCAAGGTCAGCCTGGATCAGCACATCTTCCAGTTCGGCAAGTGTGGTTGCATCAAGCCGGCGCTTGGTGAAAATCGACGTGATTGATGAGGTAATGGTTTTCGATGACTTCGAAAGCCCCAAGGTGAGCCGCGACAGCCAACCCCGGCGTTCTGGCGGTTCCGGAGCGGGAGGTGAAGCAACCGGCTCCACAACTGGGGGCGGAGCAGCAGGCTCCGGCAACGTCTCAATAACGGGAGGCGGGACAGAGACGGCCTCAACAACAGGCTCTTCGACTTTGATCTCGTTTGGAACAAGAACAGCCTTCCTGGTCGGCCGCTTCTTGACTTCCGGTTTTTTTGGTTCCGGTTTTTTTGGCGCAGGTTTTTTAACCTCAACCTTCTTGGGTTCGGGCTTTGCCTTGGCCTTCGGCTCGGGTTTCTTCGGTTCCGGCTTCTTGGGTTGGGGCTTCTTGGGTTCCGGCTTCTTCGCAGGTGCTTTCTTCACCTCTGCTTTTGGCGGAGCAGTCTTGGCTTTTTCCACCACCTCCGCTTCCACTTCGGCGACAGTGGGCTTCGGCGCTTCTATCTGGAGCGCCGCAACTTCGGCAGGCGGCGGAGTTTCAGCGCCTTTTCCGGTAATGCGGTTGAACAGCTTTTTGAAAAACCCGCTCATGCCGAAAGCCTGGCCTCGAGGTAGGCTTTCTGGGCGCCCGTCACATGAGCCGTTACAATCGCACCCGGCGTCAGGCTCTGCTCAAACCTCACCTGCGCAAACTGTTCGTTGCGGCCGGAATTTTCCGTCTCGACAAGCACGCGCTGCGTAGCACCGACTGAGCTGCGCAAAAATTTTGAAAGCTGCGCCTCGCCCTTGGAGCGCAGCCGCTGGGCCCGCTCCTTGATGAGGGCCTTGTCCAGCTGCGGCATGCGCGCCGCCGGTGTTTCGGGCCGGGGTGAAAACGGAAACACGTGGCAGTAGGTGAGATCGCAGTCATCCACAATTTTGAGTGAATTTTCAAACATCGCCTCGGTTTCGGTTGGAAAGCCAGCAATTATGTCAGCGCCAAACACCATGTCCGGCCGGCGCGCTTTCAACTCCTGGCAAAATGCAATTGAATCTTCCCGTGCGTGACGCCGCTTCATCCGCTTCAAAATCAGGTTATCGCCGGATTGCAGCGACAGGTGAATATGCGGCATCAAACGCTGCTCGCTCCCCATCACGTCCATCAGCTCAGGGTCAGTTTCGATGGAATCAATCGAAGACAACCGGAGCCTTTTGAGATCAGGCACACCCTTCAGAATGCGCGAGACCAGCGCACCCAATTTGGGAGCGCCATCAAGATCAGCCCCCCATGACGTGATATCAACGCCAGACAGCACCACTTCCGCATAGCCATTGGCCACCAGCCGTCGCACCTGCTCCACCGCCTCGGCAATTTCCACCGAGCGCGAATTGCCCCGTCCAAATGGAATGATGCAAAACGTGCAGCGATGATCACAGCCGTTTTGAACCTGCACAAAGGCCCGCGTGCGTTCAGCAAGGCCCTCAATCATGTGCAGATGATTCTTGCGAGGGCTCATGATTTCATTCACGCGCACCCGGTCATTGGCCCCGGGCTGCCAATTCTGCGGCTGCAATTTTTCCTCATTGCCCAGCACCATGGAAACTTCCGGCATCGCCGCAAACATCTCGGGCGTGGTTTGCGCCGCACACCCCGTCACAATAATCTTCGCGTCCGGTTTTTCCTTGTGGGCGCGGCGAATGGCTTGGCGCGCCTGCCGCGTGGCCTCAGCCGTCACCGCACAGGTATTGAAGACGATTGCATTCGTGACACCGGCTTTGGCCGTGTGGGTGCGCATCACTTCAGACTCGTAAGTATTGAGCCTGCAGCCAAACGTGATGAATTCGGTTTCACTCATGGGGCAAGTTCCGGCGGCAGCACGCCTTCAAATTCATAAGCCACAGGCCCCGTCATCAAGACGTGATCATCGCTCGCCCGCCATTCCATGAACAGATCGCCACCCGGCAATGTGATGCGGGCCTTGCGATCGATGAGATTCATCCGCGCACCCGCGGCCATAACAGCACACGCCGCCGTGCCGCAAGCCTTGGTGAGGCCAGCGCCCCGCTCCCACACTTTAATCGTCACATGGTCACGCGCATCAACGCGCGCCAATGTAATATTGGCAGCTTGCGGAAACAGGCGGTGGTGTTCGAGCATCGGACCAATTTTGGCGAGGTCAACCACATCAAGATTCTTCACCCAGAATATGCAATGGGGGTTTCCCACATTGACAACTGATGGCGTGTGAATAAGCGGGGCTTCAATCGGCCCCACCTGCAATTCAATCCGCCGCGTATCGGTAAATTCCTCCGCCAACGGAATATCCTGCCAGCCGAATTTCGGAACGCCATTGTCGACAGTCACCAGCTTGTCGCCGGCCTTGCGCGCCAAAAGAAATCCACCCACCGTATCGATGGTGGCCGCATTGGAGTTCTTCTCGTCAAACAACAGATCAGCAATGCAACGCGCCGCATTGCCACAAGATTCAACCTCGCCGCCGCCATTGTTCCATATCCGCATCCTGACGTCAGCGATGTCGGACTTTTCCAGCACAATGACCTGGTCACAGCCAATGCCTGTCTGGCGGTCAGCAATAGCCCCGGCCCGCACCTCATCCATCATCACGGAATGCGCACGCCCATCCAGCACAACAAAATCATTGCCGAGCCCGTTCATTTTGCGAAACGGAAATGCCGTAGTCTGTTCCATGGCGGGGTTATATGGGAAAACAGATGGTAAAAGCTAGGGCTGTGCCCTATCTGCCTCCCGTTGCATCAGTGGCCTAGACGTTTTGACGCCACATTTCTTGCCATGTTCAAATAGCTCGGCATCTGCTACGTACCTCCCATGAACCTGACATTTGAAACCGAGCAAGAAACTGATGGTCGCTGGCTTGCCGAAGTGCCAGAGATTGCAGGTGTCATGGCCTATGGCTCAACGGAGATGGAAGCCGTGGCGAATGTTGAAGCCTTAGCCCTCAAAGCACTTTCCGAGCAGCTTCAATATGGTGACGTTCACTCTCCAATTTGACTTCTCCCCCCGTTTCCCCTACATCCCATTCCATTCCGTCAGACGCTCTTACGATCTGGCGCCACTTTATGCGATGAAACATTGTGTTTCGGGATTTAAGGCGGCCAACATCCGGCAACGAGTATCGTTCCCGGGTGGTCTTTTCGTTTGGGCGGTTTGATACTTATATATTGTCATCCCCGCACTTGTTGCGGGGACCCATTCCAAGGTCAGGCGGGTTGCCTGAATTAAAGATGGGTTGCCGGAACAAGTCCGGCAATGACAGAATTTGAAATTTGATGCAGGACGTGAATGTTTGAAACCTTAAGCGATCGCCTCGCAGGCATATTCGATAAGCTCACCGGAAGGGGTGCGCTGTCCGAGGCTGATGTCGATGCGGCCATGCGCGAAGTGCGGCGCGCTTTGCTTGAGGCGGATGTGGCGCTGGAAGTCGTTCGCGGCTTCATCGACAAGGTAAAAGAGCGTGCCGTCGGCGCCGAGATCGTAAAGTCGATCAAGCCCGGCCAGATGGTGGTGAAGATCGTCCATGACGTGCTGGTGGAAACGCTGGGCTCGGACCAGTCCGCTCTGAACCTCCGCGCCGCGCCGCCTGTGGCCATTCTGATGGTGGGCTTGCAAGGCTCCGGCAAAACCACCACCACGGCAAAAATCGCCAAGCGCCTGCAAGAACGCGACAAGCGCAAAGTGCTGATGGCGTCGCTTGATACACGAAGGCCTGCAGCGCAAGAACAACTTGCGATCCTGGGCCAGCAGGTGAAGGTCGCAACGCTCCCCATCATCAAAAGCGAAACGCCCACGCAAATCGCCAAGCGCGCCATGTCGGAAGCGCG
>JANNXN010000182.1:0-39726 GCA_031409595.1 Rhodobiaceae bacterium
AGCGGCATTGCTGAAATGGTTCAGCGCCATTGTGACGTTGCAAAGCTGATGGCAGAGCGACTGGCGGCAGAACCAGGCATTCAAATTTTGAATGATGTGATCCTCAACCAGATCATTGTGCGCTTCGGAAAAGATGAGACACAGGACCGTGGCGACGAATTAACGTGCAAGACAATCGCCCGAATTCAGGCCGACGGCGAATGTTTCGCAGGCGGCGCCATGTGGCGGGGCAAGCAAGTCATGCGGGTGTCTGTCATCGGCTGGGAAACTACCCTGGACGAGGGCGCCCGGAGCGCCGAAGCCATGATCAGGGCATGGAAAGTTGTCAATCAGCAGCCCAAGGATTGAGCCGTCTATCGGGTGATCCGGGCACGGCTATTTGGAATTTCGCCTCTCATTGTCAATGAGTTTGGGGAAACGACGTTTCTTGCCGGTTTCGCTGGCACGCATGTCGATGGCCTGACAGCGAAGTACGTATGTGAGCCGCCGACTGTCTGCCTGGGAGATTGTGCGGCATACGGACGAGCTTTCCGCGGGGGCCCTTGAACCGACGAAAGGATGAGGCCAAATGCCGATTTCATCACCGGATTTCACCTTTTCGTTAATATCTTGTGCATTCAACATGTTACTTGTCAATAACAGGCTTAGCGCCATAACCGGGACGGTCAAAACGCTCTGACCCAAACGCAAACTCCCACGCATTTAACCCTCCACTGCGCCCCCAACTGTTCCGATGAACGTTTACTATTTGGGGATGGCGGCAGAATAGTACAAGGCAAGATGCGATCAGGAGTTTCGCTTGCCTTCGGCCCTCCACCCCTGTATAGCCCCGCTCGTTAAATACTCACGCGGGTGTTGGACTTTTGCCATGGGAGTGCGAATTCCCCACATAGGTACAAGTCCTTCCGGTGCCGGAATAATCCGGTCACAGTCATCCGCGGTGGATCAACCGGAGAAGGATTTAGAACTATGGCTGCGCCAGAATTTACCATGCGCCAATTGCTTGAAGCAGGCGTTCATTTCGGACATCAAACCCATCGCTGGAACCCCAAGATGCAGTCGTATATTTACGGCTCGCGCAACGGCATCCATATTATCGATCTGGCGCAGACCGTGCCTCTGCTGCATCAGGCTTTGCTGGCCGTATCAGCGGCGGTTGCCAAGGGTGGCCGCGTATTGTTTGTGGGCACCAAGCGCACGGCGCAGGAACAGATTGCCGAAAGCGCCAAACGCTCGGCCCAGTATTATGTGAACTCGCGTTGGCTGGGTGGCATGCTCACCAACTGGAAGACCATTTCAAATTCAATCAAGCACTTGCGCAACCTCGATGAGCAACTCGCCAAGGAGGGCATGGGCCTCACCAAGCGCGAAATGCTTTCGATCTCGCGGGAGAAAACCAAGCTTGACAAGGCGCTGGGCGGCATCAAGGACATGGGTGGCACGCCTGACATCCTATTCGTGATCGATACGAACAAGGAGCAGCTCGCGATCAAGGAAGCCAATCGTTTGGGCATTCCGGTTGTGGCGATTATCGATACCAACTCTGATCCTGCCGGCGTGAACTATCCAATTCCAGGCAATGATGATGCGGGTCGCGCTGTGGCACTTTATTGCGATCTCATTGCGCGTGCCGCAATTGAGGGTATCGCACAGGCGCAAGGCTCTTCAGGCCGTGATGTTGGCGCTGAAGAAAACCCGATGGCTGAAGCCGTTTCTGCGGAATAATATTTAGCTCGATTTTTGAAGAGGATTGTCATGGCTGAAATTACAGCTGGAATGGTCAAGAGCCTGCGTGAATCTACAGGCGTTGGCATGATGGATTGCAAGGCTGCATTGGCTGCCACAAATGGCGACATGGATGCCGCAACCGATTGGCTGCGCGCCAAGGGCCTGGCCAAGGCCGCCAAGAAATCGACTCGTGTTGCCGCTGAGGGCCTTGTTGGGCTGGCAATTGCCGGCACCATGGGCGCTGTTGTTGAAGTGAATTCGGAAACCGACTTTGTGGCGCGGAACGAAAAGTTCCAGGCCATGGTTGCTGAAATCGCCAAGCTGGCGCTTGTTGCCGACGGCAACACTGAAAAGCTCAAGACGGCCAAATATCCGGGCTCGCAGCACGCTGTTGCCGAGTTTGTGGCGGAGATGGTGGCAACCATTGGTGAGAACATGACGGTTCGCCGGACCTCATCTCTCAAGGTGAGCGATGGCGTGATCGGTTCCTATATTCACAATCAGGCAGCACCCGGCATGGGCAAGATCGGTGTTCTGGTGGCGCTTGAATCAACCGGCAACAAGGAAGAGCTTGCAGCTCTTGGTCGTTTGCTTTCGATGCATGTGGCTGCAACCAATCCAGTTGCATTGGATCTGGCTGGCGTTCCGGCTGATACCCTGGCTCGCGAAAAAGCAATTCTTGAAGAGAAGAATGCCGGCAAGCCGCCAGCCGTGATGGAAAAAATTGTGGCCTCCGGCCTCAAAACCTACGGCAAGGAAAACTGTTTGTTGGAGCAGGCCTATGTTCACGATGGCACCAAGTCAGTGACACAGGTTTTGGCTGAAGTTGGCAACAAGGCGGGTGCACCCGTCAAGCTCACGGGTTATGTGCGCATGCAGCTGGGTGAAGGCATTGAAAAAGCCGCCGATGATTTCGCCGCTGAAGTGGCCAAGGCTGCCGGACAGGCCTAAGTCTTCTCAAGGAATGCAATGGGCTCCCCGTAGTGGAGCCCATTTTCTAGCCGCGTTTGCCGAAAGTAGTGCCGCCGCTGTAATTCGCCTTGGGTGGTTGGTAACTTGATGGGGTTGAATGGCGCATGCGCTGGGCGGTGGAATAGCTTTCGGAATATTCGCTGTCCTGCAACATCGCTGCCAGATCATCCTTGATATTCATGCCAGGGCCTGGACCGTAGTCATTGTCGCCATATGTTCCCGATAGAAAACCGAGCTCGATGAAAGCCCAGATTGGACCAATTATCGGAATGAATTGAAACAGGAACCACCAGCCGGATTTGTCACGGTCGTGGTACCGTTTGATCGTCGTGCAGATGTTAATCCACAACGGCAAGCAGAGTAGGGCGGCCAAAAAGAGAACGGCAGATGATGGATTGGCCTCATAACTCGCTCCAGCCATCATAATCGCCACAATCGCAAGTGAGATTATGATTGCTTGGCTTGCCCACCAGCGGCCCCGTCCAATGCGCCCAAAAGGGCTGAATAGAAATCCAAGCATGGTCCATTCCTTTTTTTTGAAAGGCTAGCCTCGTTTTGCTACTTGCCCCTTAAAGGTCCAAAAAAGGTTTGCTCATGGTGAAAAATCTCCTAAGACGAATCGGCGGGTAAGTCATTAAATACAGGCCGGCAGGGCCTTTCCCCGTTACGCAGAGAGCAAAGCGCATGATCAGTTACAAGCGAATTTTATTAAAAGTTTCCGGCGAGGTGCTGATGGGGGCCCAGCCTTTTGGCATTGATCTCGATACGGTGGCGCGGGTGGCGGATGAGGTTATCGCCTGCGTCAAAGCGGGTGCGCAGGTGGCGCTGGTGATTGGCGGGGGAAACATATTCCGCGGGCTGGCAGGAGCTGCCAAGGGCATGGACCGGGTGAGCGCTGACCACATGGGCATCATGGCCACCATCATGAATGCACTTGCCATGCAGGGAGTTTTGAAATCCAAGGGCATTGATGCCCGCGTGCTTTCAGCCATCGCCATGCCTACGGTTTGCGAAACCTACTCACCAGCCCAGGGCATCCATCATTTGCAAAGCGGCCGGGTTGTTATTTGTGCAGCCGGTACTGGTTTGCCGTTTTTTACCACGGATACGGGGGCGGCGTTGCGGGCGGCCGAATTGCAGTGCGATGCGCTGTTCAAGGGCACCAGTGTGGATGGTGTCTATGCCGAAGATCCCAAAAAGCATCCCACCTCCAGGCGCTTTGACAAGATCACGTTTAGTGAGATTTTGTCCAGGGATTTGCGCATCATGGACCCCGCAGCAATAGCCCTTGCACGGGACAACGGGATTCCGGTAATTGTATTTTCCATTCGCGAGCCTGGCGCCGTGTTGCAAGTCTTGAAGGGTGCCGGCCGATTTACCATTGTGACGAAGGACTGAACTTATGGCACAACCTGCCCCATTTAACGCAGCTGACCTCAAGCGCCGCATGCACGGTGCGACTGAATCATTGAAGCACGACTTTGGCGGCCTGCGGACCGGGCGCGCCTCGGTGGCACTTTTGGATCCGGTTCAGGTTGATGCCTATGGTGCGCTGATGCCGCTCAATCAGGTGGCGTCGGTTACAGTGCCAGAGGCGCGGCTCTTGCAGATAAATGTTTGGGACAAGGGATTGGTCGTATCGGTCGAAAAAGCCATTCATGCCTCGAATCTCGGTCTCAATCCGCAAACTGAGGGACAAGTCATCCGGCTGCGTATGCCAGACTTGACTCAGGATCGCCGCAAAGAGCTGGTGAAAGTTGCACACCAGTATGCTGAGAAAGCGCGCATTGCGGTTCGCAATGTGCGCCGTGACGGCATGGATCAATTAAAGGCGTTGGAAAAAGAACACCTGATGAGTGAGGATGAGCACAAGAAGAAGGCCGATGAAACACAGAAGATGACTGATGAAACCATCAAGGAAATTGACGCTGCTTTGAAACACAAAGAAGCAGAAATCATGCAGGTTTGAGGGCGCAGTTTTGACCTTTCCCCCGTCAGCTGATCGGGCGCCCCGCCATGTTGCCATTATTATGGATGGCAATGGCCGTTGGGCCAACCTTCGTGGATTGCCCAGGTCAGCGGGCCACAAGGCAGGAGTTGATGCGCTGCGCAGGGCCGTCAAGGCTGCTGCAGACTTGGGAATTGAATACCTGACAATCTATTCTTTCAGTGCTGAAAACTGGTCGCGGCCCGAAACCGAGATTTCATTTCTGCTGGATCTTTTGCGCCGATTTATCCGCCAGGATGTGGCCGATCTGCATGACGCCGGCGTGAAAATCAAGATCATTGGATCGCGCGAAAATCTGGAACCAAGCATGATCGCGCTGCTTGAGGATGCCGAGCGGGTGACGAGCCAAAATACAAGCCTGAATCTGATCGTTGCTTTCAACTATGGCAGCAGGCAGGAAATCAGTCGCGCGGTTGCGGCGATTGCTGCAAAGGTGAAATCCGGCGATATTGACGTGGCAGAGATATCGCCGGAGTTGATATCCCAGAATCTGGATACTTTCGGCATTCCTGATCCGGACCTGCTCATTCGCACCGGAGCCGAACAGCGCATTTCAAATTTCTTGCTGTGGCAGAGCGCCTATACCGAATTTGTTTTCGTCAAGGAGTTCTGGCCAGACTTTACGGCCGAAATCTTTGCCCGCGCCCTGGATGAATACCGCCGAAGAGATCGTCGCTTTGGCGGCATAGAAGTGCAGACTGCATGACAGATTCTGTTTCGCCGAAATGGGGCGATCTGGCCGTTCGCACCGGTTCTGCGGCGATCCTGATACCGGTCGTCCTGTTGTGCGTCTGGTTTGGCGGACTGTGGTTTCAGATATTTGTTTTTCTGTTCGGTTGCCTGATTGCAGGTGAATGGAGCCGGATTGTTCATTCCGGAAACCAGGGTCAATATCTGTTGCATTTGGGAGCAGCACTCTTGGGAGTTCTCGCACCCGGCATGCTTGCGCTCTGGGTGGTGGCCTTGCTGGTTGCGGCGTTGGCCGCAGTTTCGTCATTTCTTGTTTATTCGCAGAACGCTGCGGCCAGCCATTGGAGTTATTTGGGCATTTGGTATGTCGGGCTTCCGGCGATTGCACTCAGCGTGTTGCGCTCGGATGTTGAGTTCGGGGCGTTAGCGATAGTGTGGATTTGCGTGATCGTTTGGTCGGCGGATATCTTCGCGTATTTTGCCGGGCGCATCTTCGGCGGCCCAAAACTTGCTCCGGCAATTTCTCCTAAAAAAACCTGGGCTGGACTTGCGGGAGCAGTCTTCGGGAGTGCCATTGCATCTCTGATCTTTGCCAATTTTGCTCAACTCGAAAGTATCGGCATTCTAACAGCATTGGCTGGGGTGCTGGCAATTGTGGAGCAGGGCGGTGACTTGTTTGAGTCAGCGCTGAAGCGATTTTACAACGTCAAAGACGCCGGCAGCCTTATTCCCGGCCATGGTGGCGTGATAGACCGGGTGGACGGACTGATTGCGGTGTCAGTTGCTGCTGTTTTGATTGGGTTTTTTCGGATGAACGGCGAGTTTGCGGCCCAGGGACTATTGATTTGGTAACCATATTTCGCCAAATTGTTGACGTACATCCTAAGTTATGTGGTTAATGGCGCCTGAACCATTGGGTCAGGTTGTAAAAATCCTATAGTTCAACGCAAGGTGGGATGGATTTAAGATGAGCGTTACAGACGTGCTGTCGGCGCCGACGGGCTACTTGATTCCGTTCATCGTGGCGATTTCAATTATCGTGTTTTTTCATGAGCTGGGTCATTATCTCGTGGCACGGTGGTGTGGCGTGACTGTTGAAGCGTTCTCCATCGGGTTCGGCCCGGAAATGATTGGCTGGAATGACAACCGCGGCACCCGGTGGAAAATATGTTGGATTCCCCTCGGTGGTTATGTGAAATTCCAGGGCGATGCAAATGCGGCAAGCCTTCCGCAGTCAGCGCCTGAACCAGGCGCTGAGGGCAATTTTCATAACAAACCGGTGTGGAAACGGGCATTGGTGGTAGCGGCAGGCCCCGTTGCAAATTTTATATTGGCGATTGTTCTGCTTGCTGGTTTGTACACAACTGTTGGGATGCCAGATGTTGAGCCACGCGCCCATTCCATTGAACCGGGCAGTGCGGCGGAATTGGCAGGCTTTAAGCCCGGAGATCTTATTGTTGCGATTGATGGAGGTGCCGTCAAAACTTTTGATGATCTTATTCGGGCTGTGCAGTTTCGGGGTGGCGAAACACTCAACGTCGCAATAGACCGGGCAGGGAACCCTCTTGCGATCAGAGTTGTTCCTGAGGTTAAAACCGAGTCAGATGGCTTTGGCGGCACATTCAAAGTTGCCCGATTGGGCATTAAGCATACATTCGCTGACGGGGTGGTGCCTATGCGCCGGATGTCAATTGGCGAAGCGCTGCCAAAGGGAGTTGAAGGAACCTGGAGAGTTGTTTCCCTCACTTTTAAGGGCCTTGGTAAAATAGTCACGGGTGAGGAGAGTGCAAAGCAAATTGGCGGAATGATATCGATGGGCAAGGCCGCTGGCGATGCTGCCTCCAACGGGGTCTATGGCTTTGTGAGTTTGTTAGCGTTTTTTTCGGTCAGTATTGGCATCATAAACCTGTTTCCGGTTCCAATGCTGGATGGTGGTCATCTGGTTTATTATGCGCTTGAAGCCATTCGTGGAAAGCCGGTTGGGCAGCAGGCTCAGGAGTGGGGATTTCGAGTCGGTTTATCGCTCGTTTTGATGCTGATGGTGTTTGGTTTTGGCAATGATTTGAGCCGGGTTTTTACAATGATTACAGGTAGTTAATTTATTGGCGAACTTTTGTTTGCAATGTGGGGCAAAGTCATTAAAAAGATCGTTAATTGGGACGACTGATTTGGGGCGGTTAGCATAATGAAGATTGGCCGGGTGGATGCGTAATAGATTTGTCTGTGTAGGGCTTTTGGCACTGTTGTTGGCGGTGTTTGCCCCGTCATCTTTAACAGGCGGTTGGACATCGCAAGCCTATGCGCAGAATATCGCCAAAATCGTTGTTGAAGGCAACCAACGGGTCGAAAACGATACTGTATTTTCGTATTTGCAGATTTCACAGGGCCAGGCGTTTGACGCCGAGAAAATTGACGCTTCCATAAAGGTTTTGTTCCAGACGGGCTTGTTCTCGGATGTCCAAATGTTCCAGCGCGGCACCACGCTGGTTATCAAAGTCGTTGAAAATCCACTGATCAATCAGGTGAATTTTGAAGGCAACAGCAAGATTGATGACACGGCCTTGCAAAAGGAAGTTGAAGCTCGCGAGCGCATGATATTCACGCGCGCCCAGGTTCAAAGTGACACCCAACGCGTGTTGGCGCTTTATCAAAAAGCTGGTTATTACAATGTGCGCGTGGCGCCTAAACTCATTCGGCTTCCAGAGAATCGCGTGAACCTGGTGTTCGAGGTCACAGAAGGTTCGGAAACGACAATCAAATCTATCAACTTTACCGGCAATAAGGCTTTTTCATCGTCGGCGTTGCGATCGGTGATGAATACTGCCGAACACAGCTGGTGGAACTATTTCCAGCGGAACGACACCTATGATCCGGACCGGTTGGAATATGACAAGGAACTTTTGCGCCGCTACTATTTGAAGCACGGGTTTGCGGATTTTCAGCTTATTTCGGCAGAAGCCCAGCTGTCACCCAATGGCGACTATTTCGAAATCAATATCGTTCTGGAAGAAGGCGTTCACTACACGATATCGGATGTTGCGGTTAACATTGGAAATACAAACCTTGATCCTGAAAAACTCACACCTGTCATCAAGACTGGCGTGGGCGACAGCTATGACGCGACGCGCGTGGACAAGACTGTCGAAAACCTCGCGCTGGAGGCTAGCAGGCAGGGGTTTGTGTTTGCAAAAGTTGAGCCAAAGATTGATCGTGATGCCGCAAGCGGATCGTTGAACATCAACTATACTATTGCCGAGGGCCAACGTGCCTATGTCGAGCGTATTGAAATTGAGGGTAACAACCGTACGTTGGATGAAGTTATCCGGCGTGAACTGCTGATTTTCGAGGGTGATGCATTCAACCGGACGCTGGTTGAGCGCGCGCGCCGTAGGCTGACCGCATTGGATTTCTTCGACAAGATTGATTTCCAGGAGGAACAGGGTTCTGCTCCCGACAAAATCGTTCTCTATGTCGTGGTGCAGGAAAAATCCACGGGTAAAATCGCGTTCTCGGTCGGTTACTCCACAACAGAAAAAGTTATTGGCTCAGTTGAGCTCACTGAACGCAACCTCATGGGCAAGGGGCAGTTCTTGAGGCTGAACACTTCGCTGAGTTTCAAAAAGCAGTCGGTCGATTTCGGCTTTACTGAACCCTATTTCATGGGCATGCCAATTTCTGCCGGTATCGATTTGTTTGCCAAGAAGAGCGATAACAAGGACTTCTCATCTTACGAAAGCAAGCAGGTTGGCGGTGCGCTGCGGACCGGGTTCAAGCTTGATGATTACTCCAGTTTGAATTTCAGGTATTCGCTGGCCTATCGGGAAGTGAGCGGTATCAATGCGGCTTCGGCTTCTCCTGCCATTATAGCGCAAGAAGGCAACACGTGGAAATCTGCGATTGGGACGACATATACCTGGGATGATCTTGATGATCCCAATCGTCCAATTCTTGGTTTCAGGGGTCAGCTGGAGTCTGAGGTCGCGGGCCTGGGTGGTGACACTTATTATGGTCGGCTTGAAGCGCATGGCTGGTACTTCATGCCATTGTATGAAGAGTCGATTGTGCTGAAACTTGAGGCCAATGCCGGTCACATCCAAGGGTTTAATGGCAAGGATGTGCCGCTGCAGGATCGGTTCTTCATGGGTGCCGACACATTCCGCGGCTTTGCCCAGTCTGGTGTTGGACCACGGCAGAGGAGCAATGCGGGTGATACAGACTCAATTGGTGCTGAGAGCTATGCAATTGCGACGGCAGAAGTCACGTTCCCGGTCGGATTGCCTGATGCTTGGGGCATAGAGGGTGCTGCATTCACAGATGTGGGAACGGTGTTTGGGACTTCGGAGAATACTGTTGCAAATGGTGGCGTTAATTGCGTAAACGCGTTACCTGTAGATTGCACAGTATTTGACACATCCGCTCTCCGCGCATCTGTCGGTGCCGGCTTGATCTGGCAGTCACCATTCGGGCCATTGCGCTTTGAGTTGGCTTATCCTGTGAAGAAAGCAAAATTCGACGAATCTGAATTGTTCCGCTTTTCTATTGGAACGCGCTTCTAGACCTTTTGAAATCTGGTGTTAAGGTTATCGGACGGCTCATCGGGCCGTCCGAAATTTATTGGGGTGACATATGAGCGAAGACAACCAGGCGAAGCAGTTGGGAAGTGCTGATATCGCTCGCATCATGCAGCTCCTGCCGCACCGCTATCCGTTTCTTCTCATTGACAAAATGATTGACCTGGATGGCGAGCAGTCAGGCACGGCGATCAAGAATGTAACGATCAATGAACCGTTCTTTCAGGGGCATTTTCCGAGCAAACCGGTGATGCCGGGCGTGCTGCTTATTGAAGCCATGGCGCAGGCAGCGGGCGCTTTGGTGCTCAACCATCTTGGAGATGCCCATGCCGGCCAACTGGTTTTCTTCATGTCGATCGACAAGGCGCGTTTCAGGAAGCCTGTTGTGCCGGGCGATCAGGTTCATTTTCACGTCAAGCTCACCAACAAACGTGCACCAGTCTGGAAATACTGGGCTGAAGCCCATGTTGACGGCAAGAAAGTTGCCGAAGCTGAAATTGGCGCCATGCTGATGGGCGCGAAATAGAGGCTATTTCTGACGCTTGCTCAGGGGCACGTATTCGCGCTTGGTCGGGCCGTTGTAGAGCTGGCGCGGCCTGCCAATCCGCTGGCTGGGATCTTCAATCATTTCTTTCCATTGGGAAATCCAACCCACTGTGCGCGCCAAGGCAAAGAGCACGGTGAACATTGATGTGGGAAAGCCAAGTGCGCGCAAGATGATGCCGGAGTAAAAATCCACATTCGGATACAGCTTGCGGTCAATGAAATATTTGTCGTTCAATGCGACGCGTTCAAGTTCACGGGCCACATCGAGCAATGGATCATCCTTGATGCCCAGTTCAGTCAAGACCTCATGGGCCGTTTGCTGCATGATTTTGGCGCGAGGGTCATAGTTTTTGTAGACCCGGTGACCAAAGCCCATCAAGCGCACGTTGGAGGATTTGTCTTTCACTTTTTCGATGTAGGCGGGGATATTGGCCACGGTGCCGATTTCACCCAGCATCTGGAGGGCTGCTTCATTGGCGCCGCCGTGGGCTGGACCCCATAGGCAGGCGATGCCTGCTGCAATACAGGCAAATGGATTTGCGCCGGAAGAGCCAGCGAGCCTGACGGTGGACGTCGATGCATTCTGCTCATGGTCGGCGTGGAGGATGAAAATCCGGTCCATGGCGCGGGCCAAAATCGGGTTCACCTTGTATTCCTCGCAAGGCACCGCGAAGCACATGTGCAGAAAATTTGCAGCATAGGAAAGGTCATTCCGGGGATAAACGAAGGGCTGTCCAATGTGATACTTGAAGGCCATGGCTGCAATCGTCGGCAGTTTGGCGATCATCCGGTGCGAGGCGATTTCGCGCTGACGCGGGTCGTTCACATCAGTCGAGTCATGATAGAAGGCCGACATGGCGCCCACAACAGCCACCATAACCGCCATGGGATGTGCATCGCGGCGGAAGCCCTGGAAAAAGCGGGCCATCTGCTCATGGATCATCGTGTGGTGGGTAATGGCAAATTCGAAGGACTTGCGCTGGGCTTGGTTGGGCAGCTCGCCGTAATAGAGCAAATAGCAGGTTTCGATAAAGTCGCCATTTTCGGCCAGCTGATCAATGGGATAGCCACGGTGCAGCAGCACGCCTTCATCGCCATCGATATAGGTAATTTTGGACTCGCAGGCTGCGGTTGACGTGAAACCCGGATCGAAAGTGAATACTTTGCCTTCCCCATAGAGATTGGTGATATCGAGAACGTCCGGGCCAAGGGTTCCCTTAATTACCGGTAAATCATAGGTTTTTCCGTTGTAGGTGAGTTTGGCCGAGTTGTCCTGTGCAGTCATCGTTTGGCCCCCTTTGGGTTTTTTAAACTATATTGCAGCGCAGCAATCAGGTCAAATGACCATGTCCTTGATGCGTGCCATGGCTTCGTCTCGACCTAATACGGCCAATACGTCAAAAATTGGTGGAGATGTGGAACTGCCGGTCAGGCTTGCGCGCAGGGGTTGCGCCAACTTGCCCAATTTAATGCCTTGGGCCTCGGCAAAGGTTTTGACCGCTGTTTCCAGTGCGGGGGCGCTCCAATCCGAACGGGACTCCAGGACGGGGACAAGTTGGGTGAGCGCTGAAATCCCGCCGTCGGCCATAATCTGTTTGGCCTTTTCATCCATGACTATGGGGCGGGACGCGAAAAGGAAGGCTGAGCCGTTCTTGAGTTCGACGAGCGTCTTGGCGCGCTCTTTCAGGCCCGCCATCGCCATCTTCAATTGCGCACGCTTTGCATTGTCCAGCTTGGCTAGAATCGCAGGTCCACCCTCTGCGTAGGGAAGAAAGGCAATCAGCTCGCAGAGCAGGTCATCATCGCTCATGTGGCGGATGTAGTGGCCGTTGAGATTTTCAAGCTTGGCGAAGTCAAAACGGGCGGCGGATTTTCCGATGTCGGAAAGTTCAAACCACTCGACCAGCTGTTCGGTGGAAAATATCTCGTCGTCACCATGGCTCCATCCCAATCGCGCCAGGTAATTGCGAAGTGCGGCTGGCAGATAACCCATGGCGCGGTAGGCTTCGACACCCAACGCCCCGTGACGCTTTGAAAGTTTGGCGCCATCCGGCCCATGAATTAGCGGCACGTGGGTCATGTTTGGAACAGGCCAGTTCATGGCGACATAGATCTGTGTTTGGCGTGCAGCATTGGTGAGGTGATCGACACCCCGCACAATGTGGGTAACGCCCATGTCATGATCGTCCACAACAACTGACAGGTTGTAAGTTGGATTGCCATCGGATCGCAGAATGATCAGATCATCAAGTTCCTTGTTGGCAAAAACCACACGGCCCTGAGCATTGTCGTTGACGACAGTTTCTCCGACTTGTGGAGACTTGAAACGGATGACTGGCTTAACGTCGGCCGGGGCATCCCCGGGATTACGGTCGCGCCAGGTTCCGTCATATCGGGCGGGGCGTTTTTCGGCTTCGGCCTTGGCTCGCATGGCGTCAAGCTCCTGCGGGCTGCAATAGCAGTGATAGGCGTGACCTGCGGCCAAGAGTTGCTCTGCGACTTCGCGATGGCGGGCGGCGCGACTGAATTGCGAAACGGCTTCGCCGTCCCATGAAAGGCCGAGCCATGTCATGCCGTCGAGTATGGCTTTGACGGCATCATCAGTTGAGCGCTCGCGGTCAGTGTCTTCAATGCGGAGCAGCATCTTGCCGCCGTGGCCTTTGGCATAGGCCCAATTGAACAGTGCCGTGCGGGCGCCACCGATATGCAGATAGCCGGTGGGCGAGGGGGCAAAGCGTGTAACGACGGGTACTGACATCGGCTCCGTTTTCCTTGTAGGCTGGTGGTGGGGAATGCCCGCAGGCTCGATGCAGAGGAATTAGCACAAGCTTTTGTGGTGCGTAAGAGGGCGGGGTGTGATCGGGGACAAGCTGCAGGAGATGTGGCAGGCGCAGGCTGGCAATGGCGTGCTATGGGCGCCCGTTGCACTGGCGTTCGGCATTTGGGGCTATTTTGCCCTGCCTGAGGAACCGGCAATTGGTGTGACGGCCCTCATTGGGGCAGGTGCTGGGGGTTTGTTTTGGGTCGCCCGTGGCCGTTTAGCGGTTGTGCTTTTGGCGCTGTTGCTTAGTGGCTTTGTTCTGGCGAAGGTTCGGGCCGAAATCATTGCAACGCCTTTGCTCAAGGCCACAACTGACGAAATTGCCGTGGTGGGAATTGTGCGGGATGTTGAAAGTGCTTCGGCCAAGCGCGGCACTCTCATATTCGAACCAACCGAAATTGAGGGACTGCTGGCAGCACAGTTGCCACGGCGTCTTCGTCTGGTAAATTTTACGCGAAATGGCAATCCGGCGATTGGCGCCCGTGTTGCTTTCAAGGCGAGGCTTGCGCCCATTTCATCGCCCACCATGCCGGGCGGCTTTGACTATGGCAGGCAGCTCTACTTTCAAAGCATTGGCGGCAGCGGCAGGATAACGTCCCCCATTGACGTGCTGGGGCAAACCTCATCGTTATCGATTTCACTAGCAAAAAATCTCCATGAGCTTCGACAGAATATAGGCGCCCGCGTTCGGTCGCACCTGAAGGGCACTATTGCGGCAGTTGCCGAAGCCATGATTACGGGAGAGCGTGCGGCCATTCCCAAAGCGATCAACACCAGCCTGCAGATTTCCGGCCTGGCGCACATCCTGTCTATTTCCGGCCTTCATATGTCGTTGGCGGCAGGAGGTGTTTTTTGGATCTTGCGGGCTTTCCTTGCCCTGTTTCCTGCCATAGCGCTGCGTTGGCCGATCAAGAAGTGGGCGGCGGCGGCGGCCCTTGTTTTTGGATTTATCTATATGCTGCTGGCCGGCTCAGGTGCTGCAACGCAACGATCTTACATCATGCTGGCCGTGGTGTTTTTGGCGATCATCGTGGACCGCCCGGCGATTTCACTGCGCAATTTGGCCCTGGCTGCCATCGTGATTTTGCTCCTGCAACCGGAGTCCGCCATTCAGGCGAGTTTTCAAATGTCGTTTATGGCAGTGATGGGGCTTGCTGCTTTTTTTGAATACTGGAACCGGCCCCAGCAGAATCGAGAATTTAGAATCGAAGGCCGCTGGATGTTTTGGGCGCGAAAAATTTGCAGGCTAGTCGTGGCCTCCATTCTTACAACACTGGTGGCTGGGGCGTTTTCGTCAATTCCTGCTGCCTATCATTTTGGCAGGCTGGCGCCCTATGGCGTGATCGCCAATGGGCTTGCAATTCCGGTTATGAGTTTTGCGGTCATGCCATTTGCGTTGCTCAGTGTTGTGTTGATGCCATTTGGGCTGGAGGGGTGGTCGCTTGCAGTGTTGGGGAAGGGCATGGAGTTGGTGCTTGCGATTTCGGACTTTGTGGCGGAATTGCCGGGAGCACAGCGTGTTGTTCCGCAATTGCCGATCAACAGCGCCATTGCCTTGGCAATTGCGGCATCACTGATATGCTTGCTGAAGGGGCGTGGCAAATATTCTGGCATTGCGTTTGTGTTGGGCGCGTTCATTCTCTCAAAGTCGAGTTCATTGCCAGATGTGTTGGTTGAGCGAACAGCAGCCAATGTTGCGATTGTCAACGCTGATCATGAACTTGTTTTTGCAAATGCCCGCACCGGGCGCTTTGCGGCTGAAAAATGGATGCAAGCCAACGGTGAGAACGCAACCTACAAACAGGCAGTGGCAAGGCCTGGCTGGGTTTGCGGCGGGCGCTCATGCCAGAGTGATGTCAAATCCAAACATGTTGCGTTCTTTTTCGAAGGTGAGGGGGCGGAGCCTTCATGCGCCGGTTTGGATATCATCATTGCGGCCTATCCGCTTCGTGGCGCCTGCAAGACTGTCAAAATCCGGATTGATCGCTTTGATGTCTGGCGCAGCGGCGCGCATGCTTTGGTCATAAATGGTGATGAAGTGTTGGTGACCACGGCCAAGTCGATGAGCGGCAACAGGCCCTGGGTTGTCGTGCCAGAGCCGAGGAAGAAATCGAGCTTTGTGCCGAAGAAGTCTTAACCGCAGATCTTCTGCAGGTCACTCCACTGGCTATTGGTGATTGATTGTTTGAGGGGGACATCGGCGGGCATTGGTTTGATGAACTTGATGCGATCCTCAGTGCCAGGGTGAGTGGAAAAAACACTGCCTATTCTGGAAAAAGCCTGACTCAGCGGTTTTTGTTCTTCCTTTAGAACTTTCTCGAAAAAATTTCTGAGCCCCATGGGATTGATTTTTGCGGCACTTAACATGCTCACGGCATAGGCGTCGGCTTGGCGTTCGGCTTCGCGGCTGGATTGCATGAGAGCAGCGAGGCCTGCAAGTGAACCAGTATTAGTGCCGGAGGTGCCGGACGCGATGCTGAGCAGGATTTCAACGCCCATGACGCGGACCATTTGCGCTTCAGGGTGGCGATGGGCGGCGTGGCCAATTTCGTGGGCCACAACACCTGCCACTTCATCGGCGCTGGCGGACTCTTTGAGCAGTCCACGGGTGAGCACGATGTGCCCGCCTGGCAGGGTGAAGGCATTCACTATGGGGATATCATAGACCTTCACCGTTATCGGCGGCATGTCGGGCTCGCCCCCAGCAAGGCTGGCAATCAAGGCTGTCAGAGCTGAATTGCCATTAGCGGTGCTGCAAGCTTTCGCGCCGTCAACCAAAGCCTTTTCCAGTTGCGCGCCAAAGCGCTCGCGCCATTCATCAGGCAGAACCACTGCGATTTTTTGTGGCGCGTAGTTGAGTACGCCGTACATGACGCCGGCAAAGGCTGCCAGGCACAGGCCAGTCCACATCGCAAATTTCAGGGTACGCCTTGGATTGAGGCCACCCTTCAGGTGCGGCGCCAAAACAAGCAGCTCGTGCATGAAATTGTTGTCGTTGATAACCAGTCTGGCGCCGGGCTGGCTGTCATGAGACAGGCGCAAGGCACGATCTCTGAGCGGGGGATCGATGGCGTAGAGACCAGACATGTTCCAGACATATGGTGGCAGCTCGTCACCGGAAAAAGTCAATCCGCCCCTTTCCAGTGATAAATTTACCTGGTGTTCCCGGGCTACCCTGCCATCGAAATAGGCGGCGCTGACCTGCATCAGATGACACTTACATCAAATGCGTCCGCCAGTCCCTCTCCGGTTTTGCTGAGCTCCGCCCTTGATTGCAGCACTTTGTTCACATCAATGGTTCCAATGACTTCGAGCCTGTCACACATGTATCGTACGAGCCGTTGCTGTACAAATGGGCGACCGATGCCGATCGTAAATATCAGGATCAAGAGGTTTACAATCACAAGCGAGATGAGGCTGCCTGCTGTTGCATGTAACTTGAAGCTGGCGTTGCCAGCGGTTGTGTAACTGGCAAAGGTTGAAAGTTCTTTTGCCGTGTAGATTGCCCACAGCATGGGAACCACGACAAAAAATCCCAGGTAGGTTGCGACAAACACACTTATTGTAAACCAAACTGTCCAGACCTGTTCTGATGATGGATTGCGGTTTTCACCGAAAACCTGATCGAAAGCCTGTTCAAGACCTTGCCCACTTAATGCTGAAATTTCAAAACCGATTGCAGCGGCTGCCACAATGATAGCCACAACTGTCAGAAACCAGCAAAGTGCATAGGTGGGATAGAGGGGTCCGGCGCGGCCCCTGAATTTGAAGGCCAGATCGCCAAAGCGCATGTCGCTGATGATCTGTTCCTGCAGGACGGTATTGAGAACCGGCGTTGACCAGCCCAGCGACATGCCTCTGGCCAGCAGCGAGCCAAAGTAGGTCAGACTGTAGGTGAGCGAAGACCCCACCAGGGTGCCCCGGATGCCGCGCCAGAGGGTTCTTGAGAGCTGATATCGCCGGGCACGGTAAAGGGCGGCCCCCCACAGCACGGCGATAACGAGATAGAGCAGGAGCTGGACTGCGATGATCGCCGGGTGTTCCGGGCCAAGCGCAAGGCTCAAGAAAACGACCAGAATAATGAACGGCAATATGAACACGCCGAGGACAATGAGGAATCCGAGAAACAGCTCGATGCCACGACCGGTGTATTCCAGGGGCTGGCCGTTAATATGAACGCAACTCCATATGTGTTTGCGGACGTTGGTTTTTGCCCAAAACCGATAGACCCCCAAGGTTATGATGGTGAGCAGGAAATTGACAATCGACAGGCCCCCCAGACCCGGCCGTGGCGCGTATTGAATTCGGATGGGTTCACCCATCAGGTCTGGAGAATCTCTCATTGATCGCAATGTGCCATGACCAGCCGTAATTCGAAATAGCTCAAATTTGGCAACATGGTTTGCAAAGCCACAACACCTGTTGCGGAAATGGCACAGGCCCATAATTTGTGTGTTTGCCCCATTTAGGCACCATATTGAACCTTTCATCTGCCTAAATTGGCGCTTAACCGTCATGCTACACGGGGGCTGAGGCCCGTGGAATCGGCGCTTGAGGGACTTCTGGGGAATATTGGACGAAGTTGCGAGCTGGCTACCACTGGCAGGGTGGCGGGTTGCAAGGTTGGTATTTGTGACAGGTAGAAGGCTTAAGAGCTGTGCGGTCGTATCAATAAGAAAAAGACACTGACACAGGGAATTATTATGGACGTTAAAGCGATATCGAAATCGAGGCTTCCGAGCCGTCACGTTACCGTCGGGCCGCAACGGGCGCCACACCGCTCATACCTCTATGCGATGGGGCTGAATGAGAAGCAGATTGGGCAGCCCCTGGTGGGTGTTGCCAGCTGCTGGAACGAGGCCGCACCTTGCAACATTTCACTCATGCGGCAGGCGCAGTCGGTCAAGCGTGGCGTTGCTGCGGCTAACGGCACGCCCCGTGAATTTTGCACGATCACGGTGACCGACGGCATTGCCATGGGCCATCAGGGCATGAAGGCGTCGCTGGTTTCGCGGGAATGCATTGCCGATAGTGTTGAGTTGACCATGCGTGGCCATTGCTATGATGCATTGGTGGGCCTGGCTGGCTGCGACAAGTCACTTCCCGGCATGATGATGGCGATGGTGCGCCTCAATGTGCCTTCGGTGTTCATCTATGGCGGATCAATTCTGCCGGGCACGTTCAAGGGCCGTCCTGTCACTGTGCAGGATGTTTTTGAGGCCGTGGGCAAGCATTCAGTTGGCGAAATGTCCGACGAGGATTTGCACACGCTGGAGCAAGTTGCCTGTCCATCGGCTGGTTCTTGTGGCGCGCAGTTCACGGCCAACACGATGGCCACGGTTGCCGAGGCGATCGGCCTGGCGCTGCCCTATTCCTGCGGCGCTCCGGCTCCTTATGAAATTCGTGATACTTTCTGCTTCACGTCTGGCGAGCAAGTGATGGAGCTTATTGCGCGCAATATCCGGCCGCGCGATATCGTTACGTTGAAGGCTTTGGAAAATGCGGCAACGGTTGTCGCGGCTTCGGGTGGCTCCACCAATGCGGCGCTGCACTTGCCGGCTATCGCGCATGAATGCGGCATCAAATTCGACCTGTTTGACGTGGCGGAAATTTTCAAGCGCACGCCCTACATTGCTGATTTGAAGCCAGGCGGCAAATACGTGGCCAAGGACATGTTCGAAGCTGGCGGCATTCCGCTGCTCATGAAAACCTTGCTTGATCATGGTTTCCTGCATGGTGATTGCATGACCGTTACGGGCCGCACCATCGCTGAAAACATGGCTTCGGTTAAGTGGAACCCTGATCAGGATGTGGTCTATCCCGCCAACAAACCCATCACCAAGACTGGTGGTGTCGTTGGATTGCGGGGAAACCTTGCGCCGGAGGGGGCTATCGTCAAAGTCGCCGGCATGAAGAATTTGACTTTTAGCGGCCCGGCCCGCTGCTTTGATTCAGAGGAATTGTGTTTCGAAGCTGTATCCAAAAAGCAATACGAGGAGGGCGAAGTTCTGGTCATTCGCTATGAAGGTCCACGTGGTGGACCTGGCATGCGCGAAATGCTTTCGACGACGGCCGCACTTTATGGTCAGGGCATGGGCGAGAAAATGGCGCTTATAACCGACGGGCGGTTCTCCGGCGCAACGCGTGGCTTCTGTGTTGGTCATGTTGGACCTGAGGCGCAACTCGGCGGACCTATTGCGCTTTTGAAAGACGGCGATCTCATTACGCTGGATGCCATTGAAGGCACGTTGTCTTGCAATGTGAGCGATGCCGAATTGGCAGAGCGCAAGAAGAGCTGGAAGCCACGTGATCATGGCTATGGTTCTGGAGCGCTGTGGAAATATGCTCAACAGGTTGGCCCTGCTGTTTCGGGGGCTGTCACTCATCCCGGAGGAAGTCACGAAGGTGTTTGCTACGCTGACATCTAATGCATTCGTGAAAGTGATTTCACGCCAGATCAGGGATGCGATGATTGCATTTCTGATGCTCGTGATGTTGTGCGTAACGCCAGTTGTTCGCGCTGAAGAGGATGGTGCGGACTTCTTTTCTTATCTGCCAGCCGTTCCTGATATCAACTTGCCGGATCTCAACATCACGCCATTCTGGACTGATGATTTGAAGAAGGCGAAGAAGGCCTACAGCAGCGGGGACCATGGCAAGGCCATCAAATATTTTCGGAAGTCATCGGAAGAAGGCAACATTGTTGCCGATTGGTATCTCGGTCACATGTATCGCACTGGCAGGGGCGTCAGTCAGGATGATGCAACGGCGTTTTCATATTATTCGCGTGTGGCTGATACCTATGATCCTGATGAAAAGGATCAGAACAGGTTGCGCATCATGGTTGATTCAATGTTGCGGATTGCCGACTATTATCGCACCGGCGTTCCATCGGCTGGCATTCCGGCCAATCCTGTGATTGCGGCAAACAGCTACCTCAAGATAGCGTCGGCCTATGGCCACCCTGAAGCACAATATTCATTGGGGATGATGAGCATCAATGGTCAGGGCGTTAAGAAAAATCCGCAACAAGGTTTGAAATGGTTGATTGCTGCCGCAAGGAAGCGCCATGCCGAGGCCGAAGCCTATCTGGGTGACCTGTACTGGGATGGCAAGCTCGTCAGGCAGGACCGCACGCGGGCGCTGATGTGGTACATTCTGGCCAAGCAATCCACGGAGCCCAGCGAATATCCGGCAATTTTTGAGCGTTATGAGAAATTGAATGCGGAAGCGCCTGAAGATACCCGCTTGGAAGCGTCTGCGCGGGCCCAGGTGTGGGCTGAGCAATATCCTGTCAGACCTGACAGGCCGGTGGAGTAGTGCCTATTTGGCGCCGTTTGGCCTGCTGACCACGTAGCTGGCCGCACCCATCAATATCAGGGTGATTGGAATCGTGAGCCATAGCGGCGCATCGCCATATCGCCAGAGCCAGGCCCCCATCAGGCCCATGATGAACACCGCCAGTATTTTGGCATTTGTCGAAATCGCGCCATTGTCCTGCCAGTTGCGAATGGGCGGGCCGAAAACCCTGTGAGTGCGGATTTTCTCGGCAAGTTCAGGCGATGACCGGCTGAAAGCCCAAATGGCCACGAGCAGCATGGGCGTGGTGGGCAAAATCGGCAGGATCAGGCCCGCGACAGCCATGCCAACGCTCAGCCAGCCAATTCCCAAATACAACAGCCGTATCAATTTCGCTTAACTCCCCGATTGCCCGGTAACACTTGCAAAGCCTAGGCGGTTCATGCGATTTAGACGACGCAATGACAAGTTCCAATTCGCCGCAATCCACAGTGACGCCGCATTCCCGGATTTCCTTTTTCGGAAGGTTGCGGGCGTACTTCTTCACTGGCTTGGCAATTACAGCACCGATTGCCGTCACCATTTGGGCCACATTGTGGTTTATCACCATATTCGATACTTGGGTGAAACCGTTCATTCCGGGCACCTATAACCCCGACAATTATTTACCGTTCAAGGTTCCGGGGCTCGGTCTGCTGTTTGCCCTGATCACGATCACGCTGATAGGCGCCTTTGCCGCAAATCTGGTGGGCAAGACGCTCATTTCGATTTGGGACAATGTGCTCAATCGCACGCCGGTTGTGCGGTCCATATACAAGGGCACCAAACAGATATTTGAAACCCTTTTCCTGCAGAAGGGCGCTTCGTTCCAGAAGGTGTGCCTGGTGGAATGGCCGCGTCGTGGAACGTGGTCCATCGCATTTATTTCACGTGATATCGATGGCGGCATGATTGGTCTTGAGCAGGGGCGCGCCATGTATGCGATCTATGTTTCAACGACGCCCAATCCAACGTCCGGTTATGTTTTCTTCTGTGATGCGGACGAAGTTAAAATCCTTGGCACGTCGGTTGAGGACGCCTTGAAGCTGGTGATTTCGCTGGGACTGGTGTTTCCGAAGAAGCCGCTGGCGCCAGCCATGGAAGGCAAGGTTGCTGTCAAACTTCCTGGCACAAAGACTAGCCGGAAGAAAGCAACTTGACGGCTTCATCGCGTTCAAAGAGATAGAGCAGGCTGCGCAACGCTTCGCCGCGTTGGGTTTTGAGTTCAGGATCGCGCATGAGGATGAGGGCAGCATCATCACGCGCTGCAACCAAGAGATCACCATGAACGCCGAGTTCGGCCAACCGGAAAAGTGGCATGCCCGCTTGCTGGGTTCCCAACACTTCGCCCGCTCCGCGAAGCCTCAGATCCTCTTCGGCTATGCGAAACCCATCTTCTGTCTCGCGCATGATCTTGAGGCGCGCCTTGGCGGTTTCGCCCAAGGGTTCCTGATACAGCAGGAGGCAACTTGATTTGGCCGTTCCCCTGCCGACACGGCCGCGCAATTGGTGGAGCTGGGCCAGCCCAAACCGCTCGGCATTTTCAATGATCATGATGCTCGCTTCAGGCACATCAACGCCCACTTCGATCACGGTTGTCGAGACCAGAATATCAAGCACCCCGGATTTGAAATCCGCCATTACGGCATCCTTGGCGGAGCCTTTGAGTTTGCCATGAATGAGGCCAACGCGGCCTGGAAAGAATTTGGCCAGCTGATTGAAACGATCTTCTGCAGCGGCGAGGTCAACCAGTTCGCTGTCCTCGACCAGAGGACACACCCAATAGGCGCGGTTGCCGCTGGCGATGCTTCGGCCCAATCCGGCAATCACCTCATCCATACGTTCCGACGGCAGCACTCGCGTATCAATTGGCAGCCTGCCTGCGGGCTTTTCAGTGAGTTTGGATACATCCATATCGCCGTAAACAGTCAGTGCCAATGTGCGGGGAATGGGTGTGGCTGTCATCACCAACAGGTCAGTTGCTCTTCCTGCCTTGGCTTGCAATGCCAAGCGCTGATGCACACCGAAGCGATGCTGCTCATCAATAACCACCAGGCCGAGATTGCTGAAGTCCACGCCTTCCTGAAACAGGGCATGAGTGCCGACAAGAATATCAAGTTCGCCAGCTTGCAGGCGCGCAAGAATTTCGTCGCGCGGTTTGCCCTTTTCACGGCCCGTGAGAACGGCAAGGCGAATGCCAGCGGCTTCGCAGAGCGGAGTGAGCGATGCAAAATGCTGGCGGGCGAGTATTTCTGTTGGTACCATGAGGGCGCCCTGCGCCTTGCTCTCCACTGCAGTTGCCAGCGCCAGGAGTGCCACGATTGTTTTTCCCGAACCAACATCGCCCTGCAGCAGGCGCAACATGCGTTCACTTGAAGCCATGTCGCGGGCTATTTCGGTGCTGGCGGTTTGCTGCCCAGTCGTCAACTCATAGGGCAATGCTGCGATGATTTTGGTCCGCAGTTCGTCGGTGCCGGGGAAGCTCTGTCCGGCGGCGCGTTTCATGTGGCCACGCACCAGGCTTAGCGCCAACTGATTGGCCAGCAGCTCATCATAGGCCAAGCGCATTCTGGGTGGCGAAGTGAGCGTAGCAATTTCGGCCAGTTGCGGGTTGTGCAGGGCTTTCAATGCATCGGTAAATTCTGGCCAATGGTGACGCTGCTTCCAGGCTTCATCCTGCCATTCTTCCAGCCTGGGCAATTGAGCGAGCGCTGCACGTAACGCCTTGGCCAGTATCTTTGGCGACATGCCAGCCGTCAGCGGATAGATGGGTTCGATCAAAGGCATTTGGGCGAAGTCATCGGCTGTCAGGATATGGTCCGGGTGGGCGATCTGCGGCTCGGCGCCATACCAGCTGATTTCACCGGATATGAAACGGATTTCACCGGTGGGCAGGCTGCGTTTGAGATGCTCATCATGACTGCGGAAAAACACCAGGGTGAGGGAACCGGTGCTGTCGAACACTTCGACCCGGTAGGGCAGCTTCTTGTTGTAGTTCGGTGGCGGTTTGTGTTTTCCAACGGTGACTTCGACTGTCACAATGCCTTTTTCCGGCAGGTCGGCAATTGTTGGGCGAAAGCGCCTGTCCACCAGTCCGCTTGGCAGATGAAACAGCAAGTCAACCACGCGAGCTTCAGCGGCAGGGTCGCCCCGCAGCAGTTTGCCGAGGATTTTTTCGAGTTTCTGGCCAATGCCCTTGATGCGCGAGGCACTGGCGAACAGGGGGTTGAGAACGGTTGGGCGCATGGGGCCATTTTGTTGGGGAAGTTGTTGCAGCGCAAGTGGAGAAGGGGCTATTCAGGCGGTTCATGAATAATTCAACCGACACACTTGAACTGCGCCGGAAGCGATTGCTATGGCGGGCGTGCCACCGCGGCATCAGGGAAATGGATTTGCTGATGGGTGGTTTTGCCCAAAGCCGCCTGGCTGGAATGAGTGGCGCGGAGTTGGATGAGTTTGAGGCAATGATTGAGCTGCCCGATCAGGAGATGCTTTCGTGGGTCAAGGGCGAGCTGCCGGTGCCGGCGCAATCCGACAGTGCCCTGTTGAGAGAGTTGCTGCAGTTCCGGCCATGACAAATATTTCAAAGCTTATTCCGCGACTGGGTGTTTCGGGCCGCATCCCGCTTTCTGGCGTGCCGCAGGGGCTGGATCCGATGTTGCTGCCGCAGATCGCTTCGCACCTGGGCGCTATGCCACTGCTGCACGTTTGCATTGATGACCAGCGGCTATCGACATTGGCCGAACAGATTGGTTTTTTTGCCCCCGACCTGGAGGTGTTACGGTTTCCGGCCTGGGACTGTTTGCCCTATGACCGGGTGTCGCCATCTGCTGATGTTCTGGCGCGGAGGCTGGCGACACTGGCCCAACTGAGCCTTAAATCCACCAAGCCCCGGTTGGTTTTGACGACGGTGAATGCCGTGTTGCAGCGTGTTGCGGCGCGGGACACCATCGGCAAATCCTCTTTCACGGCAGCGCCCAGCCAGCGGGTGAACAGCGATGCGCTGCAGGCGTTTCTGGCGGGCAATGGGTTTTCGCGTTCAAGCACGGTGGTTGATCCGGGTGACTTTGCGGTGCGTGGCGGCATCATTGATATTTTTCCGCCGGGAGCTGAAAACCCTGTGAGGCTGGATTTCTTTGGCGACACGCTGGAATCCATCCGCGAGTTTGATCCGCAAACGCAGCGCTCGACGGTCACGCTCAAGAAGCTCTTGTTGATGCCAGCCAATGAAGTTCTGATTACGCCGGAAACAATCGGAAGGTTCCGCACGGGCTATGCGGCCGCATTTGGCGGGCTGGACCTGAATGATCCGCTCTATGAATCAATCACCAGCGGGCGACGCTACCAAGGCATGGAACACTGGATGCCGTTGTTTCATGAGCGGCTTGAGACTTTGCTGGATCATTTGCCCGGATCACCGATATCACTCGATCAGGCAACCGAGGAGTCCATTGCCGCTCGCCTTGAGCAGGTGTCGGAATTTTATGATGCCCGCCGTGAGGCGCGCGAGAAGGGCTCGTTTGGCGCCGCACCTTACAAACCGCTGAAGGCGGAGCGGCTTTATGTTGGCGATGAAGAATGGAAGCAATTGCTGGCTGACCGCACGACGCTGGCGTTCTCAGCCTTCGAGAGCCCGGATGCATCCAGTATTTCGTTTGGCGGCAGGAGGGGGCGGAGTTTTGCGGCTGAACGGGCGGTAACCGGCACAAGCATTTATGATGCGGTCAAAGTGCACACGGAAGACCTCCGTAAAGCAGGCAAACGGGTTCTGATCGCAAGCTGGACGGAAGGTTCGCAAGAGCGGCTCCACGGCATCCTGAAAGATCACACACTGGCGCCACTTGCCACGGCTGCGACGTGGGCTGATGCCAGCACCCGTGACCATTCGATTGTCAGCCTCATTGTCCTGGGGCTGGAAGAGGGTTTCGAGACTGATAATCTGATCATCATTGCCGAGCAGGATATTCTGGGTGACCGCCTGGTTCGGAAGGCGCGCAAAAACAAAAAAGCGGCTGATTTCCTGTCTGAACTTTCAGCCCTCTCGCCCGGTGATCTAGTGGTCCACGTGGATCATGGCATTGGGCGCTTTGAAGGGCTCAAGACCATAGAAGTACAGGGTGCGCCACATGACTGTCTGCTGTTGATTTATGCAGGCAATGACCGGCTGTTTTTGCCGGTTGAAAACATTGAATTGCTGACCCGCTATGGAGCGGAAGATACGGGATCGCAGCTTGACCGGCTTGGTGGCGGCGCCTGGCAAGCCAAAAAGGCAAGGCTCAAAGAGCGTATCCGTGAAATTGCCGAGGATCTTATCAAGACGGCGGCGGCCCGCGAGTTGAAGCCGGGTGATATTCTGCCGCCACCGGATGGCGCTTACGATGAATTCTGCGCGCGCTTCCCTTACGAAGAAACCGAGGATCAGCTCACGGCTATCGAAGCTGTTTTGAGCGATCTGCAACGGGGCCGCCCCATGGACCGGCTGATTTGCGGTGATGTGGGCTTTGGAAAAACCGAAGTGGCGTTGCGCTCTGCCTTTGTGGCTGCATTGAACGGCAAGCAGGTTGCTGTTGTCGTGCCAACAACGCTGTTGGCGCGGCAGCATTTTGCAACGTTCACTGAGCGTTTCAAGGGTCTGCCGCTGCGTATCGCGCAAGCCTCGCGGCTTGTGGGCCGCAAGGAAGTTGATGCGGTCAAGCAGGGGCTGGAAACCGGCGACGTTGATATCGTGGTGGGCACGCATGCGCTTCTGACGGCCTCCATCAAGTTCCGTGATTTGGGCTTGCTCATCATTGACGAGGAACAGCATTTTGGCGTGAAACACAAGGAGCGCTTGAAGGAAATGCGCGCCAATGTGCATGTGTTGACGCTAACGGCCACGCCCATTCCCCGCACGCTGCAATTGGCCTTGTCGGGGGTGCGGGAGTTATCGCTCATCACCACGCCGCCGCTCGACCGTCTTGCGGTTCGGACTTACATCTCTCCTTTCGATCCCATCATCATTCGCGAGTCTCTGCTGCGCGAACATTACCGGGGCGGGCAGAGCTTTTATGTCGTGCCGCGCATCACTGACCTCACTGAGATCGGTGAATTCCTGCGCGAGAACATTCCCGAAATCAAGTTCAGGGCCGCGCATGGGCGGATGGCGCCAACCGAACTTGAAGACATCATGGCGGGTTTTTACGACCGGAAATTTGATGTGCTGCTTTCAACGACAATCGTTGAATCAGGGCTTGATATTCCAACCGCCAACACGCTGATCATTCACCGGGCGGATATGTTCGGCCTGGCGCAGCTCTATCAATTGCGCGGGCGTGTGGGGCGATCAAAGCAGCGGGCCTATGCGTTGTTTACAACGCCGCCAAACCGGGTCCTGACTGAGGCAGCCGAACGGCGATTGAAAGTTTTGCAATCGCTGGATTCACTGGGCGCAGGTTTTACGCTTGCCAGTCACGATCTCGATCTGCGGGGTGGCGGCAATTTGCTGGGCGAAGAGCAATCCGGCAAAATCAAGGAAGTTGGCTACGAATTGTATCAGAGCATGCTTGAAGAAGCAGTGGTCAAAATGCGCACAGGTGACGCATTGGAAGAAGCTGAGGGCACATGGTCGCCGCAGATCAATGTGGGAACTTCGGTTTTGATACCAGACAGGTATGTTTCAGATTTGCAGGTGAGGCTTGGCCTCTATCGCAGATTGGCGGACCTTCACGAGCAGTCTGATTTGGAAGCCTTCGGGGCGGAACTGCATGATCGTTTCGGAAGGCTTCCGGAAGAAGTTGAACATCTGCTTGAAGTTGTTGGCATCAAGTTGCTGTGCCGTGCGGCCAATGTTGCCAATGTCGATGCGGGGCCCAAGGGTGTGGTGCTGGGTTTCAGGAAAGATACCTTCCCCAATCCTGCTGCGTTGGTGCAATGGATCGGCGGGCAGGGCACTTTGGCCAAGCTGCGTCCCGATATGAAACTGGTGATCCTCCGCACCTGGCGGACACCGGAGGAGCGCTTGAAGGGCACACGCCAGATCATGCAGAATTTGGTCAAGTTGGCTGCCTGATCGGATGGCGTGGCGCTTGGCCGCTCTTTTCTTACCCGGCAAAAGCATCTATATTTGGCGCAGAGGTGGTGAATGCTGCTTGATTTTGATGCGCTAACTCTCGCTCGAATGCAGTTTGCATTCACCATGTCGTTTCACATCATCTTTCCGGCATTTTCAATTGGGCTAGCGAGCTACCTGGCCGTCCTGGAAGGCCTGTGGCTGTGGGAGGGTCGGCGGGTTTACCGTGATCTCTTCAACTACTGGAAAAAGATATTCGCCGTGGCCTTTGGCATGGGCGTTGTCTCGGGCATCGTCATGTCTTACCAGTTCGGCACGAACTGGAGCGTGTTTTCCGCCAAGGCCGGGGCCGTCATCGGTCCCTTGATGGGCTACGAAGTTTTGTCCGCCTTCTTTCTTGAAGCCGGATTCCTTGGCGTGATGCTGTTTGGAGAAAAGCGTGTGGGCGCAGGCCTGCATTTTTTCGCAACACTGATGGTGGCCGTTGGCACGCTGATTTCGGCCACCTGGATTTTATCGGTGAACAGCTGGATGCAGACACCCGCTGGCTACTCAATCACAGACGCCGGGCAATTCGTGACGGAGGATTGGTGGGCGGTGATTTTCAATCCGTCATTCCCCTACCGCTTCGTGCACATGGTGCTTGCCGCTTATTTGACCACGGCCTTCGTGGTCGGTGGAGTAGGCGCCTGGCATTTGCTCAGGGATGCCTCCTCAAGTGGCGCGCGTGTGATGTTCTCAATGGCCATGTGGATGGCGGCCCTTGTGGCGCCCATTCAGATTTTGGCAGGTGATCAGCATGGCCTCAATACTTTTGAATATCAGCCCGCCAAGATCGCAGCGATTGAGGGCCATTATGAAACCCAAACTGGTGCGCCGCTCATCCTGTTTGGCATCCCTGACGACGACCAGGAAGTAACGCGCTACCAGATTGCCGTTCCAAAACTTGGCTCGCTGCTTCTCACCCACCAAACGGATGGCGAAGTGAGAGGACTGAAGGCCTTCCCCAAGGCGGAGCGTCCGCCCGCAGAAATCGTGTTCTGGTCTTTCCGGGTGATGGTGGGAATTGGCTTTGCGATGCTGGCAGTCGGGCTGTGGAGCCTGCTCCGCCGCCTGCAGCAAGGCAGGCTCTATGAAGATCGGTTGCTGCACAGGATTGCACTGCTGATGGCTCCATCGGGATTTGTGGCTGTGCTCGCAGGCTGGATAACGACCGAGGTGGGACGCCAGCCCTACACAATTTACGGCCTTCTCACCACGGCCCAGTCAGCCTCCCCCGTTGCGGCGCCTGCCATTGGCGTGTCGCTCGTCGCTTTCATTATTGTCTATTTCGCCGTTTTTGGGGCGGGGTTGTTTTATATCCTGAGGCTTTGCGGAAAATCGCCCGACAGTGTTGAGCCTGAAATGGAATATGGGCCGAGCCGTGCGGCGGGCATCAATCCCGGCCCCACGCTCAAAGCCGGCGAATAGGAGGGTATGATGGCAATCGATCTTCCTTTCATCTGGGCTGGGCTCATCGCCTTCGCAGTGCTGGCGTATGTTGTTCTCGACGGCTTTGATCTCGGGGTTGGCATTCTGTTTCCTTTCGCCAGGGACAGTCACCATCGCGACATGATGATGAATTCGGTTGCCCCCGTCTGGGATGGAAACGAAACCTGGCTGGTGCTGGGCGGCGGGGGCCTGATGGCGGTGTTCCCGCTGGCCTATGCCACCGTGCTGCCGGCACTTTACGCGCCTGTCATTGCCATGCTGCTGGGCCTTGTCCTGCGCGGGGTGGCATTCGAGTTTCGCTGGCGCACCAGGCGCGGACAGTTCCTGTGGGATTGGGCCTTTAGCGGTGGCTCCCTGATTGCGACATTTGCCCAAGGCATGGCGCTGGGTGCGCTGGTACAGGGCATCCCGGTCATCAACAGCACCTATTCCGGCGGCTGGTGGGATTGGTTCACGCCTTTCACCCTGCTGACGGGAGCAGCTCTGGTGATCGGTTATGCACTCCTGGGCGCTACGTGGCTGGTGATGAAAACTGAAGGCGAGCTGCAGGAAAAATCACGGGAGCAGGCCCGGATTGCGGCGGTGGGCACTCTTGTCCTCATCGGCGCTGTGAGCCTGTGGACACCATTTTTGAACCCCATTTACTTTTCCCGCTGGTTTGCCTGGCCCGCGATGATCTTCAGCGCCGTTGTTCCGCTGCTGGTCTTGGCCTGCGCCTATGGCCTCTACACAGGCTTGCGGGACGAGAGCGACTACCGGCCATTCCTGTCTTCTCTCGCACTCTTCATTTTGTGTTTTATCGGGCTGGGGATCAGTTTTTATCCCTATATCGTTCCGCCTTCGCTTTCGATCTGGGATGCGGCAGCACCCGACAAGAGCCTCGGTTTCCTGCTGGTTGGAACTCTCGCGCTGATGCCGTTGATCCTCGCCTATACGGCCTATTCCTACTGGGTCTTCCGCGGCAAGGTTGATCCTCATGAGGGCTATCACTGATGCTACGCTATGGCCGCAGGTTATTGTGGTTCGGAGGCCTCTGGCTGTCTGGCGTGCTTGCCGTTGCCCTGGTGGGTTACGTGATCAAACTTGTCATAGGCTGATCAGACGGCGAGGTCGCGAATGACTTTTGCCAGTTGCTCTGCCGGTTGTGCGCCAATGAGGCCCTGTTTGCGGCCGAGGATGAAGCAGGGAACGCCGGTGACGCCCATGCTTGAGGCTTGGACCACTTCGGCGGCAACGGCTTTCACATCAATATCTGAAGCCAGTTTGCCTGCTGTTTCCACCGCGTCCATTCCGGCGTCGGCGGCTATTTGAATCAGAACACTGCGGTCGCCAATATCCTTGCCTTCATTCCAGTAAGCCATGAAAAGCCGTTCGGCCACATCGTGTTGCTTTCCACTCACATGGCTCCAGCGGATGAGACGGTGGGCATCCATTGTATTTGGAGTGCGGGTGATCTTGTCGAAGGCATAGGGAGCATCGTCTTCTTTTCCCGCCGCAATCAGGGGATCGTGGATGGTTTTCAAGCGCTCGGCTCCGAACTTGTTTTCCATGTATTCGCGCCTGCTCATTCCTTCTTTTGGAATGGTCGGATCGAGCAGGAATGGGCGCCAGTTCACTTCAACCTTGATGTCATCAATTGAAGCTATGGCCTTGTCCAGGCGGCGTTTTCCGAGAAAGCACCAGGGGCAGATGACATCGGAGACAACATCGATTTCAATGGTTTTCATGGATTGCGCCACAGGGTTGTGGCTTCAAAGCCGGGTAGCGGCTGCTTTTCAGGCCTGCCAATGGTGTTCCAGCGGGCAACCCATTGGCCACCTGCATCATAGAACGGGATGATGTAAAATCCCGATACCAGTAAACGATCAAGAGCGCGCACCGCTGTCACGAACTCCTCGCGGCTCTTGGCTGTCAGCAACGCCGCAATGGCTGCGTCAACCGCAGGATCGGCGATGCCGGGGTAGTTTCGCGTGCTTTCAGTGGTTTTACCATCAGAGCCAAAATATAATTTCTGTTCGTTGCCGGGCGAGAGTGAATTAAACCAGGAAACCGGGATCATGTCGTAGTCATAAGTTTTCTGCAGCGAGGCAAACTGGGCTGAGTCGACGATGCGCACCTCAGCCTTGATGCCAATCTGCTGCAGGGTGCGTTGGTAGTGGAGGGCTATCTTTTCCTGATCCTTGTTCTGGATCGAAATCGTGAATGCGAAGGTTTCACCTGCCGCATTTATGAGGCCCGTGTCCTTCACTGTCCATCCGGCTTCGGCCAGCAGATCAATGGCTTTGCGAAGTTGCTTGCGGTCGCGGCCGGAACCATCGCTGACGGGCAGCTTGTAAGTGCCATCAAGAAAATCGGCGCGCAAGGTTTTGGAGCCGATTACGGCAAGCTCGGCTGCGTCTGCCGGCCTGTCCTTGGAGGAAAGCTCCGAGCCTGAGTAGTAACCGTAAGTGCGCTGATAGGCATTGGAAAACAGGTTGGCGTTGGCCCATTCGAAATCGAACGCCTGGATCAAGGCTTCCCTAACGCGAGGATCTTCGAATATCTTGCGGCGCGTGTTGAAGGCCAAACCGCTGGCAGGCGCTGGCGAGCGTTGCACAATTTTTTCGAGCGTGACCTTGCCTTCTTTCACGGCCGGAAAATCATAGCCCGTAGCCCAGCGCACCGGGTCACCCTCGGTGCGCACATCCGCGTCACCCTTCTTGAAGGCTTCAAAGGCGGCGTTGGCGTCCCTGTAGTAGTCATAACGGATGGCATCAAAGTTCCACAGGCCTTTGGACAACGGTAGAGATTTTCCCCAGTAATCCGGATTCTTTTTGTAGGTGATGCTTTCACCAGGTTTGGCTTCGGCAATCACATAGGGCCCGGAACCCATGATGGGGTCCATGGATGTTTCATCGAAGGCCTTTCCCTCCCAGGCGTGTTTGGGAAGAATGGGCATCACGCCCATAATGAGCGGCAATTCGCGGTCACCAGCTTCCTGATGGAAGATGACCGTGTGGTCGTCGGGTGTTTCAACTTTTGAAATCTTGGAATAGGAGTTCTTGTAATTGGGCCGCCCTTTGTCGCGCAGGGTTTCCATGGAGAACACCACGTCGGCTGCCGTCACGGGTTTGCCATCGGAGAATTTGGCTTCCGGCCTGAGTTTGAACGTAAATGTCTGGCGGTCATCGGAAACGTCAATGGATTCAGCCAGCAGGCCATAGAGCGAGAAGGCCTCATCCCAGTTGCGGCCCAGCAGGCTTTCAAACACATAGGTGCGAATTCCGGTTGCTGCCGTGCCCTTGACGATGAAGGGGGACAGGCTGTCGAATGTTCCAGTTACGGCTTGCTTGAGTGTTCCGCCTTGCGATGCATCCGGGTTGGCATAGGGCAGGTGCTTGAAGTCCGCGGCAAGGGCTGGCTCGCCGTGCATTGCTATTCCGTGTTTGGGTGCGGCGATGGCTGACGTCCCGAGGAGTATTGAAAGAGCAGTAAGCCAGGCAATGGTTTTCATGATGCCTCGCTCTACCGCACAATAATGTTGGAAAATTGCCAAGGGTCCCTGCGGTCGAGGTTTTCCTTGAACAGTTCGCCACGCCCCTGAAGCGGGGTCCAATCCGTGTAGACGCCGTTCAGAATGCCAAGATAAGGGGTCTGGATTTCCAGGCAGCGGTGGAAATCCATTTCCTCGGTTTCCACGATCCCGGCGCGCGGGTTTTCAATGGCCCAGATCAAGCCCGCCAACACGGCTGACGTCACCTGCATGCCGGTGGCGTTCTGATAGGGCGCCAGTCTGCGGGCCTCGTCAATGGACAGTTTTGAACCATACCAATAGGCATTCTTTTTGTGGCCATAGAGAAACACGCCGAGCTCATCGCCGCCATCAACAATTTCATGCTCTTCCAGAATGTGCGACGTCGTCTGCCGCTTGCCGCCCTTGCCAAACATTTCGAGAACCGAAAGTACGGCATCATTTGAAGGGTGATAGGCATAGTGACAGGTCGGCCGATAGGTGACGCGGTTTCCCTGCCTGACGGTGAAGTAATCTGAAATCGAGATGGCTTCGTTATGCGTGACCAGCAGGCCAAATTGCGCGCCAGCCGTGGGAACCCAGGTTCGAACGCGCGTATCGGCGCCAGCGCGGTCCAAATAGATTGCCGCACCGCAGCCGGCCTTGTGGCGCTTGCCATCAAAGGGCAGTTTTTTCTCGTGGCTGCCCCAGCCCAATTCCGCCGGTTGCAAGCCTTCCGAAATAAAGCCTTCCACCGACCAGGTGTTGACAAACACATCCAGCGGCTTGGGATTTTTGGCGCGCTGCGTGTCGCGTTCGGCAATGTGGATGCCCTTGACGCCCAAGCGCTTCATGAGCTTGGCCCATGCTTCGCGCGTTGCGGGTTCCTTGACCTCAATTTTCATATCGTGCGCCATGTCGAGAAGCGCTTGTTTGACGAGCCAGGAAACCATGCCGGGGTTGGCGCCGCAGCAGGAGACCGCCGTTGGGCCAACGGGCAACTCCTTTCGCAGGGTGCGCAGCTTCTCGCGCACCGCGTAGTTGGTGCGATCGGCATTATCCAATTTGGTGTTGTAGTAAAAACCCGGCCAGGGCTCATTGACCGTATCGAGATAGAGCGAATTGGTTTCGTGAGCCAGGCGTATGATGTCGATTGAACTCACATCAACGGTGAGGTTGACGATCAAGGCCTGGCCTGGCCCTTCGGTGAGAAACGGCTTCAATATGGTCTTGTAGTTCTTCTTGGTGACTTCCTGTTGAACGAATTTTATGCCCTGTTTCTCAAGCAAGTGACGCCAAATCGCGGAAGGGTCGATAACGGTGATTTGGGATTTGTCACATTCTATGTGGCGAAGGATCAGCGGCAGAGTTCCTCTGCCGATTGAGCCGAAACCAATCATCACGATGGGTCCACTCCAGCTTGCGTGCACGGGCCATTTATTCATTCATTCGAACTCCTGTGGTTTGCGTGTATTTCCGCAAGATTTAGCCGAGCAGCAAAGCGAATGATAGGGCCATATTCTGGGGTTAATTCAGAACCGTTCCCGCGGTTTTCCGGCCTGATGCGGAAATGAAAACATATGTTCCGGCCTCTTCTGCCATATCATAACAGGCCCAAGACTCGTTAGGCGGCCACTGCGAACAGTATTGGTCGCCGCGCACTGTCCACTGTCCCTGGCTTTGCGCGGATCCTACGGAATAGAAGGTGGCCCCGCTTTCCTGAAACACCTGCTGCCAGGTTTTGCCGTCTTCGCCTGTGCCTTGCAATGTATGATCAGACAGCGCGGCCCGAATTTCCGGGCCGGTCAATTTTCTGTCGCCCGCATTGGCGGCTGTGCTCAGCAGAAAAATGCCAAATGTGATGCTAAGGATTGGGCTCGGATTTCTCATGTTTCCACACCTCCCACTTTACCTTCGACCATTTATAGGCGTCGATGATAGATATGCCATAGATGAAAATTCCACCGATGTGGCGGCCAAAAAAGCTGGCGGTATCTGGCATGATGTGGGTGCTGGCCCAGCCGAGAATGACCATGAAAAAGAGAAACATGAGGCCGCGCTGGGAGCGGCCCTGCAGCACGTGGCCGCCGGCTGGAAAGATTGCTGCCAGAAGGACATGGCTTGGACTTCGTGGTGCGTCAGTCATTTTTTCTGTTCGTTCCATGCCAAAATATCCAGCCGCAAGCCCAGGAGTGTGTCCAGAATATCCTGCACTGTCCTGGGGTCAATTTCTATTTCGCCGAAATCTGCTTGCCTGAAAACACCATAGCGGGCGCGGTCGGCCTCGGCCAGAAGCCATACAATGCGGAGGCCGTTTTCGGTGATGAGCAGTTCCTTGGCGCGGTTTCCGAAGAAGGCTCCTATGTGAGGTTTGACGATTTCGGCGGGGAGCACATCAACGGGATCGTCGGTGCGGATAACGGCATGCTCGGGAAAGCCCTCCGGGTGTTTCAGGGTAACCGGCAAATGATCGAAATTGGAGAAGGTGGATGGGCCTGCGGGCCGCATCATCATATTGAACCTGGCCTTGAGCGGCAGCCTGTCCTGCACTGTTACAAGCAGCCACAGGGCTGGCAGGCGGCGGGTGGCGAGGGTGTCAACGACTGGATGGATTTGAATGGGAAAATCCTTGTAGGCGCCCTTGAGCTTGGGAAACTGGTTCGGGCCTTGCGCTTCAAATACGGGGTTTTGGATGAGGTCCTGCAGTCCGGCAAAAAGCAGATCTCGTTCTTTGGCTTTGCGCTGGCGGGAACGGTTGAAAGCATAGATCAAACGCGCGCACAGGGCTATTGCAACAAGCACACCGACAAAGCCCCAGATCACCGCGCGTACCTCCAAAAGATGAGGCCCGCCCGGTTGACCAGGCGGGCCATGATTTGCCTTGCCGTGTCAGTAGCCCTTAGGTTTCGGCCAAGGCATGGTGAACTGATCACCGCGCCTGACATACTGGTAACGGTAGAAGTGGAACCAGAGTGACATCACGATGTAGAAAATCACCATTGCGGTCAGCTGCGCGCCATAACCCAGGAAGATGGCGAAGAACGTCACCACGCAAAGGATGAACAGCACAACAGCTGGAATGGGATGGAACGGGTGGGTATAGCCACGCCGGATCGTTCCCAATGGCCACTTGTTGCGGAACATGATGATGTTGACGCTCATGAAGGTGTAATGCAATACGCCCGAGAGGATCGAGAAGGTGATTGCCTGGCCAAGGTTCGCAATAAAGGCAAAAGCCAATGCGATCGGCACCAGAAACAGGATGGAGCGATAAGGCGTCCTGTACTTCGGATGAACCGCGGAAAACCATGTCGGCAGATAGCGGTCGCGGCCAAGCGAGAACCAGGCGCGTGCCGCATCGTTGATGCAACCGTTAGCCGAGGCCAAACCAGCCAGGACTGTTGCGGTGAACATGAGATACTCGAGCGTCTTGTTGCCGGTCAGCTTGCCGGCGTCGAGCAGCGGGAAGTAGGTAAAGCCCAGGTACTGCCAGGGTATCAATGAGGCGCAAACGTACCACGTGAGAGACGCACCGATCAGCAGCGTGATCATGCCCGCCATCGTGCCGTAAGGCAGCGCGCGGGATGGAGAGCGCACTTCTTCTGCGGCCTGCGTGGTGCCCTCGATGCCGAGATAATACCAGATGCCCCAGTGGAAGGCCGCAACCACGCCAATCCAGCCGTAGGGCAGGGCGTTGTCAGGAGTAACCATTTCGCCCAGCTGCAGTACGGTTCCCTGGCTCCAGGGTTGCACAGAAAAGAACAGCACGATGATTGAGAGATAGGCAAAGGCAGTGATGACGAAATTCACGTTGAGTGTCATCAGCACGCCGCGGTAATTGAGTGCTGCCAGCACGACGATAACTGTCGCGATGACGCCCCGGTAGTGCCAGTCACCGAACCCTTCACCCGCATAGGACTTAACAGTATCCGCCACAAGGATTGCGTTTGAAACTTCCAGCATGGTGTAGGCAAAGACGAGATATAGCGCCACGTTGAAAGCCATGAGCGGCCCAACGATGTGCTTGGCTTGCGCATATTGACCGCCAGCGGCCGCAACCGTTGAGGTCACTTCCGAGTCGATCATGGCGACGGCCGTGTAAAGCAGGCCAATCACCCAGCAGATTATGAGGGCGGCAAGTGTTCCGCCCTTGTCGGCTGCGAAGTTCCAGCCGGTGAATTCACCCACCAACACGATGCCAACGCCCAGTGCCCAAACATGGGCGGGGCCGAGCACGCGGAGGAGCGACACTCTTTGGGGGGCAGCGCCTGCAGTTGTAGCTTGTGCCATGGTTTTCCCCTAGACCTTGTGTTTTTCTTGAACGGCTTCGATCTCGCCTTCGCGAGATGAAGTCAGTGACTCTTCTGAATAGCTCGTATCCGTCTTGTACCAGTCGTAGACAATCCAAATTGCAAGTGCCGCGGAAAGCACCCAACCAATGTTAGCGACAGTAATCCACATGATCGCCTCTCCTCACTTATTGTTGAATTTTTCGTCGATCACTTCACGGTACTCTTTGTCAGAGGCCTTGAAGAGAAAGATGAAGTAACCAGCAATTACAACAGTCATGATGATGAGCTGCGTCCAGTCGATGGTGTAGTCAAACTTGTTCTGGATAATGTCGTGGGCCGAAGCCGCATCGGCGTATCCGAGCTTAACCCATTGCGCCACCTGGACAGGTGTTTGCTTCAGGGATTCCCAAGTCGGGTTTTCAATGACTTCGATGCTCCTTGCTACGCCTGCCCAACCGGACTTGAGCGGCAACCAGAGAGCGGCAAAAATTGCGACAACAACAAAAATGATATCAAACCACTGCATGGCTTTTGGTTGTTCAGGTGGTGTGTATTTGGCCATTTTTTCCCCCTTAGCCTTTCATTTTCTTGGCTTCATCAAGGTGCTTGATGTCGAGGCCATAGATGAAGGCTTTGTCTTCTTCGTAATGACTGATCATTGCGGCAATCGATGCCGTGTTGAAAATCAAGACCGCTGCGGCTGCGAGGAGGACTATGATCCTTACGCCGTTATCTGGAATGTAGGGCCAGCTCATGATCAGTACAAAGAGGATGACTATCCATAGAAGCGCAACGAGTAGCCATGCACCGCGCTTGTCGCTCTGGTACATGGCCTCAATACGCTGATTGAGGTCAGACATTGGCATTTCCCTCCAGCGAATGGCGCCTGTTGTCCCCACAGCCCGCACCACCGCCCCAAATTAGACTCAATTGCTATGGGGCAACTTTGTTACTTGATAGGAAACATCGCATACGGAGGAATGTCAAGCTGTGATCGTCAGCGGTCCACACTCGATAGTGAGTTTGTGAGCATCTCGAGGGCGTGGTCTTGGTCAAGCACGGGGGGGAAGCGTTGGTTTATTGTGAGCATGGAAAAGCCGTGTACCAGTGACCAAATTCGAACCGCCTTGGCTTCCCTGTCATCGGATCCTTCGGCTTGTTCGACGGCTGATGTAAGCTGGTTCCATGCTGCGAACATTGCATTTTTGAGGCGCTCTGATTTGGGTGGCGTTTCTGCCCCGAACATCAGTTTGTAAATGGAGGGGTGGGCTTTGGCGAAGGTCACATAGCTGCGGCCCATGGCCTTCAATTTTCCGGAAGCCGCGGTTTCCTTTGCAGCGCCTTCGTCGAGCGCCTTGATGAAATCCTCGTAGCCCGTTGCCGCTATTTCCGCCAACAGATCCAAGGCTGTGGCGAAGTGATGTTGGGGCGCCGCATGGGAAACCCCGGCTTTTCTGGCGCAGGCCCGAAGGGTCAAAGCGGCTGCCCCTTCTGCCTCAAGGATATCGCGGCCAGCCTTGACCAGCGCATCGCGGAGATCGCCGTGGTGGTAGTTTTTTTGAACTTTTTTCTTCACAGCCACTTCCTAACATTTAATCTTGACAGTGTCAAAATGACATACTATCACATCTTGTCACCGTCAAGTTAAGGAGTGGTTCATGACCGCATCGGGTTTATTTCCAGTATTCAATCTTTTGGCGCTGTTGGGTTGGCTCACATTGGCCGCAAGTGTGGTGCTGAAGCGTCCGCGGCTTCGTGACCAGGTTTCCGGAACATACATTCCAGTCATCATTTCAACGGCTTATGCCATTCTCATCGTGTTTTTCTTTAGCAGTTCAGAGGGCGGGTTTGATACGCTTGAGAATGTTCAAAAGCTTTTCACATCGCCGTGGGTGGCGCTGGCTGGCTGGACACATTATCTGAGTTTTGATCTTTTCGTGGGCGCGCGCATTGCACGCGGGTTCGAGGAGGAGAGCTTGCCGCGCTGGCCGCTCATTGTGCTTCTGCCGCTCACTTTCATGTTTGGTCCGGCGGGCTATCTCGGGTTTGAAATTATCAAGGCAACCGCAAGCCGCCTGAAGGTGCAGGCATGAACGCGGCCCTGCCAGCGCTGGTTCGCTTCGGAATCCTGTTCATGGTTCTGTTTGTGGCCACCTATCTGCTGATTTTCATGGATGCGAGATTGTTGCATGGGGTGAGTGTTTGGGAGAAACCCACAAAATTCTTTCTGTCGTTGGCATTGCATATGGGAACACTGGCCTGGGGAATTTGGCTGTTGCCTGACGAACACCGGCGCGCCAGGTCAATCAGCGTGGCTGCCTATGCATTCATTGCAGCCGCTTTGTTTGAGGAAGGCTATATGGTTTTTCAATCGATCAGGGGCGAGGCTTCGCATTTCAATTCAAGTACGCCATTTTACGCCGCTATGTACGGTCTTATGGGGCTGGGTTCCCTGGTCCTCGCGGGTGTCACGGGTTATCTGGGGTGGCGCATTCTGCGGAGCGGGCCTTCTGTCGTGCAGTTTGCCGCGGGCTGGTCGTTTATGGTTTCAGCGGTCACCACCACTTTGGTTGCGGGCTATCTGGCCCAAGGCACAGGCCACTGGATTGGGGGCGATCAAACCGATGCCACGGGTCTTGCGTTCTTCCACTGGTCAACCACGGGTGGTGATTTGCGGGTGGCGCATTTTGCTGCGCTTCACATCATGCAGGTTGTGCCCTTGATCGCCTGG
>JANNXN010000183.1:0-1851 GCA_031409595.1 Rhodobiaceae bacterium
CACTTCAAACCGTTCGTGAACCACAAAATCAATTTGCAAGGAAATCGGCCTCAAGGCGTTGCTTTCTTGCAATATCGAAATCTACAAATGCAAAAGTCAACAAATTGGATCAATGAGTTGCGAATAGTTCACGGCGGACCATTTAGTGCAGTTGTCTGTATTCACGTGTAAGTCGAAGCGGTCTCAGGAAGATTTGTTTTTTCGACATTTCACTCGCTTGCACTCGATCTCATGCGACCCACTCATGACTACTGCACACGTGCCGCACACGGGCACTGGCTTTCACGACCGATCTGCTTCACCAGTCTTTTCGCTGAGAAAAAAATGTGAACCGGAACGTTCAGATTCCGGGACTATTCCGGGACAGATTGTTCCAATGAGGTCTTTTTTTGCCATTTTGTTCCCCGTTTCAAGCTTGACGAATGGCTCACAAAGAAGCAAAAACCCGATGTTTTCTTAGTTCGGAGTGTAGCGCAGTCTGGTAGCGCACCTGCTTCGGGAGCAGGGGGTCGGAGGTTCGAATCCTCTCACTCCGACCATTTTCGCAAAATCGATTATTTCCGCCCGATCAGGTTCCACACCGCTGGAAATGCCAGCGCCGCGATGACTGCCTTTACGATGTCGGCCAGCCAAAATGGTGCGAGGCCGTATTCGATGGCGGGGCCCATGCCTCCCACAAAAGTCGAGAGCCAGATCAGGCCGGGCACATAGAGGATTGCTCCGCCCAAAAGCGTTGCCACGAGCATTTTGGGAATGCTGCGGTCCCAACCCTTTTCGGCGAGCCAGCCGACAAGACCAGCGGCCAGAATGAAACCGATGATGTAGCCGCCGGTTGGTCCCACGATGCCGGGGTAGCCGTCTGGGGTTGGCGCAAAAACGGGAAGTCCGACGGCTCCCTCAACGGCATAAAGCGCCAGGGTTGCGGCGCCAAGACGAGACCCGAAGGCAGCGCCAATGCAAAGCACAGCCAGTGTTTGAAGCGTCAGGGGAACCGGCAATTGCACCACAGTAATGTGGGCCGCAGCAGCTACAACAAGGCTGCCAAGGATCGCCAAGGCGCCATTGCGCAAAAGGCTTTGTGAGGCGGCGGGCCAGAGTTGGTTGGCAAGTGTTGGATTAGGTGTATTCATGGTGGTCCAGTCCCCTTAAATTTGACTATGGTGGCATATGTTTAGTTGGGATGAGGGGCAGGTGCAACAGTGAGTTCCGGACGATGAACAAGCTTACATTCGACCTGAATTTTGAACCGGGCCATGGGCGAGTCGTGGAGCTGTCGCCCCTGCTCCGGCGGGTGACTTGCAACAATCCCGGACCCTTCACTTTCAAAGGCACCAACAGTTTCATTGTGGGGCGTGGCAAGGTTGCCATTGTGGACCCCGGTCCGGATGACGACGAGCACCTCACTGCGCTGCTGGACGGGGTTCGCGGTGAGACGGTGAGCCATATCATGATTACCCATAGTCATATGGACCACTCGCCTTTGGCCGTAAAACTGCAAGCTGCGACGGGGGCCAAAATTTATGGCGCGATGTTGAATTCAAAACAGGATGACGGCGTTCGGCTGGACGCCAGCATCGATCATGCTTTCAAGCCCGACGTTGTTGTGGCTGATGGCGATGTGGTTGAAGGTGCGGGCTGGAACTTGGAGTGCGTGTTCAGCCCGGGCCATCTCGGCAATCATATGGCTTTCAGTTTGCGGCAAGAAAAGTCATTGCTGGTGGGCGATCACGTCATGGCCTGGGCCACGACTATCGTTGCACCGCCTGATGGTCATATGGGTGATTACATGGCATCGCTTCAAAAACTGCAGGCGCGCGACGACGATATTTTCTATCCGGCGCATGGGCCTTC
>JANNXN010000184.1:0-24864 GCA_031409595.1 Rhodobiaceae bacterium
CACCATCTACCGCGTGCACGGCACCAATGACGAACGCTCCATTGGCCAGGCGATGTCATCGGGCTGCATTCGCATGATGAACGCCGACGTGATTGACCTCTTCGAGCGGGTGAAGATCGGCGCACGCATCTACGTTTATCAGTAACTGCCGCACATAAATCGAAAGGCCGCAGATTTGCGGCCTTTTTTGTTTGACGCGGGTGCTCACTGAAATGAATAGACCCCGGAGGCTGTGCCGTCCGGGGTCTAATCCTAGAAACTATATTAAAGAAGAATTAGATCTTCTTCTTCGAAGCCTTCTTAGCGGTCTTCTTAGCAGCTTTCTTAGCAGGCTTCTTTGCAGCTTTCTTAGCCATAGTATTCTCTCCTAGAGTTTTGTTGTTAGTGCCCCACAACGCAGGCTAGTCTAGTACACTAACGATCGTTCGTACATTCTTTTGTAGTCGCCATCGTTATTGACATGTCTTTTGTACCCGTTTGTGTGATTCGGCAATATGCCGTCAACATCTTGTATAACGACTGAACTTTCCTAACAACTGGTAAACGAAAAACATCCGGAGGTTATCATCCGCACACGGACGGATAAGAAAAAATTGCGCGCAAGTCCGTAAATCCCGTAATTTAAGGCATCCTCCGTATACGGACAGAGTGCCATTTTCAGCATTTCGCAAAAATGTTTTCCACAATTTTCTTTGAACGGAAACACCACATCAAGAAAATAATTGTTGAAAAAATGACAAGACGAGACCGAATCTGGTCACCTGAGCGACCGTCATTCCGGCGAAAGCCGGAATCTCCAAGCAGTGGAATTCCAATTTTCTTCTTATGATGGTCTCAACTGCAATCAGATTCCGGCATTCGCCGGAATGACAAGTTGATGCGGCAGGTCTCACGTCGATTGTCTTCACCAAATTAATTCCGCAATGACAATGCGAAAACACATTAAAGCAAAATGGCCGGAATTTCTCCCGGCCATCATTGCGAACGTGTCTGCTGGCTTACGAACACCCGCTCGTTGATCCACACGAATTGCACTTCAAGCATGTGCCATTGCGAACCAGCGTAAAGTTTCCGCATTCACCGCAGCTATCGCCTTCGTACCCTTGCAAGCGCGCCTTGGCCCGTTGATCCATGGCTGTTGTTGCAGGCGCTGTAGCTGGTTCGTAAACCAATGACGCCGAAGTTTCCGCCAGCGCGAGAGAGCCCACCGACACCGACACCGATTCCGCCGCGCGCATTTGCAAGGCATGGGCCGGAGACGTTGATGCAGTCAGACCCGTTGGCATCACGACGACATTTGACAGGTTTTGCTTGCGCACAAAGCCTGACGACAGGTATTTCTGCGCCGGAACAGATGTAGGAACCTTTGGTTCATCGCTGCCCACACCCTTGCCCAAGGCATCAAAGCCCATTTCTGAAGCTTCCACGTGAGCCAGATCATTGCGGCCGAGATAGGAAACAGCGAGCTCACGGAACACGTAATCCAGAATGGATGTGGCGTTCTTGATGGACTCGTTGCCCTGCACCATGCCTGCGGGCTCAAACTTCGTGAAGGTGAAGGCATCCACATATTCTTCCAGCGGAACGCCATATTGCAGGCCCACTGAAACTGAAATTGCGAAGTTGTTCATCATGGCGCGGAGGGCCGCACCTTCCTTGTGCATGTCGATAAAGATTTCGCCAAGCTTGCCGTCATCATACTCGCCCGTGCGGAGATAGACCTTATGCCCACCCACCACGGCCTTTTGCGTGTAGCCCTTGCGGCGGCCTGGCAGCTTGTCACGACCCCTGGCAATTTCAACAATCTTCTCAACGATGGTTTCAATGCGCTGAACCATGGGCTTGGCCATAAGGCCTTCAACCGCATCCTCGCCCTCATCGGCATCATCATCAATAAGCTGTGATGACAATGGCTGCGAAAGCTTCGAACCATCCCGGTAGAGCGCGTTGGCTTTGACGCCCAGCTTCCATGACAGCATGTAAGCGGCGTTGCACTCAGCAACAGTGGCTTCATTCGGCATGTTGATGGTCTTGGAGATGGCGCCTGAGATAAACGGCTGGCTTGCCGCCATCATGCGGATGTGGCTTTCAACCGACAGATAGCGCTTGCCGAGACGGCCGCACGCATTGGCGCAATCAAACACTGGCAGGTGTTCATCCCTGAGGCCAGGTGCGCCCTCCAGCGTCATGGCGCCACAGACATGGATGTTGGCCTTGTCGATATCAGCTTTCGAAAAGCCGATATGGCCGAGAAGATCAAAACCATAGTCGTTGAGCTGCTCGTCGGTGATCTTCAGCACGTTCCGGCAGAAGTCCTCGCCCAGCGTCCACTTGTTGAACACAAACTTGATGTCGAAGGCGGAAGCCAAGCCCGACTCGATCGTTTCAATCTGCTCATCGCCAAATCCCTTGGCGCGAAGCTGTGCATGGTTGAGCGCTGGCGCATCCTGCAGCGTGCCAAGACCAACCGCATAGTTGATGATCTTCTCAATCTGCGTTGCATCATAGCCCAGCGTGCGGAGCGCTTCGGGAACCGCCTGGTTGATGATCTTGAAATAACCACCGCCAGCCAGTTTCTTGAATTTCACCAATGCAAAATCCGGCTCGATGCCTGTTGTGTCGCAATCCATCACCAAACCAATGGTGCCGGTAGGCGCCACCACAGTCGCCTGGGCGTTGCGATAGCCATGCGCTTCACCAAGCGCCACGGCCAAGTCCCAGGCCTTGCGGGCGTGAGCAATGAGATCACGATCCGGGCAGTCCGTCTCATCGAGCGGCACAGGTGCGATCTGAACATGTTCATATCCCACCGCTGCACCATAGGCAGTGCGGCGATGGTTGCGCATCACCCGCAGCATGTGCTCGCGATTCTTTGCAAATCCGGGGAAGGGGCCAAGCTCCTTCGCCATTTCAGCGGATGTGACATAGGAAATGCCCGTCATGATGGCCGAAAGTGCGCCGCAAATAGCGCGGCCTTCGTGGCTGTCATAGGCAATGCCGTTGGTCATCAGCAACCCTCCGATATTGGCAAAGCCCAAACCGAGTGTGCGATACTCGTAGGAAAGCTTGGCAATCTCTTTTGAAGGAAATTGCGCCATCAAAACGCTGATTTCGAGAACCATCGTCCAGAGCCGAACCGCATGTTCATAGGACTCCACGTCAAATTTGGCAGTTTCAACATTGCGGAACTGCAAAAGATTGAGCGAGGCCAGGTTGCATGCCGTATCATCAAGGAACATGTATTCCGAGCAAGGATTGGAAGCCCGGATTTCACCCGATGCAGGGCAGGTGTGCCAATCATTGATGGTGGTGTGATATTGAATGCCGGGATCAGCCGAAGCCCATGCGGCCTGGCCAATTTTGTCCCAAAGATCGCGCGCCTGCAATGTCTTGGTAACCTTGTTGGTCATCCGCGCATTGAGGTTCCATGAACCATCGGTTTCAACGGCGCGCAGGAATTCATCCGTCACCCGCACGGAGTTGTTGGAGTTCTGGCCTGAAACAGTGCGGTAGGCCTCGCCGTCCCAATCTGTATCATAGGCATCAAATTCCAGATCCGTGTAGCCTTGGCGGGCAAACTGCACCACGCGCTTGATGTAGTTGTCAGGCACCATGTTGCGCCGTGCTTCTTTAACGGCGCGCTTGAGGGCAGGGTTCTTGTCAATTTCAAAGCAATCATCACCAGGGCCCTCGCAATTCACGCAAGCCTTCATGATTTGTCCAAGATGCTTCTTGACGATCTTGGAACCAGTCACCAGCGCAGCAACCTTCTGCTCTTCCTTGACTTTCCAATCGACGTATTCCTCAATATCCGGATGATCGACATCAACAACCACCATCTTGGCCGCGCGCCTGGTCGTGCCGCCCGATTTGATGGCGCCAGCAGCGCGGTCACCAATTTTGAGGAAGCTCATGAGGCCGGAGGACTTGCCGCCGCCCGATAGTTTTTCGCTTTCGCCGCGCAGATATGAGAAGTTGGAGCCCGTGCCCGAACCATATTTGAACAGGCGCGCTTCCCGCACCCACAAGTCCATAATGCCGCCTTCGTTGACGAGGTCATCAGCAACACCCTGAATAAAGCAGGCATGGGGCTGCGGATGCTCATAGGAAGACTTGGACTTGGTGAGCTTGCCGGTTTCATGATCCACATAGAAGTGGCCTTGGCCCGGTCCATCAATGCCGTAGGCCCAATGCAGGCCGGTGTTGAACCATTGTGGCGAGTTCGGCGCACACTTCTGCGTTGCCAGCATGAAACACAATTCGTCATAGAAGGCGCGCGCATCTTCTTCCGTGTTGAAATAGCCGCCCTTCCAGCCCCAATAGGTCCAGGTGCCGGCCAATCGGTTGAACACCTGCTTGGAGCTCATCTCGCCAATAATGCGGCTCTTCTCTGGCAGGCGATCCAGGGCAGCTTCATCCGCCACCGAGCGCCACAGCCACGAAGGAATGCTGTTTTCTTCAACGCGCTTCAGGGCGGCGGGAACGCCAGCTTTGCGGAAATATTTTTGCGCCAGAATATCTGTTGCAACCTGGCTCCACGAAGCTGGAACCTCGATATTTTCCAAGCGGAAGACTATCGAGCCATCCGGATTTTTGATCTCGCTCGTTGCCTGGCGAAATTCGATGTCTGCATAGGCGTCCTGTCCGGATTTCGTATATTTGCGTTCAACCTGCATTACGTCCCTCGTCGTTGTTCAGTTTCTTTGCCGTAGCGCGCACAACAATGCGCCCACGGTGCTCTTCTCACCCGTGTTTGACGTCACAAACTCCCCCGCCCGAGAAACCACTGTTTTTCGGATTTTTAGGCTCTATTTTTGGTTTTCTAACTCTTGGGAGATCCGAAAAACGCGTCGTATCTCCACCCCACCGTCCTGATCACTAAACTATTACACACCACACTTGTCGTCAATAGCTAGTGTGTTAACGAAACCTTACCGCTATATGTTGTGTCCACAGCTTCCAGCCCTCTGTGGATAACCAGATGATCACCCGATTCTGGGGGTAAGCTCAAGTAATTCGTGGAAATAAAGTGCCCGAATTTGAGCTGGGAGAAGGTGTGCCGGAGCAGGGTGCAGACCGTCAAGTTGTTAACCATGTTTTCAATGAGTTTATTTTTTACGGGGATAAAAACCGGATCAAATATCGCTGGTTGCAAGCCTTCGCCTAGATCGCGCTTGGCATGTCGTCCAACTGCAGCTTTGGCACCCGAATCGGACCCATCGCCGCCAAAACGATCAACCCAGAGGCCGTAATGGCGCTCAGCACAAGCCAGGACTCATTGATTGCCATGGTCAAACTGGCTTGCTGAACCGCATCCATAATGCTCATCAATCCCATGAGATCGCCGCTTGCAGGAAGATCATTAACGGCAACACCCAGTAAACTGGCCGCCGCAGCGGGATCATTCGACATCAACTCGGTGATCATGTCCGCATGTTCAGGCCCCCGCGTAAACACAATCGTATCAATGAGCGCAATCCCTATGGCGCCACCCAGGTTGCGCGAAAGATTGAACAAGCCGCTGGCATCGGCAACCTTTTCCCGCGGCATGAAGCCCAGCGCAAACCTGATTGGCGGCAATATGCACAGCGCCACGAACGAACCCCGCACCACCTGCGGCCAGAACATTTCATCGTATCCCGTGGTAATTGTTTGAAAGCCGCTCATGAACAGGCCAACCGCAAAGAACAGAAATCCAATGGCTGACAGCAGCCGTGCGTCCATGTGACGGTCAATTTGTACCGCCAGAGGCGCTGTCACCAATTGCGCAATCCCCGTCACCAGAATGACCACGCCAATATCAAGTGGCCCCATGTCATGCACAAATGCCAGGAAGAGGGGCAGCAGATAAACCGATCCAAACAGCGATATTCCGAGAATGAAACTCAGCATGCAGCCAAAGGCCAGATTGCGGTCCCCCAGCAGATGAAATGATATGACAGGCAGCGGTCGCCGGATCGTCAAAACTGCAGAGCTGACAACCACCACAAGAAGTCCGATCACGTATGGCGAAAGCCAGCCGCGATTGGGTGCTTCCTTGAGCGCAATCAGAAGTGAGGCCAGTGACACTGATATATAGAGCAGAGAAAGCCAGTCCAAATTCTTGAACAGCGACATTTGGGTTTTGAGCCGGGGCAGGCAGAAATATCCCAGCGTAAGCGTGACCAATCCCGGTGGTACATTAATCAGAAACAGCATGTGCCACGAAAAATTCTCGGTTATCCAGCCGCCGGTGAGTGGTCCCAGCGTTGGCGCCAGCACCGCCAGCAACCCGCCAATCGTGGTGGCGATGGTCTGCTTCAGCCCTCTGCCAAACAGCAGGAATATTGCAGCGAACACCAAGGGGATAAGAATGCCACCGGCAAATCCTTGCAGCACCCGGAAGAGGATGAGGGATACAAAGTCGAAACTCAGCGCGCAGCCCACTGAAGCCAACGTGAAAGTTGCGATGGCGCCAACAAACAGCCAGCGAATTGTGAAAATGCGGATCAGAAGGCCCGTCAGTGGAATGGAGATGACTTCGGCAATGAGGTAGGTCGTTTGCACCCAGCTCATGTAGTCAGCGCCAATGTCCAGCGCATCCTGGATCACACTGAGCGAGGTGACAACAACCTGAATATCGAGGATGGCCATGAACATGCCAACGCAAAGTGCGCCGTAACCCAGCCAGAGTGCGACCGTGGCGGGGGGTGGTTGAGACTGATTCGACTGTTGGTTATTCATTGATCTTGAAGTTTAATTCGAAACCGTCGAATCATCACAATTAATTTTTATTGGCCGCGTTGTTGTGTATGAAGACCAGGCAAAACTTGTGAACCAGAGAGAAACAGGCGACAGCCTCCGTCATGGCAACCTTCCAACCCTATCTTGAGTATTTTGGCCAGAATCCGACATGGGCAATCATCATCGTTTTCCTAATTGCGTTTGGCGAAGCGCTTCTGATCATAGGATTGTTTGTGCCCTCAACAGCAGTGTTGGTGGGCGCTGGAATACTTATAGGCTCAGGCCATCTTGATTTTTGGCCAGTGTTTGCGGCCACATCGATTGGAGCAATTCTAGGCGACCAGTTGTCCTATTGGGCCGGCAGATTTTACGGTCAACGGCTGCGGGTCATGTGGCCATTGAACTTGTATCCCCAGCTCGTCGAGCGCGGCGAGGATTTTGTCAGAAATCACGGCGGCAAGAGCATAGCACTCGGGCGGTTTGTGCCGGGCGTAAAAGCCGTGGTGCCCGGCATTGTGGGCATGTTGGGCATGGGGCAGGTTTTCTTTCTGTCGGTGAATGTCTCCTCTGGCCTCGTCTGGTCAATTGCCCACATCGCACCCGGAATTCTACTTGGGCAGGGCTTGGCGCTGGCCGGAGAGTTGAGCGGCAGGCTGGCATTTGTTCTTCTCGTCTTGATTGTCATTTTGGCAATTGCGGGCTGGCTGATCCGGCTTTTTGCTGCGGGCAGCGCGCCTTACGTCAATCACCTCTTGGAGCGCATATCGAATTGGGCCAAGGCCAGGAAAAGCCGCTCAATGCACCGCTTCGGTCGCGCCATCTCACCGCAAAATCCCCGCTCAATGATTATCGTATTTTTTGCAGCCACTTTATTTTTCGGCGTTATCGCGCTGATCTTCCTGATAACCAGTTTGGTTCTTCGCGATGCGCTGCCAAATCTCGATATTTCCATATTCACGCTGATGCGTGAAATCAGAAATGCGCCCGCCGATGAACTGCTGATACCGATCACCATGCTGGGAGACACCAGCGTCCTTGTCGCAATGATGGCCACCATCGTGCTCTGGCTTGTGTGGCGCAAGGCATGGCGTGCGGCATTTGCATCGATAACAATATTTGCGGGCGGCAAACTTATGGCAATGCTGCTCAAAACCGGCATTCATCGTGTAAGGCCTGCTGATCTTTATGACGGAGCGGACGCTTTCAGTTTTCCGTCCGGTCACGCAACCATGGCGACGATTACTTTTGGCGTGTTAGCCGTGTTGGCAAGCCATGCAATGAGCCGTTGGAGCCGCTCCTTGGTTTATGCCATATGCGGTCTGATAATCGTTTCTATTTGTTATTCGCGCGTATATTTGGGAGTCCACTGGTTATCAGACGTGTTGGGCGGCTTGCTGTTTGGTGGAATTCTGGTTGCGGCATTTGGCGTTGCCATCGAGGCTATTCCGCCGCGCCGGATAAAACCCCTTGGGCTGCTTGGCGCAACTTTTCTGGCAATGCTGATCGCCGGGAATTTCCACATCGGAGCGGGCCTCGAAAAAGCAGAAAAGTTCTATGCGGTTCCGCAATCCACCTATGTGGTGAAGGCCGAAGAATGGCAGACGCAAGGGTGGCAGACGTTGCCTGCCGCCAGAATTGATTTGGCTGGCAAACCGGAGGAAAATTTTGCCATCCAGTGGGCTGGTCCACTTGAGCAGCTCGAAGCAATATTTGTCGCGCAAAAGTGGCAGCTCTCGCCAAAATGGACATGGCGGGATAGCATCCCATATCTCGATCCCAACGCTTCATTGGAGAGCGTTGCCCCGCGCCCGGCTTTGCACGAAGGCCTGAAAGCCAAGTTGACTATGGTGTTGGTGCTGCCCGGTGAAACAAATCTGCGCCTCACACTGCGTGCCTACAAGACTGACGCCATCCTGCAATCAACAACTGCGCAGTCACCCATATTCCTCGTGAGTCTGACAAGGGAAACACTGCGAAGAACTCTGGACACCTACGCAGTTCCGACTTTGTCCCCGGCAACCAAAGAGCAAGTGGCCCAGCTGCAGAACCTTGTGACCAGCCAAACCTCGGTCAAAGTCACCGAAATCGACTCCGGTGACGGCGTTCCCCTGCTGCTGGCCGTCGCAAAATAGCGCCAATTTGCGTCCTTTACGAACACCTGTACTTCAGCCATATTCCGGCAAAATTTCAGCCTTGGGGCAAAGCAACAATGAATTTTATCAAGCAATTTTTCAGCTGGTGGAGTGGTCAGACCTGGGGCACCAGGTTCTACACCTGGCGCAAAGGCGAACACGTCGGAACCGATGCTGCTGGAAATCGCTATTTCCGGGCCAAATCAGCTTTGCCGGATTCAATTGCTGAGCGCCGCTGGGTTATCTTCAATGGTTATTCTGAGGCTTCTGCCATTCCTCCTGGCTGGCACGGCTGGATGCATCACCGCACCGACACATATCCAACGGCGGCTGATGCACCCGACCGCGAATGGCAGCTCCCCCATCAGCCAAACCTGACAGGATCGGCCAAGGCGTACAGGCCACCCGGCAGCCTGATTGGCGCTGCACCGCCTGCGCCCAACAAGCCCGGCTATCAGGCCTGGCGGCCCGAATAACCCATAGACTTCTTGGCGCCACATTTATGGATTGTTTCTGTCCTTCTCCAAGCCTTAGATAGGGCATCGAGAATCACAGGCGGATGGACATGAGGAATTCGACGGTAGAAACACTTATAGGTGCGGCAGTCGTTGTCATTGCCCTGGGTTTTTTTGTGTTCGCCTATAATTCAGCCAATACCGGACAGCAGGCGGGCGGCTACCAACTGACCGCGGAATTCGACAATATCGAAGGCGTGAACGTCGGCACCGATATTCGCATGGCGGGCATAAAAATAGGAACAGTGATCAACCAGTCATTGAACCCGGAAAACTATCAGGCTTTGGTGACCATGAGCATCAGTCCGGAAGTCAAGCTGACGGACGATACATCCGCCAAGGTAACATCCGAAGGTCTGCTCGGCTCCAAATTTATTGCGCTGGAAGCGGGTGGCTCGGGCACACCGCTGGCCGAGGGCGGCGTCATTGCCTATACCCAAGGGGCTGTCGATATTTGGTCGCTCATCAGCCAGGCGATGTTTGACAAGTCTGGAGCCAAGACGCCCGAGGCTGAACCAAAGGCTCAATAGCAATGCTGCGATGGCGCCTGTTAGTTGCTTTGGCGTATCTGGCCGCACCGGTCACGGCTCAGGCCGAGCGCATTTCAAATCCATTTGCGGTGTTCACCGGCCTGGACAAGATCACCGGCACCACAACAACCTTCGAGAGCCGCGTTGGCGAATCCAAGCAATTCGGCGGCCTGATCGTCAAGGCAGAGGTCTGTTATACCCGCTCGGCCACCGAGCTTCCCAAGACAACGTCATTTGTGCAGGTTGACGAAGTGCAGCTGGATGACTCACGCAAGCGCATTTTTTCCGGCTGGATGTTTGCCCAAAGCCCCGGCCTCAACGCTGTCGAGCATCCCATTTACGATGTCTGGCTGGTCAATTGCCGCGACCCCAGCGCCCCACCGCCTGCAGTGGAAGAGGCCCCCGATCTCACCAATCTGCAAGAGCAAATAGAAGAAGGCGATCCTCTGGATTAGCCCCGGTCCGCGTAGTGCAGCACCAGCCCAACGTCATCATCGCCAGTGAATCGCCCAAAATCGGCGCTCGCCTCAATCGCGGGTTCCAGAAGTTTCTGGTAGTGCGCCCTGGATATTTGCACAGCGCCCAGCGTTTCCAAATGCGGGTTCATGAATTGCGCATCCAGCAATCGAAAGCCGCCAGCGTTGAGGCGCGCCACCAGATGGACCAGAGCTATCTTGCTGGCATCGGCTGCACGCGAAAACATGCTTTCGCCAAAAAATGCCGCCCCAATCCGAACGCCGTAAAGCCCACCCACCAGCTCGTCACCATGCCAGCACTCCACCGAATGGCAGCACCCCATTTTATGGAGCTGGCCATAGAGAATTCGAATGCGCTTGTTTATCCATGTCACTTGGCGGTTGCGAGCCCTCGCGCCACACGCCTCAATCACCCGATCAAAAGCCGTATCGACAGTCACACGAAACAGTTTCCGCCGAACCTGCTTTCGAAGTGACCGCGAAATATGCAAGCCATCCAGCGGAATAATCCCCCGCTCCTCTGGATCAACCCAATAGAGTGCGCTGTCCTGCGCGGTTTCCGCCATGGGAAAAATGCCAGCGGCATAAGCGCGAAGCAAAATTTGTGGTGTAATCGTATCCACTACGCATCTCGCGCGAGATAGTTCTCCAGCCAGTGAATGTCATAGTGCCCGTCAATAATATTGGGTTCCGCCAGCAGGCGCTGGAAAAGCGGAATGGTGGTTTCCACACCCTCAATCACAAACTCTCCCATGGCGCGCTTGAGGCGCATCATGCATTCGGTGCGGGTTTTCCCGAACACAATCAGCTTGCCGACAAGGCTGTCATAATAGGGTGGGATTTTGTATCCGGCATAGAGTGCCGAATCCACCCGAACACCCAATCCGCCGGGAAAATGCACCGCATCAACACGGCCGGGCGATGGCACAAATGTTTTGGCGTTTTCCGCATTGATCCGGCATTCGATGGCATGGCCCGAGAACGTAATATCGCTCTGTTTGTATTGCAATTTGGATCCGTTGGCGACGCGAATTTGTTCTTGCACCAGATCAAGTCCGGTAATCATTTCAGTCACCGGATGTTCAACCTGCAACCGCGTATTCATCTCAATGAAATAGAACTCGCCGTTCTCGTAAAGAAATTCAATCGTGCCGACCCCCTCATAACTGATGTCAGCCATGGCCTTCGCTACGCGGTTGCCGATTTGATCACGCTGTGCTGCATTGAGGGCAGGCGAGTGCGCTTCTTCCCAAATCTTTTGGTGCCGGCGCTGCAGCGAGCAATCACGCTCGCCCAAATGGACCGCATTGCCCTGGCCATCGCCCAGCACCTGAATTTCAATATGGCGCGGCAACACCAGATACTTTTCGATATAAACTTCTTCATTGCCGAACGCCGCCTTGGCTTCCGTCTGTGCGGTGCTCAAGGCCACTTCCAGTTCGGCCTCGCTATGGGCAACTTTCATGCCGCGTCCGCCGCCGCCCGCCGTTGCCTTGACAATAACCGGATAGCCTATTTCCTTGGCGACGCGCTTGCCTTCCGAAATATCCGATATGCCGCCTTCCGAACCCGGAACAACCGGAATGCCCAAGGCCTTGGCTGTGCGCTTGGCTTCAATCTTGTCGCCCATCGTGCGAATGTTATCTGCCGATGGTCCGATGAACTTGATGCCATGCTCGGTCAGAATCTCTGCAAACTTGGCGTTCTCCGAAAGAAATCCGTAGCCTGGATGCACAGCTTCGGCCCCGGTAATTTCGCAAGCCGAAACAATCGCCGGAATGTTCAGATAGCTGTCGCGCGCTGGCGGCGGTCCGATGCAAACGCTCTCGTCGGCGAGGCGAACGTGCATCGCATCAGCATCCGCGGTTGAATGCACAGCAACCGTTTGAATGCCAAGCTCGCGGCAGGCGCGGAGCACGCGAAGGGCGATTTCGCCCCGGTTAGCTATGAGAATTTTGTCAAACATCGCTTACTCAATTGTCACAAGGGATTCACCGAATTCAACCGGATCGCCATTGCCAACAAAAATATGGGTAACTTTGCCAGCCACTGGCGAAGGTATTTGGTTCATCGTCTTCATCGCTTCGATGATGAGCAAGGTCTGCCCCTGTTTCACTTCAGCGCCCAGTTCAATGAAGTTGGCGCTGCCGGGAGAGGCGGCCATATAGACTGTTCCCACCATTGGCGATTTAACCGTCCCCGCATGATCGGCATCAGAGGCTCGAATCACAACCGGCGTTGGCGCTGTGGCAATCGCAGGGGCAATCGGTGCTTGTGACGCTACACTTGCGTAGGCCGTCATCGTCCGTGAGACGCGAACGCGCGTGCCCTTCTGATCGAGTTCAATTTCTGAAAGCCCCGTTTCATCCAGAATAGCCGCAAGATTGCGAATAAGATCAAGTTCCGGACTGGCCGATTTGGCTGGAGGACTTTTCTTCGAGGGCATCAGTTCATCCCTTTCCCGTTGATTTCAGAATATTGGACAGGCCTTCAATAGCCAACTCATAGCTCTGCCCACCAAAGCCGCAAATGACGCCATGGGCAACAGGAGATATGTAGCTGTGATGGCGGAAGGGTTCGCGCTTGTAGATATTAGACAGATGCACCTCAATTGTTGGCAAATTGACCGCCTTCAGCGCGTCATGGAGGGCAACCGAGGTATGCGTGTAGGCAGCACCATTGACAATGATTCCGCAGGCCTTTTCCTGGGCCTCGTGAATCCAGTTGATCAGCTCACCCTCGGTGTTGGTTTGCCTGAATTCAATCGTGTGGCCCACAGATTTCGCCTTCGCCGCGCAGCGCCGCTCTAAGTCGGCGATGGTGTCGGGGCCATAAATCCCCGGTTCCCGTTGGCCAAGAAGGTTAAGATTTGGCCCGTTCAATATGTAAATCGGTTTCATGCAGCCGCCATCAGAATCTATATCTAGCAAGTGTTATATGCTGCAGCCATCAAACATGGAAGCGGCGAGCGCATTGCTCAGCAAAGCGAACAGCCCTTTTTACGGACTTCGTTAATCGCGGCTGCCAATTCCTCTTTGGGTAAATATCCCGGTATCAGCTTGTCGTCGATAACGAACGCCGGAGTGCCATTTATGGCAAGAGCTCCCGCCAGCTCGCGATTGCGATCGAGCAGGTCAATGGTAGTGGAAGATTCCATATCGATTTTCAGCTGCGCCATATCCAGTCCAAGACCCGCCGCAAGTTCATCAACCGACGGTTTTGTGATTTTGCCCTCGTGGCCAAGCATGGCCAGGTGCAGTTCCCAATATTTACCCTGCACACCTGCGGCAATTGCTGCCTTGGCGGCATAATCGGAGTCTTCGCCAAATATCGGAAATTCCTTCAAGACGAGTCTGAGCTCCTTGTCATCGTCCAGCAAACCCAGGACTTCCGGCATGCCCTTTTTGCACCAGGCACAGTTGTAATCAAAGAACTCAACCATCGTGACATCGCCTTTTGGGTTTCCAGCCACGTAATCACCCTTGTCGCGGAACACTTGTTCGGCGTGCTTTGCGAGGCCACCCTTCTGCAATTCTTCTTCCGCCAGTTTTTCCTTTTGCTGCAGCAAGTCGCTCATCTCGCGCAATAATTCAGGATGACCAACCAAATAATCCCTGATGATGGATTCCACCTCTTGGCGTTGTTCCGGATTGAATTCAGCCGCATGGGCAAAAGTGCCAATCCCCATCGTCAACAGGGCGGTGATAAGCAGTTTGCGCATGATAATCCTCACAATTTCATTGCCCATTTGCCCGATAAAGCAGGTCGGGGTCAATCCTAAGGTTTGTTCGTAAAGTTCAAAATATCGTTAGCTTTGAACCATTCAGGCGTTCCATGCTTGAACTGGGTCATGACGATTTTGGCTTTTTCCGCAGCCAAGGCATTGTCTCCCTGGGCCAATGCGGCCTGTGCGGTTGCCAATTCAGCCCGGGGAATATCTCCCAGCTGGGCGTAGGCCAATGCAGAATATTTGTGAACGTCAACTGAATCCGGCTCGGTTTTTTTCGCAATTGTCAATAAACGAACCGCCTCTTTGGCATTGGCTTTGTTTTCCGTGGCAATCAGCGCCTGCGCATAGAGAATTTGGATAAGGCCGTTGTTTGGCAGCAATTTGCTGGCCTGCTTCAAGGGCACCAGCGCTTTGGCGGGCTGGCCGCCTTCCAGCAACGCCTGGCCCTTCAACTCCCAAAAATAGGGATCTTGCGGAACATCTCTGATCAGGCTGTCGATAATGGGAATGGCGTTCTTGGTGTCGCCTTTCCGGAACATCGCAATTGACCGCGCATAGCGGGCGGGCAGGCTTTGATCTTTCGAGGGGTAACGCTGAAACACCAACTGCGGCGTGTCCAGAAAGCCCGACAATTTCGCTTGCATCAACTCGTGCCGGAGCATGATTTCAGGCTTGTCCGCTGACTTGAAATAAGCGGATTTTTTGGCGGCAATTTCCAGGTTGCGAATTCTGTCCAGTGGCATGGGGTGCGATAGAAGATAGGGATCAGCGTTTTCCAGTGAAGCCAGCGACTCATTTGCCAGCGTCTGAAACATTGACAACATGCCGTTGGTGGATTGCTGAGTTGCATTCAGGTATTTCAAGGCCGCCTGGTCCGCTGATGCTTCCATGCTGCGTTGGTAAGAGAGGAAACCACGTTGTGCAAAGCCCTGCGATCCCATCATAATGCCTTGCCCGGCCTGCGAAGCACCCTGTTGTCCACTGGCGGCTCCGCCCACAACGGCTGCAACACCAATCAACGCGCCGATGATGGATTGCGTGCTGGCTTTGTCCAGCTCAATGCCCATTCGCGCCAGATGCCCACCCGCAATGTGTCCCGTTTCATGCGCCAACACGCCAATCAGTTCGTTGGGGGTTTTGGACCGCATCAGCAATCCCGTGTGCACAAAGAGGCGCTGTCCCTCCGCCACAAAAGCGTTTATTTTGTCGTTCTTGATAATGTAAACGCGAATTGCCGAGGGTTTGAGGCCAGCAGCCGCAAACAATGGTCTGGTGTAAAGGCGAAGCAGCCCTTCAATTTCTGCATCGCGGATAAGCGGCAGCGAAGGGCCCTGTTGCCGTTTTTTTGACGCAGCCATCCCCGGCACGGCCAGGCTCGTAAACGCCATGACGAGTGCAAGACAAAGGGCTGTTAGCTTTCGCATCATCTCTTGCTCAATATCGGAATACGCCGCACTTGAACGCGCTGTTTCAGGTTCAAATGCGGCGAGTTTGAGGCCCCAAAACTGCCTAACCGCGCTTACTCCACCAACCCGCCTTTGGCTTGGGTATTTCAGTTGGAGCAATAGTCGGTGCAGGTGGTTGCCATTTACGCACTTCCACCGGTTTGGAAAGAATTTCGATGACAGCCGCAGGCGGCGCCACAACTTCCCGTTCTGGCCGGATATCACGCGCTTCAGCTGGAGGCGATGCCTCGCTTTCACTTGCTTCCCGACCACTCCTGTTGCGGCCATTTCTGTTACGGCCCCAGCGATCACGCCGACGCTTCGGTCCGCGCTCACCACCTTCGTTTTCAGCGTTTCCCGCAGGCGCATCCCCGTCGCCACCGACTGAAACAACTTCATCGCGTTCGACAACTTCGGTTATGCCAGATTCAGCGGCCTCGTCAGACTCGCCATCAGCGCCGGCAGCCATCGGATTGTCATCCATGTCACGGCCACCGCGTCGGCCGCCGCGCCGTCCACGTCTGCGCCGCTTGCCGCGCCCGCCATCAGCGCCATCATCTGGCGTCTCCGAGGTCTCGCCGCGCTCGGAAGGAACAGTCTCAACTTCTGTAACGTCGGGGCTGTCGACTTCAATGTCCTCAACTTCCTCCTCAGCGTCTTCTTCATAAGCCGAATCAATTTTGACAGATGGCGGGGCTTTTCGAATGACAATATTGCGTTCGCCAGCCCGCTCGATAACCGCCTGCGAACCCTTCATGTCGTCGCTTGGAACGATGAATACGGAAATTCCATAGGCTTGTTCAATCGAAAGAAGATTGTCGCGCTTTTCATTCAGCACATAGAAGGCAACTTCCCGTGAGCATTTCACCGTAAGGTGTTCTGCCTTCTTGCTCATCAAATGCTCTTCAATGGCGCGCAGCACAGATAATCCACACGATGAAATCGAGCGAACCATGCCACGGCCTTCGCAGTGTGGGCAGGTGCGTGACGAGCCTTCCAAAATGCCAGGCCGCAATCTTTGCCGCGACATTTCCATGAGGCCGAAGTGGCTGATCCGCCCCACCTGGATGCGGGCGCGATCATTCTTCAGCGCATCTTTGAGCCGCCGCTCAACCGAGCGATTGTTGCGGTTCTCCTCCATGTCAATGAAGTCGATAACCACAAGGCCAGCCAAGTCGCGCAAACGCAATTGGCGGGCAATTTCATCGCAAGCCTCAAGGTTTGTTTTGAGAGCGGTGTCTTCAATATTGTGCTCGCGTGTGGCCTTGCCGGAGTTGATGTCAACCGAAACCAAAGCCTCGGTCTGGTTCATCACAATGTAGCCACCCGAAGGCAGTGTCACCGTGGGTGAATAAAGAGCATCCAGTTGGGTTTCAGTTTGATGCTTTGAAAACAGCGGTCGCGCATCCTTGTAGAGCTTGACGTTTTTGGCGTGGCTCGGCATCAGCATTTTCATGAAGTCTTTGGCTTCGCGGTAAGCCTCTTCGCCCTCCACAAAAACCTCTTCAACATCCTTTGTATAGAGATCGCGTATCGAACGCTTGATCAGGCTGCCTTCCTCGTAAACGAGGGCAGGGGCTGTGGAATGCAAGGTCAGATCGCGGACATTTTCCCAAAGGCGCATCAGATAGTCAAAGTCACGCTTGATTTCAGGTCGTGTGCGCTGGGCGCCTGCCGTTCTGACAATCAGCCCCATGCCCTGCGGAACCTCCACATCGCGGGCCACTTCCTTGAGGCGGCGGCGGTCACCGGCATCCGTAATCTTGCGGGAAATTCCGCCACCGCGCGCCGTGTTGGGCATCAGAACGCAATACCGGCCTGCCAACGACAGATAGGTTGTGAGTGCAGCGCCCTTGTTGCCGCGCTCTTCCTTCACAACCTGAACCAGAATCACCTGGCGGCGCTTGATAACTTCCTGAATTTTATACTGGCGGCGAGGTGCCCGGCGGGCCCGCCGTGGCACTTCTTCAAGTGCATCTTCTGCCCCGATGGACTCGATTTTCTGGTTCTCGGCGTCTTCTTCTACCGCAACCACACCTTCGCCGGTTTCACCGATTGCGGGCGCTTCATTGCCATTGACGGCTTCTTCACCGCCTTCATCCGATACCGATTGCGGTTCCGCATCGTCACCCTCTGATTCATCGTCAGCATCTTCCGAAACCTGTGCCTCAGTGTCTGCAGCCTCTAAAGGTGCGGCCCGCTCCGATGAATGACTCTCGTCCTGATTGTCATCGTCATCGTCGTCATCCTGTTCATTGGCTTCATCCTCCTCTTGCTCGCGCAAAAGGGCCTGACGATCGGCCATTGGAATCTGATAATAGTCGGGGTGAATTTCTGAAAAGGCCAGGAAGCCATGGCGATTTCCACCATACTCCACAAACGCCGCCTGCAGCGAGGGTTCAACCCGCGTCACCTTGGCCAGATAGATATTGCCTTTTAACTGCTTGCGGGCAGCGCTTTCAAAGTCGAATTCCTCGATGCGGTTGCCGCGGACCACGACAACGCGTGTTTCCTCAGCATGAGTGGCATCGATGAGCATTTTGCTGCCCATGTTTTTCTTTCCCTAGCGCGGGTTGGCGGTGAGGCTTCAATGGTCCCTAGTCCGGACATGAGAAACCAGAGAGCCCGACGGGCCGACCGGCGCGAAAAGGGCCTGATCCAACTCAACACGTCCCCTGATGCGTACGACCCTGCGTAGGCTGTCATTCCAGCTGCATGAGGCGCAATCAACGTGTTTTGAACCATGACCCACATTAATGTTTGCCCGGATCAAATTGATCCGAACGGTTAAACTCATTTGCGATCCCGCCGACAGTTTTCCAAACTGCAGGGAACGCTAGGCGCCCTACGAGGCACCCCACTTAAACGCGACATGAAGGGGTAAACCAATTGGTTCTCCGGACCCTTCGGGCGCGAAATTGTTGCTCTTGCAACCCAATTGAATGAATCGGATATGCCGAAGAGACCCCCCTTGTTTAGGGAGCCTGACCCGACATTGCAAGGTCGCAGTGTTTTGGCCTGCCAGGCGTTAAGGAAACCTTAGGTTAACCATAGGCCGCCTAACATTGCCTGAGGTAGTTGAGGGCAGGATGATTGCAAGGGTGCCAAATGCTTGTAAAGCCCGGGCCGGGTTCTTGGCGCACCTTTTTGCGTCCTTTGTTTCAGCAATAATATCTTTATTTATCATATTCTTACAAACTTCACCGGGTAATGCCGAAGCCGTAACGACTGGTGCCCGGGTAGGCGGTGATGACAACCGAACCCGCTTCGTCGCCGACGTCTCGCAGGCAGTGAACTACAGCGTTTACGTCCTCCCAGATCCTTACCGCGTCATAATCGACATGCCTGGCATGACATTTAATCTTCCCACAGGAATTGGCAGAAAAGTCCGCGGACTGGTAACTGAATACCGCTACGGTGTTCTCGACAACGGCAAGTCCCGCATTGTGATTGACACCAAAGGCCCGGTCCTGATCGAAAAGTCATTCTTGGTTGCCGCGGAAGGCAGCAAGCCCGCCCGCATTGTGGTGGACTTGGTCAAAACAACCGAGGCGGCATTTGTCAAATCCTTCGAGGCTGACCAGGCCAAGGACAAGATGAAACTCGCCGAATTGGCGGATGTCAAAGCACCTGAAATCACAATCACCAGCATTCAACCGCCCACCGAAAAAAAGCCCGGCCGCAAAGTCATTGTCCTCGATCCTGGTCACGGCGGCATTGATCCCGGCGCCATCAGCCCCAACGGCACCCGGGAAAAAGACATCGTGATGGCTTTCGCACAGGCCCTCCGCAAGGCGCTCACGGCATCTGGAAACTATGATGTGATACTGACCCGCACGGGCGACAAATTCATTAGCCTGCGTCAGCGTGTTGAGGTGGCGCACAAGAACAAGGCCGATCTCCTCATCGCAATTCATGCTGATACGGTGAAAGGCAAGGATGCCCGTGGCGCTACAATCTATACTCTATCAGACAAGGCATCCGACGCCGAAGCAGAGGAGCTGGCCAAGAAGGAAAATCGCTCGGACATCATCGGTGGACTGGATCTGCAGACCGAAAATCAGGAAATCACGGACATATTGATCGACCTCACCCAAAGGGAATCCAAAAACCACGCCGTCCTGTTTTCCAAAAAAGTCGTTACCCAGTTGAAACCGCTAACTCTCATGACCGGCAAACCCATGCGGTCCGCCGGCTTCATGGTCTTGAAAGCCCCGGACGTTCCCTCCGTTCTCCTGGAGCTCGGCTACCTTTCCAGTCAATCCGATGAGAAATTGCTAAAGTCCGCCGAATGGCACAAGAAGATTGCCAAAGCCTTTGCCACGGCCGTCGACAACTACTTCTCCACTGAACTGGTGGCCTCAAACTCCAACTGAAGTGTCACTCATTGCCCAACCGACCTTGATCATCCCCGTCGATTTCGCTAGGCATTCTCCTGCAAGGTGCCAACGCAAGTTGGAGAATCGGGAATGCGGTTGAACTCCGCAACGTGCCCAACGCTGTAAGGTGGATGAAGCGACATAGGCCACGTGCTCGTGAAGAGCAGGGAAGGCGTCGCCTCACAGGAAGCCGAAGTCAGAAGACCGGCCTTGCATCGTTGCAGGTTCTGCGTGGATGGCAGAGCTGTTGCTGCCATGCTTTCAAGGGGACCTGAGATGCCAAACACAGATCATAATCTAATCGCCGCAGGGCCGTTCAGCACTGCCGAAAGAGAAGCGGTTTACCGCGCCATATTTACCAGGCGCGATGTGAGAAGCCAATTTCTGCCGCGTGCCATCCCACCCGAAACACTGCAGCAGCTGTTGCTCGCAGCCCACCATGCGCCATCAGTGGGTTTCATGCAGCCATGGAATTTCATCGTGATTTCAAATTCTCAAACCAAGCAGGCCATCAAGGCTGCTTTCACCAGAGCCAACAGCGAGGCTGCGAAGCTATTCAAGAATGAAGAGCTGGCGCTTTACAGTTCTTTGAAGCTCGAAGGCATTGTGGAAGCGCCAATCAATCTATGCGTTACCTGTGACCGTGAACGCTGCGGCCCCGTTGTTCTTGGGCGAACCCATAATCGCGACACCGATCTCTATTCGACTGTTTGCGCCGTTCAAAATCTATGGCTCGCCGCTCGCACCGAGGGTTTGGGCGTCGGCTGGGTCAGCATTTTCAATGATGCAGATGTTCGCCACATCCTCGGCTTGCCGGAGCAAGTGGTCCCCGTGGCCTATCTTTGCTTGGGTTACGTGGCAGAACTCCACCAATCCCCAGAATTGGAAGCCCGCGGTTGGCGAAAACGCCTCGATCTGCAGTCACTCATCTTTAGAGATCGTTGGGGAGCGCAAGACTGAATTGATGAGAACAGCCCATAGCGGCTAAGCCGGGGCAGTTCGTTCCGTGCCCAGCCTTGGCCACATTAAGGGCATAGCAATTGCTTTGCGGCCACTCAGGCAATTGTGCTATCGCGCTGTTGGAAACGGAATTAGGTCAGAAATCGTAAAATGCTGAGATTTATTGGTTGGCTTTTTGCCGCAGGATTTACGATCTTTCTTGGCTTGGCCGCGGCCCTGGCCTTTGTAATTTACGACGTCTCCAAGGATCTCCCCGACTATAAGCAGCTCGCGTCCTACGAACCGCCAGTCATGACGCGCATTCATGCTGCCGATGGCTCACTGCTCGCTGAATATGCCGACCAAAGACGTCTCTTCATTCCCATAAACTCCGTACCCAAGAGGTTGATCCAGGCCTACCTCTCGGCCGAAGACAAAACATTTTACCAGCACGGCGGGCTCGATTGGCGCGGCATCGCTGCTGCCGGGATACGCTACACCATGATCAAGCTGGGCCGCGAAGGGCAAATCGTCGGCGCTTCCACAATCACCCAGCAGGTTGCCAAAAACTTTCTTCTCGGCAATGAACAAACAGTTACGCGAAAACTCCGTGAAGCCTTGATCGTTCAGCGCATCGAAAAAGCTTTTACCAAGGATCAAATTCTCGAACTCTATCTCAATGAAATATTTCTCGGCCTTAACTCCTATGGCATCGCTGCCGCTTCGCTTAACTATTTCGGCAAATCACTGACCGAACTTAACCTCGAAGAAATGGCCTACCTTGCGGCGCTGCCGAAGGGCCCTAACAACTATCATCCGTTCAAATTCAAAGAGCGCGCCATCGAGCGGCGCAATTGGGTCCTGCAGCAGATGTTTGAGAACGGTTACATCACTCAGGCGGAGCTCGATGCAGCCAGTGCCAAGCCATTGGAGATAAATCCCCGGCCCGTCGGTGCCAAGCTTTTCGCAGCGGAATCATTTGCCGAAGAAGTTCGCCGCGAATTGATTGATCTCTACGGTAAAGATACCCTGGGCAAAGGCGGCCTGTCGGTTCGCACCACGCTTGATCCCAAGCTTCAAATCTTTGCAAGGCAAGCGCTCGCCCGTGGCCTGATTTCCTTTGATCGCAAACGCGGCTTTCGCGGTCCCGTAAAGCAAATCGACACCACCGGTGATTGGGGTGAGCCGCTCGCAAAAATCAAAATTCCGGATGATGTGGCGCCATGGCGGTTGGCGATAGTCTTGGACGTGGGTGAGGCTGAGGCGAAAATTGGCCTGCAGCCCAAAGCGCTCGCCGATGGCAAGCTTGAGGAAGCCCGCGAGACCGGTTTGATCCCGGTGGCATTGATGGGCTGGGCGCGGAAATATGATGATGGCGCCAGGCTTGGCCCGAAGATTGTGGCAGCATCTGATGTGTTGGCCAAAGGCGATGTCATCTATGTGGCCCCCAGCAATGAAGATGCCAAGTGGCACCTGGTGCAAATTCCCGATGTTGAAGGCGCCTTGGTGGCGATGGACCCGCATACGGGCCGTGTGCTTTCCATGGTTGGTGGATTTTCCTATGGCAACAGCCAGTTCAATCGCGCCGTGCAAGCCAAGCGCCAGCCAGGCTCATCGTTCAAACCCGTGGCGTATGCGGCAGCGCTCGACAATGGTTACACGCCCTCATCGGTTATTCTCGATGCGCCGGTTGAATACAAGTTGCAGGATGGCAAAGTATGGAAGCCCAAAAACTACCAGGACAAATTTTATGGTCCGTCAACCCTGCGTCGCGGTATTGAACAATCACGAAACGCCATGACCGTCAGGTTGGCCAGCGATCTCGGAATGACGAAAATTGTTGACCTTGCCCAGCGCCTCGGCATTTACGAAAACATGCCAGAACATCTTTCAATGGCGCTCGGCGCTGGCGAAACCTCACTGATGAAAATGACCACCGCCTACAGCATCTTCGACAATGGCGGCAAAAAAATCGAAGCAACGTTGATTGACCGCGTGCAGGATCGTTATGGCCGCACCATATTCCGCTATGACAAAAGGGATTGCTCGGCATGCCAGCAGGAAACCTACACCGCTGGCAGCGCTGAACCTGATCTCGTCGATGTGCGCGAGCAGGTCATGAGTCCCTATACGGCCTATCAGATCACGTCGATGATGGAAGGTGTTGTTCAGCGGGGAACTGGCAAGAAACTTCTGGCCGTCGGCAAACCGGTTGCTGGCAAGACCGGCACATCGAACGAGGAAAAAGACGCCTGGTTCATTGGCTACACCCCAGACCTGGTAGTCGGGGTTTATGTGGGTTTCGACAATCCCAAGCCGATGGGCAAAAAGCGCACTGGCGGCGAATTGGCGGCACCGATCGTGGCTGATTTCATGCGGCTTGCATTGCGTGATCAGCCAGCAACACCGTTCCGCGTGCCGCGCGCCATCGAGTTGATTCCAATCGACGCCGGAACTGGCCAGCGCGCCATATTTGGCCAGGAAGGCGTCATCCTCGAAGCATTTAAACCGGGCGATGAACCACCAGAAACCACCACTATTATTGGTCAAGCGTTGCTGAGCGACGAAAATCAGGGCGAGGGCTACCAAATTGTGCCACCAGTTCCAGTCGACGAAACCAGCGAAGAAGATGGCGGGTTGACGACAGGCACCGGCGGCCTCTATTGAGCCTGCAACACCACATCTGAGAGTTTTTCAAATCATGCGCGCTGAAATCGGCAAACTCGTAGAAGAGATGAAGCAGTCTATTGGGCTGCTAAGGAGGCACCTTTGACTGGGATGCAGCCATCCGCCAGTTGGCCGAACTGAACGCCAAGTCAGAAGATCCCGCCCTCTGGAATGATCCGCAAAAAGCGCAAGAAGTCATGCGCAAACGCCAGGATCTGGACGCCCGCATTTCTTCAGTGTTGCGGCTTGAGCAAACCATCGAAGACAATGTGGGCCTCATAGAACTCGGTGAGCTGGAAGGCGATTCTGCCATCGTCACCGAAGCCGAGAAGGCGCTCACCAAGCTGCAAGCCGATGTGGCCGAACAGGAACTCGAAACTCTCCTGTCAGGCGAGGCCGATGGCAACGACAGTTACGTGCAAATCAACGCCGGAGCAGGGGGCACCGAAAGCCAGGACTGGGCCTCCATGCTCATGCGCATGTACACGCGCTGGGCCAACCAGAATAAATTCAAGGTGTCCGTTCTCGACGAGCACAACGGTGAAGAAGCCGGCATCAAGTCCTGCACCCTCGAGATCAAGGGCCACAACGCCTATGGAAAACTGAAAACCGAATCCGGTGTCCATCGCCTGGTGCGCATATCGCCCTATGACTCAAACGCCAGGCGTCACACATCATTCGCCTCGGTCTGGGCCTATCCCGTCATTGATGACGATATCGATATCCAGATCAACGAAAGCGACTGCAAAATCGACACCTACCGCGCATCGGGCGCCGGCGGCCAGCACGTCAACACAACAGATTCAGCCGTGCGCATAACCCATCAGCCAACCGGCATCGTCGTCGCCTGTCAGGCCGAGCGCTCCCAACACAAAAACCGCGCCACCGCCTGGAAAATGCTGAAAGCCCGCCTCTACGAACTTGAACTGCAAAAACAGCAGGAAAAAGCCGACGCCGTAAACGCCAAGAAAACCGAAATAGGCTGGGGCCACCAAATTCGCTCCTACGTCCTGCAGCCCTATCAATTGGTCAAAGACCTCAGAACCGGCTTCACCAGCACTAACCCCGACGCGGTGCTGGACGGCGGCCTGGACGACTTCATCCAGGCCTCGCTGGCCAAACGCATCCAAGGCATCAGCAATGAGGCCATTGAGGATATTGAGTAGGGCGATGCCCTCATTCCTGCGAGATTCTAATATTTATTTTCCTAGCCCCCTTGACATGTTCCTATTATAGGAGTTTAGTTCTTGGCGATGGTTTCCGAGGGAGGGGACAGTGTCGACAGCGTCTCTATATTGCGGAAATCATGTGCAGCGCTTGCAGGTCTT